>NZ_JBIALS010000014.1:0-178628 GCF_042873655.1 Streptomyces sp. NPDC004609 | reverse complement strand
AACTCCGCGATCTGCTGCAACGTCGCACCCACATCCGACGTACGCGTCGTCGTCATCGACTGCACCGACACCGGCGCATCACCACCCACAGCCACCGGACCGACCTCGATGCGCCGCGAGGTGCGGCGCATCGCGATCGGCCGGGGCGGTGCGGCGGGCAGCCCCAGAGAGACCGGCCCTGCTGCTGACATCACATCACCCGCGGTTTCCCGTGACGGTTTCCCGTGCGGCCCTGATGGACTCCTTGAGGGAGCCCATGGTGGCGAGGACGGCGGTGGGCTCGTAGCCGCAGTGCGCCATGCAGTTGGCGCAGCGCGGGTCCTTGCCGCGGCCGTACTTGTCCCAGTCGGTCTCCTCGATGAGCTCGCGGTAGGTCGGGACGTAACCGTCGCTCATCAGATAGCAGGGGCGCTGCCAGCCGAAGAGCGAGTAGTTGGGGATCGCCCAGGCCGTGCAGGGGAAGTCCGCCTTGCCCTCCAGGAAGTCCAGGAAGAGGGGGGAGTGGTTGAGCCGCCAGCGCCGCCGGTTGCCGCCCGCGAAGGACTTCTTGAACAGTTCGCGGGTCTGGTCCACGCCGAGGAAGTGCTCCTGGTCGGGTGCCTTCTCGTAGGCGTACGCGGGCGAGATCATCATCTCGTCCACCTTCAGCTCGTCGTTGAGGTAGTTCAGCACCTCGATGACGGTCTGCGGGGTGTCGGTGTTGAAGAAGGTCGAGTTGGTGGTGACCCGGAAGCCGCGCCGCTGGGCCTCCTTGATCGCCTCGACGGCCTCGTCGAACACCCCCTCCTTGGCAACCGACTCGTCGTGCCGCTCCCGGAGGCCGTCGATGTGGACGGCGAAGGCGAAGTACCGGGACGGGGTGAATTTCTCGATCTTCTTGCGGAGCAGCATGGCATTGGTGCAGAGGAAGACGTACTTCTTCCTGGCCACCAACTGGCGTACGATCTCGTCGATCTGAGGATGCATCAGCGGCTCTCCGCCGGCGATGGAGACCATCGGCGCACCGGATTCCAGCACGGCGCCCACCGCCTGCGCGACAGGCATCCGCTGCTTCAGCACTCCGGCCGGGTGCTGGATCTTTCCGCAGCCCTCGCACTTCAGATTGCAGGCGAAGAGCGGTTCCAGTTCGACGATGAGGGGGAACTTCTCGCGTTTGCGGAGCTTCTGTTCAAAGAGGTAGGTCCCGACCCGGATGGTCTGACGGAGTGGCATGGCCATCTAGCTCACCTCCTGGGGAGCAGCAAAGAACGGTGCCATTCATGAAGAGCGGGTAGTACAGCACGAAGAACACGGAAAGCTGATATTCCACCGCGCACTGTGCCGATACGGACGAGTTCATGCTCTGGAGCGTCCACGACCACTCGGACGGCCGCAACCGGGCGGGGCCCGGTCTCCAGGGCCGCGTGGAGAGTCACGGCCGACTCCATGTCGACCGCGACGGCTCCGGTGGCCCGCAGTTCCGCCCGCTCGGGGCCGCGGACCACATGGTCCGAGCCGATGAGCGGACCGGTGTGCACCTGACGTCCCGGCACGGCCCGGGACACGGCGCCGACCAGCAGCTCCGTGTCCGTGCAGACCGTCGCGGAGCCGGCCAGCCGGGTCTCGCCCGCGATCACCAGATCCCCGGGGTGCATTCCGGGGGCGAGTCCGGCGCAGAAACCCGACGCGACGACCGCCGCGTCCCGCAGCGGGCTTCCGGTCAGTGCGCCTCGCACGGCCCGCTCCGCGTTGCGCGGGCCCATTCCCGTGCGGAGCACGGTCACCGGCCCCCGGGCGCCGCTGTGGTCGCCGCCGCGCAGGGCGAGTCTCTCGATGCCGAGCGCACAGGCGATCAGCAGCGGCGCACGGGGGCCTGACGGCCCCGGGGATGCCTCCATCAGCCCCCCTTGCCGCTGCGGGCGACGGCGGGTTCCCCGTACACATAGCGGCCGAGCGCGGTGAGGGGGAAGACCTGCCGGTAGAGGTGATAGTTGATGGAGAAGTCCCAGGGGAAGCCCGTGCCGGTGAACTGGGGCTCGTCCCAGGACCCGTCGGCGCGCTGGGTCTCCGCGAGCCAGCCGACTCCCCGCTCCACCGACTTGCTGTCCCGCTCTCCCGCCGCGAGGAGCGCGAGGAGGGCCCAGGCCGTCTGGGAGGCGGTGGACGCGCCCTGGCCGATCCACTCGTCCTGGCTGTACGAGCGCAGGTCCTCGCCCCAGCCGCCGTCCGCGTTCTGCACGGTCTCCAGCCAGCGGACCGCGCGGCGGATCGCCGGGTGGGAGGTGAGCACACCGGCGGCGGTGAGCGCCGGGAGCACCGAGCCCGTTCCGTACAGGTAGTTGACTCCCCAGCGTCCGAACCAGGCGCCGTTGGGCTCCTGTTCGGCGAGGAGCCACTCGATGCCGCGCCGGGCGGCCGGGTGGTGGGCCCGGCCCTCGTGGGCGAGCATCTCCACGACGTGGGCGGTGACGTCCGCCGACGGCGGATCGACCACCTTGCCGAAGTCGCAGAACGGCAGCCGGTTGGGGAACTCGCTGGTGTTGTCGGCGTCAAACGCTCCCCAGGCGCCGTTGCGGGACTGCATGCCGAGCGTCCAGCGCCCGCCGCGCGCCACGGCGGCGTCCACCCGGGCCGGGTCGGGATGGCGGACCCTGCGCAGTGCGAGGATCACCTCGGCGGTGTCGTCGATGTCGGGGTAGTTGTCGTTGTGGAACTCGAACGCCCAGCCGCCGGGCGCGAGACGGGGCCTGCGCACGGCCCAGTCGCCCGGCCGGGAGATCTCCTCGCCGAGCATCCAGTCCGCGGCCCTGACGAGCGCCGGGTGATCGGCGGGGACGCCCGCGTCGGCGAGCGCGACCGTGGCGAGGCAGGTGTCCCAGACGGGCGACTGACATGCCTCGATCATCCGGACGGGGGCGCCCGAGGGACCGTCCTCGCGCCAGATCGCGAAGCGGTCCAGCGACTCCAGCCCGGCCTTCATGACCGGGTGGCCGAGGTCGTAGCCCAGCAGATGCAGGGCGATGATCGAGTAGACGGCGGGCGGCTGGATGCCGCCCCAGCAGCCGTCGCTCTCCTGGCGCTCGACGATCCACCGGGCGGCGGCGTTCATCGCCACCGAGCGCACCCGCCGCGGCGCGATCCGGTGGTAGAGGTGCAGTGCCCTGTCCGCGCGCTGGAAGAAGCCGTCCCAGCTCATCGCGGGTGCCATCGCCCTCGGCGGGTTGGGCACCCGGGGATCGGTGTGCAGCTCGTCGAGGGCGAAGGGCGCGGGCCGTACCGGCCGCTTCGCGGAGACGACGGTGAGCGGCACGATGGTCTGCCGGGCCCAGCAGCCGAAGTCGTAGATGTTGAGCGGGAACCACGTGGGCAGGAAGATCAGCTCGGGCGGCACCTCGGGGAGGTCCTCCCACTTCCACCAGCCGAACAGCGCGAGCCAGATCCGGGTGAAGACCCGGCTCGCCGCCATGCCGCCCTGCTCCCGGATCCACGCGGAGGCACGGGCCATATGGGGGTCGTCGGGGCGGTCGCCGGCCAGTCTGAGCGCGACGTACGCCTCGATGGTGGTGGAGATCTCGCCGGGGCCGCCGTGGAAGGTGGCCCAGGTGCCGTCGTCGCGCTGCTGCCCCCGGATGAAGCGGGCGGCGGCGGCGGTGGTGCGGGTGTCACGGATACCGAGGAACTCGCGGAGCAGCAGGTCCTCGGCGTCCATGGTCACATTGGTTTCCAGGTCGCCCTTCCACCAACCCTGGGCGTCCTGTTTGCCGAGCAGATACTCGACGGATCGTTCGGCGGCCCGTCGTGCGATCTCGGGCGGATCGCTCGCGGAGCTGCTTCTGACTGGGGTTGGGATGGATGTGGTCTCACTGGCCGAGGCTGCGCGGGCCCGGACGGGCCCGCTGCTTCCGTCGGTCGTCGCTGTCATGGCTTCCCCTTCGGTGCAGTAAGGCGTGCTCTGCTGTGGTGGGGTCTCCGTCGGCTGGTGAAACGGTTATCCGGTCACCGGCCGGCGACTGCGATGGGTATGTCGGTGGACGCGATAGCGATCATCTCTCTCATGGGGATCGGGTGGCGCGGGAGGGACGTCATCGCTTCCGTACGACGACGAAGTCGGCGAGCGCGACCAGCTGCGCCCGGACCCGGTCGGGCATGCCGATGCCGTTCAGGGCCTCGATGGCGACGGTGTGCTGGCGGCGGGCCTCCTGGGAGGTCCACTCCCGCCCGCCCGCCCGCTCGATGAGGGCCGCCCTGGTGGCGAACTCCTCCTCGGAGAAGCTGTCGAAGTCGTTGCTCTTGGCGTCGGCCGCGAGCAGCTCCCCGAGACGCTGTGAGGCCGGTCCTCCCGCGGCGAGCGCGGCGACGACCGGAAGGGACTTCTTGCGCTGGCGCAGATCGCTCCACGTCTGCTTGCCGGTGGCGACCGGGTCGCCCCAGATGCCGAGCAGATCGTCGACGGCCTGGAAGGCGAGGCCGAGGTGGTAGCCGTACTTCTCCAGCGTGTCGGCCGTGCGGTCGTCCGCACCGCCGAGGACGGCGCCGATGGAGACGGCGCAGGCGAGCAGCGCGCCCGTCTTGTTGCCCTCCATCTCCAGGCACTCCTCGACGGTGACCCGCTCGCGGTGCTCGTAGGAGATGTCCTGGGCCTGGCCGTCGATGAGTTTGCGGGTGGCGGTGGTCAGCCGGCGGGTGGCGCGGCCCGCCTCGGCGGTGCCCAGCTCCAGCAGGACCTCGTTCGCCAGCGCGAACAGCGCGTCGCCGACGAGGATGGCCTGGGCGGGCCCGTGCACCTTCCACACGGTGTCGCGGTGGCGGCGCTGCTCGTCGCCGTCCATCAGATCGTCGTGCAGCAGCGAGAAGTTGTGGACCAGTTCCACGGCGACGGCACCGGGGACACCGACCTCGGGCGCGGCTCCGGCGGCCTCGGCGGACAGCAGCGCGAGCGCGGGCCTCACGGCCTTTCCGCCGTCGCCCGCGGCCGGGCGGCCCTCGGCGTCGATCCAGCCGAAGTGGTAGGAGGCGACGGTGTCCATGGGAGGGGCGAGGCGGTCGACGGCGGCACGCAGCACCGGTGCCGACATGGCCCGCCCGCGCTCCAGCAGCGCGGTGATGTCCACGCTCCCGGCGATGTCGTCTGACGGGCTCGCCGAAGGCACAGTCGGCACGGTCTCTCCCCTGGTTTCGGTTGCTCCGGTTACTCCGGTACGTGGGCTCACGCCGCCTCCTTGAGAGGGTGTTCATGGGGACGGCCGAGAGCCTGGAGCGCGGCGGCGGCAGCGGTGAATCCGCTGCGTACCGCACCCTCCATGGTCGCGGGCCAGCCGGTGGCGGTCCACGCGCCCGCAAGGTACAGGCCCGGCACGCGGGTGCGGGCCCCGGGGCGGAGCCTGCCGACACCGGGAGCGGGCGCGAAGGTGGCCGTGCGCTCCCTGGTGACGAAGAAGTCGCGCACCCGCGCCTGCCGGGTGGGCGGCAACAGCCGTTCCAGCTCGGGCAGATACCGCTTGCGCAGCTCGGCCACGGGCGCGTCGATCTCGTGCTGGGCGGCGGACTGGGAGACCGCCAGGTACTGGCCTTCTCCGAGCCCGGATGCCTCGGTGCGGTCGAAGACCCACTGGACCGGGGAGCCGAGCGCGGCGAAGAACGGCCGGCGCAGCACCTTGCGGTCGTACAGGACATGGACGTTGAGGATGGGCGCGGTGCCGATGTCGAGGAGCCGGTCGGGGGCTTCCAGCGCTCCGTCGGGCAGCAGGGCACGGGTTTCGCGCTGTGCGGTGGCGAGGACGACGGTGTCGGCCTCCAGCGGTGCTCCGCCTGTCTCGACGCGCCAGCCCCCGTGCTCCGCGCGACGGACGCCGCGGACCCGGGTGGAGATCTCGGTGCGGACACCGGCGGCGTCGAGGGCCTTGCGGGCGAGGGTGTCGTGGAGGTCGCCGAGCGGGACGTGGGCCCAGCCGATGTCGGCGGCTCCGGGCTCGGAGAGCAGCCCGGTCTTGAAGACCATGGCGGCCAGGGCCATGGAGACGTCGGGCGCCCTGGCGTTCAGGGTCGCCACGCCGACGAGGTCCCACAGGGCCTCGATGGCGCGCGGCGACTGGCCCTGGCGGCTGAGCCAGGTCGCGAAGTCGATGCCGTCGAGCGCGGGGTCGGCGGGATCGAGCCTGCCGAGTGCCAGGGCGGCCCGTGAGACGGACGCCCGCTCGGCGAGCGAGAGATGCGGATAGCCGGCGAGGGAGGCCGCGAGGTGGAGCGGTACGGGCAGCGCGGTGCGGCGCAGCCGTCCGAGCCGGGGCCGGCCGGACCGCCCGACGTCGAGCACGGGCACGTCCAACCGTTCCTGCACGGGGGCGAGAGCGGCACCGCCGACCCGCTCCAGGAACCAGCGGTAGGCGGTGCAGCAGCGCAGATAGACGTGCTGGCCGTTGTCGACGGTGAGGTCGCCGCGCTGGAAGGAGAAGGCGAGGCCGCCCAGTCGCGGGCGGCCTTCGACGAGTGTGACGCCGACCCCCGCATCGGCGAGCTGGAGCGCGGCGGTGACTCCGGCGAGGCCGCCGCCGACCACCACCGCGTGCCGGGACCGCATGTCGTCGTCCGTCATGCGACCTCCCCTCGGGCCGTCGGGTTCTGGGACGCCGTGTCGGTGGATACGGTTGCGTCCCAGTCAATTGTGTACGGATACGGCATCGGGTGACACCCGCGCGACTGAGTCATCAGGCACGCCCCCGGGGGCCCTGCCGGTTGACGTGCCGGGCGTCGAGGCCGGAGAGGCCGCGCACGGCGACGTACGCCTTCTCCCTGCCGGGCAGCGAGACCCGGCCGCGCAGCACGGCCTCGGGGTCGCGTTCGATGCGGTCGAGGAGCCGGCGGTAGATCCCGGCCATCGCGGCGACGCAGGCGCCGCTGCGGCGGTCGAGCATGGGCAGCAGCCGGTAGCCCTCGGCGAAGAGCGTGCGGGCGCGGCGCACTTCGAAGTGGACGAGCCCGGCGAAGTCGGAGCCGGACGGCGGGGTCGCGGCGTGGAAGCCCGCGGAGCAGCCGAACTTGGCGAGGTCGTCGGCGGGCAGATAGGTGCGCCCGTTGGCGGCGTCCTCGCGAACGTCCCTGAGGATGTTGGTGAGTTGCAGGGCGAGCCCGAGGGTGTCGGCGTACTCGGCGGCGCGTTCGGTGCCGCGCGCGCCGTCCTGGGTTCCGAAAACGCCGAGCGAGAGCCGCCCGATCGCTCCCGCGACACAGCGGCAGTACACCTTGAGGTCGTCCCAGGTCTCATATGTCTCGCCGCGCACGTCCATCAGGACGCCGTCGATGAGTTCGTCGAGTCCGTCGAGCGGGATCGGGAAGCGCCGGGACGCGTCCGCCAGGGCCACGGCCACGGGGTCGGTGTCGTCCTCGGCGACGGCGTCCCCGCGTACGCGCTCCAGCAGTTCGCGGGTGGCCTCCAGCCGCTCCCGCTTGGCGTCCGCCGTCAGCGGCCCGTCGCCGATGTCGTCGACGCGCCGCGAGAACGCGTACAGCGCGGACATGGCGTGCCGTTTGCCGGTCGGCAGCAGTCTGATGCCGTAGGCGAAGTTACGTGCCTGCTGGCCGGTGACGGCCTCGCAGTAGCTGTAAGCGGCCTGCACCGGCGCCGATACGCTGGTGGGTCCCTCCATCGTCCGGCTCACCCCTCTCTACGCGCTCTTCGCAAGACGGCCGCCATTTCACGCAGCAGCGTCGCCTTGGCGGGTTTGGGCGGTCCGGGCAGTACGTCGTATCCGGCGGCGGCGATCGCGGCGAGGGCGGCGTACCCGCCGCCGGTGAAGCCGGCGAGCAGCAGCCGCAGCCTGCCGTGGACGCTGCCCACGAGGGGCAGCCCCTCGTCCAGCAGCCGGCGGGCCCGGTCCGCCTCGAAGGCGATCAGGGCGCGCACCGAGGCCCCCCCGGAGGGTTCCTTGAGATCGGCCTCGGTGACATGGAACCGCCGCATGTCCTCGGCGGGCAGATAGATCCGGTCACGGGCGAGATCCTCGGTCACGTCCTGCAGGTGCTCGATGATCTGCAGGGCGGTGCATACGGCGTCGGAGCGGCGCAGCCGCTCGGGGGTGGCGGTCCCGGTGACCTGGAGCACCAGCCGCCCCACGGGGTTGGCGGACAGTTCGCAGTAGGCCGCCAGTTCCCGGTAGGTCTCGTAGCGCCGCACCAGCTGGTCCTGCCGGTTCGCCTCGATCAGGGCGGTGAACGGCGCGGGGGTGAGCGAACGCCGGCGCACGGCCGGGCGGAGGGCGCTCAGCAGCGGATGGCGCGGCTCCCCCGCGGGGTCGAAGACGCGCCGCAGATCGGTTTCGAGGGCGTCGAGCACGGTGAGGCGGTCGTCCGCGTCGGCGGGGTCGACACCGAGCCGGCGGGCGTCCGCGCCACCGGGCGCGAGATCGCCGTCGCCGATGTCGTCGACGAGACGGGCGTAGCCGTACAGGGCCATGAGGTCGTCGCGCCAGGCCCGGGGCAGGAAGAAGGGGGCCACGGGGAAGTTCTCGTGCGCGGCCTTGTCGAGGGTGGCGCGCGCGGGGTCCGCCGGGGAGGCCGCGCGCTGTTGTCGGGTGCCGGTCATACGGGGCTGCCTGCTGCGGGGACGGCGAAAGCCTCGCGGAGCTGGAGATTTTCGATCATTGCCGTCACATCTCCCGTTCTACACTGCCGATCCAATCCATCCTATTTCGGACACGCCGCCGGTGTTCCCGACTGCTCGGTGACCGCCCTCCGGACAGGGCGCCCAGGGCGTATCGCCCCACTTGCCGTGATTCAGCATCCGTACAGCTTACGTTGTACAACGCCCACTGATACGCAGGGGTGTTCCGGTCGTTGCAAGAACATCGCATCAAGGGTCAACCTTCCCTCGGGGCCGCGGACTTGACGGGCGGCCGACGCTCCGGGCAAGCGTGCCGGACCCGGCCCGCGGGCGTCGCCTTCGACGGGCAAGACGCAGGAAGACCCCCGTCCGGATGCCATGGCGGGGGCCTTGATCGGGGCCGGACGCTCTCCGGCCCCCTGGGGTCGCTGCGTGCCGGTCCCGTTCTACTTCCGGGTCTCCGCCTCGTACGCCTTGAGGACGTCGGCCGTGGGCCCGTCCATCATCAGGACGCCCTTCTCCAGCCACAGGACCCGGTCGCAGGTATCCCGGATGGAGCCGAGGCTGTGGCTGACCAGGAACACCGTGCCGGCGTGCTTGCGCAGCTCGCGGATCCGCTGCTCGGAACGGATCTGGAACCTGCGATCGCCCGTCGCCAGCGCCTCGTCGATCATCAGGACGTCGTGGTCCTTGGCCGCCGCGATGGCGAATCTGAGGCGCGCGCCCATGCCCGAGGAGTAGGTCCGCATGGGCAGGGTGATGAAGTCGCCCTTCTCGTTGATGCCGGAGAAGTCGACGATCCCCTGGTAGCGGTCGCGGATCTCCTCGCGTGACATGCCCATCGCCAGGCCGCCCAGGACCACATTGCGCTCACCGGTCAGATCGCCCATCAGCGCGGCGTTGACACCGAGCAGCGAGGGCTGGCCGTCCGTGTAGACCTTGCCCTTCTCCGTGGGCAGCAGTCCGGCTATGGCCCGCAGCAGGGTCGACTTGCCGGAGCCGTTGGTGCCGATCAGGCCGATCGCCTCGCCGCGGTGGGCGGTGAAGCTGACACCCCGCACCGCGTGCACCGTACGGACACCGCGCCGCTCGCCCTTGGGCCGCTTGACGATCCGGCTGAGGGCCGCGGTGGCGCTGCCCTTGCCGCCGGCCGCGCCGCGGACCCGGTAGACGATGTGGACGTCGTCCGCGATGACGGTGGGAACCCGTCCGGGGTCGGTGTCCTCAGCCACGGCCGTAGCGCTCCTCGGCCTTCCAGAAGTACACGAACCCGAAGACGCCGAACAGGATCGCCCAGCCCAGCGCGAAGGCCCAGATGTGCGGCGGCAGGTTCTCGGAGCCGTACCCGTCGATCAGGGCGAAGCGGACGAGGTCCATGTAGACCGCGGCCGGGTTCCACTGGAGGATGTCGGCGATCCAGGCGGGCTTGTCCTTGAGCATCACCGGGATGGAGAACATCACACCGGACGCGTACATCCAGGTCCGCATGATGAACGGCATCAGCTGGGCCAGGTCGGGCGTCTTGCTGCCGAGGCGGGCCATGATCAGCGCGAGACCGGTGTTGAACCCGAACTGGAGGACGAGCGCGGGCACGATCAGCAGCCAGGACAGCTGCGGATAGCTGCCGAAGCCGATGGCAATCAGCACCAGGACGATCATGGAGAACAGCAGCTGCTGGAGCTGCTGGAGCGCGAGCGAGATGGGCAGGGACGCCCGCGGGAAGTGCAGCGCGCGCACAAGGCCGAGATTGCCCGAGATGGACCGGACCCCGGCCATCACCGAGCTCTGGGTGAAGGTGAAGACGAAGACGCCGGTCACGAGGAAGGGGATGAAGACCTCCTTGCTCATGCCCCTTCCGGAGTTCAGGATCAGCCCGAAGATGAAGTAGTACACGGCCGCGTTGAGCAGGGGGGTGACCACCTGCCACAGCTGGCCGAGCTTCGCCTGGCTGTACTGGGCCGTCAGCTTGGCCTGCGAGAACGCGAGGATGAAGTGGCGCCGGCCCCACAGCTGCCGAACGTACTGGACCAGCCCCGGGCGGGCACCGCTGACCGCCAGACCGTACTTGGCGGCGAGCTGCGCCGGGGACAGTGAGTCGTCGGCGGACGGCCGTGCGGTCGTCGCGACCGCACCGTCTTGGGTTGTGTCACTCACAAGTGGAAACTTTCGTCTTCGAGATGCGCGGCAAAGGGGGCGCGGCCGCGGGCGCCGCCGGATTCCCGGCCGCGCCCGAAGCTCTCAAGGCCCAAGCTTGTCAGATCACGGGAGGGCGGCCCAGTCGGGTGAGCCGCCACACGGTACGCCACTTCATGGGCCGGCGCGGGCCGCAGGGTTTGCGCCAGCCCTCCGAGAAGCCCCCCAGCCATGACTTCAGGGCCGGGGCCGACGGCCGGCGGCCGAGGGTCACGAGCACCCAGACGCCGAGATACAGCGGGACCAGGGGCACGGGCAGATTGCGGCGTGCCAGCCAGACCCGGTTGCGGGCCACCATCCGGTGGTAGACCGCGTGCCGGGACGGGGGCGTCGTCGGGTGGAACAGCACCATGTCGGAGCGGTAGTCGATCATCCATCCCGCGTCCAGCGCGCGCCAGGCGAGATCGGTCTCCTCATGGGCGTAGAAGAACTCGCCCGGCAGCGCTCCGACCTCGGCGAGCAGCCGGGTGCGTACGGCGTTGGCGCCCCCGAGGAAGGTCGTGACCCGCGAGGAGCGCATCGGGTCGGACGCCCGCAGCCTCGGGACGTGGCGGCGCTGGGTGAGCCCGGTCTCCGGGTCGGCGATCCGGAAGCTGATGATCCCGAGCCGTGGATCGGCGGCGAGGGCCTCGCGCACCCGTTCGGCCGTGCCGGGGTCGGGCAGCAGCCCGTCGTCGTCGAGGAACAGCAGCGCGTCGACCTCGGAGCCCGCGGGGCCGAAGGCCTCGATGCCCACATTGCGGCCGCCCGGGATGCCGAGGTTCTCCGGCAGTTCCACGGTGCGTACGGCCGGGAAGTCCTCGACGCCGGTGACGGGCGCGCCGTTGCCGACCACGACGACCTCGATCGGGTCGCCCTTCTGCCGGGCGACCGAGTCCAGCAGCGCGCGCAGATCGCCGGGGCGGTCGCCCATCGTCAGGACGACCGCGCCGAGCGTGAGGCCCGCCGTCACCTGAGCCTGCTGGAGGCGAGGATGGACACGAGGTGCAGCAGCGTCTGCACGACGGCGATACCGGCGAGGATCGCGATCCCGAGGCGGGTGAAGAACAGGTCGCCCCGGACCGCGTCGAGGACGGCCGCCAGCAGGATGAACAGACTGGCCTCGATTCCGCCGACGAGCCGGTGGAACTTGAGGGCGGCGGCGGCGCGGCGGGCGAGCGCCAGACCGGAGGAGCGGGGCACGGACGCCTCGTCCTTGACGGCGGGCAGCCCGCTGCGCTGGCGTGCCACGTCGACCAGATCGGTCTCGGCCTTGATCAGGATCGCGCCGAGCGCGGCGACCGTGCCGAGGAACGCCCACAGCCACTCGGCCCGTCCGTCGCCGAGGACATCGGCGCCGCGGACGCCGAAGCCGACCAGGAGGGCCGCCTCGCAGAGGTAGTGGCCGATCCGGTCGAGATAGACCCCGGTGATCGACGTCTGCTTGCGCCAGCGGGCGACCTCGCCGTCCACGCAGTCGAGCAGCAGATAGACCTGGAACAGCACCACGGTGACGATCGCGCCGGTCAGCCCGGGGATCAGCAGGGTGGCTCCGCCGATCACGCCCACCACGACCATGAGATAGGTCAGCTGGTTGGGCGTGATTCTGGTGTTCACCAGATACGGATCGATGTGCAGCGAGATCTCTCGCATGTACAGGCGTCCGGCCCAGTGCTCGCCGCTTCTCCGGTCCTTCACTCCCTCCGGGTGAACGACCGGGCGGAGTTCAGCTACGGATGGTCTTGGCATAGTCGGCGTACGCGTCCCTGATCTGATCGGTGGTGAGGTCAAGGTGCTCAAGGATGGTGAAGCGGCCCGGCCTGGTCTGCGGCGCGTACTCCACCGCCCGGACGAACTCGTCTGCGCCGAACCCGATTTCCTCGGGCAGCACCGGGAGTCCGTGCCTGCGCAGCACCTCGGCGAAGAGACCGGACTGCTCGGTGGCGCCGCGCAGATGCATGGCGAAGGCCGCGCCGAGACCGACCTGTTCGCCGTGGCTCGCGGCGCGCTGCGGATACAGCAGGTCGAAGGCGTGGCTGATCTCGTGGCAGGCCCCGGACGACGGCCGGGTGTCCCCGCTGATCGACATGGCGATACCGGTGAGGACGAGGGCCTCGGCGAGGACGGTGAGGAACGCGTCGTCGCCGATGCCCGCCGGGTGGCGCAGGACGGACTCGCCCGCCGTACGGGCCATGGCGGCGGCCAGTCCGTCGACCGGTTCGCCGTTGACGGCGTGGGAGAGTTCCCAGTCGGCGATCGCGGAGAGGTTGGAGATCGTGTCGCCGATGCCGGAGCGGATGAACCGGGGCGGGGCGTCCCGGATCACGTCGAGGTCGATGACCATGGCGATCGGGGTGGGCAGACCGTAGGAACCGCGGCCGTTGTCGTTGTCGAGGGTGGCCACCGGTGAACAGATGCCGTCGTGTGCGAGGTTGGTGGCGACGGAGACCATCGGCAGGCCCACCCGGGCCGCCGCGTACTTCGCCACATCGAGGATCTTGCCGCCGCCGAGGCCCACGACGGCGTCGTAGCGCTTGCCCTTGATGGAGTCGGCCAGCTCGACGGCGGCGTCGATGGTGCCGCCGTTCACCTCGTACCAGTCGGCGCCGGGCAGGGCCGGGGCGAGCCGGTCGCGCAGCGCGCGTCCGGAGCCGCCGCTGATGGCGACGGCGAGCTTGCCGGATGTGGAGATGCGCTGGTCGGCGAGGATGGTCGCCAGATCGTCCAGCGCACCCGGCCTGATGTCGACGACGACGGGCGACGGAATGAGCCGGGTCAGTACTGGCACGCGATCTCACGGCCCTTCGCGAGGTCGTCGTGGTTGTCGATCTCCACCCACTTCACGTCCCCGATGGGGGCCACGTCGATGGTGAAGCCGCGGTTCACCAGCTCCTGGTAGCCGTCCTCGTAGTACAGGTCGGGGTCGCGCTCGTACGTGGCCTTGAGCGCGTCGGCCAGCTCCGCGGCGGCCTCGGCCTCGATCAGGGTGACGCCGATGTACTCGCCGGTCGCGGTCGCCGGGTCCATCAGCTTGGTGATCCGGCGCACTCCCCTGCCGTCCTCGGTGATCACCTTCATCTCCTCGTCGGCGAGGCGCTTCACCGTGTCGAGGGCGAGGATGATCTTCCGTCCGCCGCCGCGGGCGTCGAGCAGGGTGCGCTCGACGGAGACGGGGTGGACGGTGTCGCCGTTGGCGAGAATGACTCCCTCTCGCAGGATGTCACGGGCGCACCACAGGGAGTAGGCGTTGTTCCACTCCTCGGCCTTGTCATTCTCGACGAGGGTGAGTCTGACGCCGTACGCGGCCTCCAGGGCCGCCTGGCGTTCGCGGACGGCTTCCTTGCGGTAGCCGACGACGATCGCGGCCTCGGTGATGCCGATCTCGGCGAAGTTGGCGAGGGTGAGGTCGAGAACCGTCTTCGCGGCACCGTCCTGCTCGGGGCCGACGGGCACGAGGGCCTTCGGAAGCGTGTCGGTGTAGGGGCGAAGACGCCGTCCGGCACCGGCTGCCAGTACGAGGCCGATCATGCGGGTTCTCCTTCGTCATGTACGGCGGGTGCTGCGGAGGACACCCAGAAGCGGATGCTCTCCACCAGCACCACGAGTGCGACGGCGACCGCGAGCGCCGTCAGCGCGATGGTGAAGTCCCGGGCGGCGACCAGGGCGGCCAGCAGCGCGACGGCCAGGATCCGGCCCTCGTGTCCGCCGATGGCACGCACCAGGGCACGCGGCGGCGCGCCCGTGCCACCGCGAATGCGGTACACCGTGTCGTAGTGATGGTAGGCGACGGCCGCAACCAGGCCGAAGGCCGCGGGCAGGGCCCCGTCCGTGTCCGCGCGGACGGCGAACGCCAGGACGGCGCCGTACTCGGCGGCCCGGAACACCGGGGGGACCAGCCAGTCGAGCGGGCCCCCCAGCGGGCGGGCGACGGCCAGACCGGAGGTGATCGCGTAGAGGACGGCCGCGGCGAGGGGGAGATACGAGCCGTGGTCGCTCAGCGCGGCGGCGGCGACCAGGACCGTGCCCCCGAGGAGGGCGATCGCCGGGGGCGCCATCGCGGGCAGGGCGCGCACGAGCCGGCGGCCCGCGCGGGCGACGGCCTCGGCGAGGGGGCCGGAGTCGGCGAGGTCCGCCAGGGCGCGGGTGGCGCGCTCGGTCCTGCGGGCCTTGCGGGTCACGGAGCGCAGCAGCCGGCCGGCGGTGGTGTAGCAGGCGGCGAAGGAGCAGCCGGCCAGCAGGGCGTAGAAGACGATCCGGGGGGTGGTGACGGCGGTGAGCACGGCGATCATGGCCCAGCGCTCGCCGATCGGGAGCACGATCATGCGGCGGACCCAGACCGTCCAGCCGACGCTGTCGAGCCGGTCGGAGAGGGCGGCGGTGGGGCTGGTGTTGGACACCGCGTCGTGGTTGGCCTCGTTGAAGGAGAAGTCCACGACGTGCCGGCAGGTCTGGAGGACCATCGCCGCGAGGGCGAGGGCCCACACGTCGTCCGCGCCGCGGGCGGCGCCGAGGGCGAGGCCCGCGTAGTAGGCGTACTCCTTGGCGCGGTCGAACGTGGCGTCGAGCCAGGCGCCCATCGTGGAGTACTGGAGGGAGTAGCGGGCGAGTTGTCCGTCGGCGCAGTCGAGGACAAAAGAGAACAGGAGGAGCATTCCGGCGGCGATGAATCCGCCGCGGGTGCCGGTGGCGGCGGCGCCCGCCGCGATCAGCGCGGTGACCAGGGACGCGGTGGTGACCTGGTTGGGGGTGAGCCCCCGGCGGGCGCACCAGCGGGCGAGATGGCGCGAGTAGGGGCTGATGCAGAACGTGGTGAAGAAGCCGTCGCGGGCCTTGACCGCGGAGCGCAGCCGTACGGCCTCGTCGTCGACGGCGGCGACCGCCTGGCGCGCCTCGTTGCGCCCCTGGGGGTCCTCGGGCACGGTGGCGACCAGGGACCCCAGCTCGGGGCGGTGCACGGCGGTGCCGCCGGCGGCGAGCGCGTCGGCGAGCCGGTCCGGGAGCCCCGCGTGGACGGTGGCGGAGCGCGGCGAGGTCTCCACGGCGCCGTCGCCCCCGGTTCGGGCCACGGGGGCGGAGGGCGCGTTTTCGGCCAGGACGGAGCCCGTGAGGGCCCGGGTGAGCGCTCCCCGTGCCTCGGGCTGCGCCGTCAGCGCGCCGGGGATCGCGGCGGCCGGGAAGCGGGGGTCCGTGAGGCCCAGGCGCAGCGAGTGGACATGCCCGACAAAACGGGTGTCGACCACGGCGACGCGTTCGGCGGCCGGGACGGAG
Source organism: Streptomyces sp. NPDC004609 (assembly GCF_042873655.1). Taxonomy (NCBI): domain Bacteria; kingdom Bacillati; phylum Actinomycetota; class Actinomycetes; order Kitasatosporales; family Streptomycetaceae; genus Streptomyces; species Streptomyces sp. NPDC004609. Next base: position 162,613 of record NZ_JBIALS010000014.1, on the reverse strand, counting down.
GCGAGCAGCGCGGCGGTCTCATCCGTGCCCGGTGAGACCCGTACGTCGAAGCCCAGCGACCGCAGATCGCCCTCGAGCGACGATCCGGGCACGGGCGGACCGGTGAGGATGGCGGTCGACAGACGAACTCACTCCTTGGAACCGAGGGTGCGGATGCGCGGCGGCTCGGCCCGGTGCACGGGCGGCGGCTCGTCGGCAGAGGCTATCGGATGTGTTCAGGCGGTCGCTCACCGGCAGTTCGCGGCCGCCCGACACGGCGGGACCCCCGGAAGGCCCCCGCCCGGAGATCATCATCGTCGATCGGGCGCCCGGCCCACAAACCGCGCCCTGTACGGGGCGCGGGGCCGCCACCGGGTGTCTCCGTACCGTACCCGGAGGGCGCGGGGTATCAGGACGGAACAAACAGACAATGGGGAACGGCGCTCCGCGCAGAGAGCGGCCGGGAAGACGGCGGGACGGCCCGCGCGAGAAGCCGCGGGGAGAGTGTCCGCGAGCCCGCCGGGATCGACGGCTCAGGCCCTAGGCTGGCGGCCATGACTTGGCTGATCACAGGTGGAGCGGGATACATCGGCGCGCACGTGGCGCGGGCCATGACGGAGGCGGGTGAGCGGGTCGTCGTCCTCGACGACCTGTCGTCGGGGGTCGTCGAGAGGCTACCCAAGGACGTTCCGCTTGTACGGGGGGCGGTCCTGGACCGCGATGTGCTGGATCACACCTTCGCCGAGCACGGCGTCACGGGTGTTGTTCATCTCGCGGCGAAGAAGCAGGTCGGACAGTCGGTCGAGCAGCCACTGCACTACTACAGGGAGAATGTGCACGGGCTGACCGTGCTGCTGGAGTCGGTGGTCAAAGCCGGGGTGCGCAGGTTCCTCTTCTCGTCGTCGGCGGCGGTGTACGGGGTTCCGGACCTTGCCGTGATCCCGGAGTCGGCCCCCTGTGTGCCGATCAACCCGTACGGCGAGACCAAGCTGGCCGGGGAGTGGCTGGTCCGGGCGACGGGCCGGGCGCACTCCCTGTCGACGGCCTGTCTGCGCTACTTCAATGTGGCGGGTGCGGCCGGTCCCGAGCTGGCGGACACGGGAGTGTTCAACATCATCCCGATGTTCTTCGACCGGATCACGCGCGGTGAGTCCCCGCGGATCTTCGGCGACGACTATCCGACCCCCGACGGCACGTGCGTCCGTGACTACATCCATGTCGCGGATCTCGCCGACGCGCATCTCACGGTGGCCCGCCGGCTGGCCGAGCGGGACGACGCGGGCGATCTCACGCTGAACATCGGCCGGGGCGTCGGGGTCTCGGTGCGTGAGCTGGCCGATCTGGTGGGCGAGGTCACCGGGTACGACCTGGAGCCGGTGGTCGAGCCGCGCCGGCCCGGCGACGCGGCGAAGGCCGTCGCCTCGGTCGATCTGATCGGCGAGGAGCTGGGGTGGACGGCGTCGCGGGGGGTGCGCGACATGGTCGAGTCCGCCTGGGAGGGCTGGTGCCTGCGACACCCGGAGGCGCGCCGTCGTTAGCCACGCGAACAGCCCACGAGGCCGTGCCGGACGATGTCCGGCACGGCCTTCGGCGTAGCTGCCCCACACCCGACCGGGATCTCTCCAGCCTTCTGACCTGCGGGTCGTTTCCGCAGGTCAGGCGATATGACAACGGTGTTCAGTGCCGTGTTGCCACATACCCCCCACCCGTAGTTGACTGAGGTCTCGGGAGATCGATTCCGACGACCGGGAGGCACTTGCCATGGGGGCTGGGCACGACCACGGGCACGCGCACGGACATTCCCACGGGGGACCGCCGCCGACGGGAACCGCCGCCGCGGCGTACCGGGGGCGCCTGCGCATCGCGCTGTCGATCACCCTGGGCGTGATGGTCCTGGAGATCGTCGGTGGCATCGTCACCGGTTCGCTCGCCCTGGTCGCCGACGCCGCCCATATGGCGACGGACGGCATCGGCCTCGCGATGGCGCTGCTCGCCATCCACTTCGCCAACCGGCCGCCGAGCACCAATCGCACCTTCGGATTCGCGCGGGCCGAGATACTCGCCGCGCTCGCCAACTGTCTCCTGCTGCTCGGTGTCGGCGGCTATGTGCTCTACGAGGCGGTGGAGCGGTTCATCACCCCCACCGAGACCAAGGGCGGGCTGACGATCGTCTTCGCCCTGGTCGGCCTGGTCGCCAACCTGATCTCCCTGTCGCTGCTGATGCGCGGCCAGAAGGAGAGCCTGAATGTGCGCGGCGCCTATCTGGAGGTGCTGAACGACGCGCTCGGCTCGGTCGCCGTGCTCATCTCCGCCACGGTCATCATCACCACCGGCTGGCAGGCCGCCGACCCGATCGCGTCCCTGGTGATCGGGCTGATGATCGTGCCCCGCACCCTGAAGCTGCTGCGGGAGACGCTGAACGTCCTGCTGGAGGCAGCGCCCAAGGGCGTGGACATGGACGAGGTACGGGCGCACCTCGTCGCCCTGCCCGGGGTGGAGGAGGTCCACGATCTGCACGCCTGGACGATCACGTCCGGCATGCCGGTGCTCTCCGCGCACATCGTGGTGGCCCAGGACGTACTGGACACCATCGGCCACGAGAAGATGCTGCACGACCTCCAGGGGTGCCTCGGCGACCACTTCGACGTCGAGCACTGCACCTTCCAGCTTGAGCCGGCGGGCCACGCGGAGCACGAGGCGAGACTCTGCCACTGAGGCCGGGAGCCCGGGGGCGAGCCCCGGGGTCTCGGGAGCCTGAGGGCGGGCCGCCGGGAGCGGCCGGTCCCTCGGTGCTCCGCCGGGGTGACCGCGGAGGCCGCACGGCCCCTGTGGTCCCTTCGCTCGCGGGGCCACCGCGGTGGCGGAGCCGGATCACCGGTTCGGCCGCCCTCGCCCGAGGGTTCCCGGAGCGGAACGCGGGGCACGATCCGGTAGCCGGGGGCCTTCGGGCGACTGCGGCGGACGACCCTCCCGCCCGCGCGCCGGGGCCTCGGCCCCGGACATGCCCGGGCTGCCGAAGTGCGGACAAGCCGCTTTTGTACGGCAGACTTGAGCAGGCCCCTCAAGGGCCGAGCACCGATGCGAAGGATGGTTATGCCGACCTCACCAGCAACCGCCCCCGACACCGCTTCGAACGGCGCACCACCAGCGATCCTGCTCGAACTGGTCGACGAAGACGGCAACACCATCGGCACCGCGGAGAAGCTCTCCGCCCACCAGGCGCCGGGCCGGCTGCACCGGGCGTTCTCCGTGTTCCTCTTCGACGAGCGGGGACGGCTGCTGATCCAGCGCCGCGCGCTCGGGAAGTACCACTCCCCCGGTGTCTGGTCGAACACCTGCTGCGGGCATCCGTACCCCGGCGAGTCCCCCTTCGCGGCGGCCGCCCGGCGTACGCACGAGGAGCTGGGGATCTCGCCCTCGCTGCTCGCCGAGGCGGGCACGGTCCGCTACAACCACCCGGACCCGGACTCGGGCCTGGTCGAGCAGGAGTACAACCACCTGTTCGTCGGAATGCTGCGGGGCGCACCGCGGCCGGACCCGGAGGAGGTCGGCGAGACGGCCTTCGTCACCCCGGGCGAGCTGGCCGAGCGCCATGCGTCCGCGCCCTTCTCGGCGTGGTTCATGACGGTGCTGGACGCGGCACGTCCGGCGGTCAGGGAGCTGACGGGTCCGGCCGGCGGCTGGTGACCCGCTCCGGCGGCGGCATCGGGCCCGGCAGGGAGACGGTGTCGCCGCCCTGGCCGGGGGTGCGTCCCGGCGGCCCCAGCGGCATCTCGGCCCAGACGACCTTGCCGCCGCTCGCGGTGTGCTCGACGTCGCACGTCCCGCCCGCCTCCAGCGTGATCTCCCGGACGAGCAGCAGCCCCCGGCCGCCGGTCTGACGCCAGTCGGTCTCCAGCGCCTTCGGCCGGTAGGGGTGGTTGTCCTCGACGGAGACCCTGATCCGCCCGGCCGCGATCGCGACCTCGACGGCGACCTCCGGCGAGAGCAGGGCCGCGTGCTTCACCGCGTTGGTGACCAGCTCGGAGACGATCAGCAGCAGCCCCTGGAGGATCTCGTCCCTCCCCGGCACCCCCTGGCGGCGCAGCAGGTCCCGTACGGCGTGCCGGGCCCGGGGGACGGAGGCGTCGACCGAGGGTGCGGTGAACCGCCACACACCCTCGTCGTACGCAGACGGCCGGGCCGGGACGCTCCCGCGGCTCTCCATGGTCCGTACCCACCCTCGGATCGACTGCCACTGGCCTTCGGGTGACAAGTGTCGGCAGTGAGCGGGCGGGGACCCCGATCCTGAACAGAAGTCAGCGTCAATCGACCCCTTTTGACCGCGTTCGCGCGACCCGAGCGGCCGAGCGACTGTCCCTGACCCCTTCCGGGATCTCTTCCTGGCACCGTCCGGAACCCGGGCCGTCCGTCCGCGCACCCGGCCGGGATCACTGCGGTCCGTACGGCCCCTCGGGTCCCGTGTGCACCTCGGGTTCGGCGACCAGTTTGACGATCCGGCGGCCGCCGACGCCGATGGCGAGCAGCCCGAGGCCGTCGAAGAGCAGCACCAGCGAGAAGAACAGGCCGAGGACGTAGCGGCTGCTCTCCGGCCAGTTGCCGAGGACCAGGATGCCCAGCAGCACCCCGAGCACTCCCTGGAGCAGGGTCCAGCCGAACTGCGGGCCCTTCACCACCAGGGACCCCACCAGCCGGAACAGCCCTCCGGTCAGGAAGAGCAGCGCGGCGAAGAGGGTCAGCGCCTCGGCCGAGCCCTGGGGATGGCGGATGACGACCACACCCGCGGCGATGTTCAGCGCGGCGACCACCACGGCCAGCCAGAAGTACTCGCTGCCGCGCGACTCGATCGCGTGCACCAGGCCGACCAGTCCGCCGATCAGCAGCAGCCAGCCGAAGACCAGCATCGATGTGAGGGTCGCGACCCCGGTGTAGATCAGGCCCACGATCCCCGCGACGACGAGGATCGAGCCCAGCACCGCCAGCAGTCCGAAGCTGCGTTTGAGCTTTCGGGGCTCATCGCTCGTCCCGGCCATGGCCGCCACCTCCTCGCACTCCTACTCGATCGTAGGTCGAGCCGCGGCGGATAGCATCCGGCGCATGGACTCAGCCCGTCATGCGCCCCTGCCGGTGCCGGAGCCGCAGGTGACGCACACCGTCGCGGACGGCGTCGCCACCGTCGTCATCAGCAACCCCGCCAAGCGCAACGCCATGACGGCCGGGATGTGGCGGGCGGTGCCGAGGTTGCTGGACCGCCTCGCCGGGGACCCGGACGTCCGCGCGCTGGTCCTGACCGGCGCCGGGCCCACCTTCTGCGCCGGGGCCGACATCTCCTCTCTGCGGGAGCCGCCGGCCGGGCCCGCTGACTCCCCGCAGGCCCTGGCGGTACGGGCCGAGGAGGCGCTCTCCGCCTTCCCCAAGCCGACGCTCGCGGCCGTGCGCGGGCACTGCGTCGGCGGCGGCTGCCAGCTGGCCGGTGCCTGCGATCTGCGGTTCGCGGAGACGGACGCGCTGTTCGGGGTGACCCCGGCGAGGCTCGGGATCGTCTACCCTGCCTCCTCCACCAGGCGGCTGGTCTCGCTGGTGGGCCCCTCGGCCGCCAAGTATCTGCTGTTCTCGGGCGAGTTGATCGACACGGAACGGGCGCTGCGCACCGGTCTGGTCGACGAGGTGCTGCCTCCCGGTGAACTCGACAAGCGGGTCGCGGAGTTCACCCGTGTCCTCGTCTCGCGCTCGCAGCTCACCCAGGCGGCGGCGAAGGAGTTCGCGACGGGCCGCACGGACCGGGACGCGTACTGGAGCGAGCGGGCGGCGGAGCAGGCGCGGCCGGGCGGCGACACCGCGGAGGGCGTGGCCGCGTTCCTGGAACGGCGCGCGGCGCGGTTCACCTGGAGCGCTTGACGGATCCGGGGCGCGACTCGGGCGCCGGGTGCGCGCCCCGGTGCCGGATCCCGTGCGGTGGGGTTCCGGGCGGTTGGGGTGGGGGTTCCGGGCTTTCGGTGGTGCCCCCGGGCACGGACGCGCCGGGTGCCGTAAGCACCCCGGCGGAATCTGTTGCATGCACCAACCAGTCAGTAGCCTGACCGGTATGACCACGGAGATCTCACTCGCGCGCATGGGCCGCCGCTGCCACCACGTTCTCAATCCGCTGCACTCGACGGTGTACTTCTCCCCCGATCTGGCCGACGAGACCGCCGCCCTCGGCATCCACGGCTGGGAGGCCGCGTACGTCGCGACCCGCGCGGCGCCGATGGGCCCTGCCGGGCCCGGCAGGGTCGCGTCGGCGTTCTACCACTTCAACCAGGAGTTGATCGCCCGGCACCTGCCCGCCGTATGGTCCCTCGCGCCCCCGGCGGCCGTCCTCGACGCACGGCTGCGGGCCGCCGACCTCACGCTGCGGCGGCTGCTCGGCCCGGAACTGATCGCCTCCGCGGAACTCGCGGAGGCGGCCCGGCTCGCGCTGCGGGCCGCGGAGGGCTGCGCCCGGCCCGCCCGGCCGCTGTACGCCGCGTACGCGGACCTGCCCGTCCCCGACGAACCGCACCTCGCGTACTGGCATGCCGCGGGCCTGCTGCGCGAGCACCGGGGCGACAGCCATCTCGCGGCACTCCTCGCGCTCGAACTCGACCCGCTGGAGGCGCTCGTCAGCCACACGGCGACCGGCCGGGGCATGGCCCGGCGCTGGGTCCTCGCCACCCGCGGCTGGCAGCCCGCCGACTGGGAGGCGGCGCAGGAGCGGCTGCGGAAGCGGGGGCTCCTCGACGAGGACGGCGGGCTGACGCGGGAGGGTGTACGGCTCCGGTCGGAGCTGGAGGACCTCACGGACCGGATCGACCGGGGGCCGTACGAGCGTCTGGGCGCGGAGGGAGTGGAGAGGCTGACGGAGCTGGGGAAGGTGATGCTGGGACCGGCGGTGGCCGCGGGCGCGTTTCCCCCCGAGGTGATGGGCGGGGCGTGAGGCGCCCCGGGCACGGGATCGCTGCGGGTTCGGGGCGGCCCGCCGTGAGGTGCCCCCGTATGTGAGCCTGCTCCGGGCGCGGGCAGTCACCAGGCCCGGGGTTTCATGGGGGCTGGGCCTCACGGAGGCTGCGGCCTCACGGGGGCCGGGCCTCACGTCAGTTGAGGTACAGCGCCAGTCCGCACAGGCCGTGGCGGGCCCTGGCCGCCTGGTGCCAGACGCGCAGAGGGCCGTCGATGACGGATTCGTGGTCGGGGCGGTAGGCCAGCCAGTCCTGGGCGTCGACGCCGGCGCGTTCCCCGGGGCCGAAGGTCAGCGCGCGTTCCACATGGGGCAGGGCTTCACGGACCTCGCGCGAGGTGAGGAGGAAGTTGCCGCACCAGCCCGGCAGCTGGGCCGCGCGTTCGGGGCCGATGGCGTGGAAGAGCGAGCCGACGGGGAACGTTCTGCGGTGGCTGGAGAAGAACATCACCGAGGGATCGGGCTGGCGCTTCCACACATCGCCCTCCACCTGGAAGCCCCCGCCCCCGCCGTGACACATGTCGGTGATGCGTTCAGCGGTGGCGGTCAGCAGTTGGAAGGAACGCAGCGCCTCGGCCTCCCGGCTGTCACGGTCGGTCCCGTAGGTGATGTACCAGGTCCGGTAGTCGGGCAACGGCATCCTCCGCCACAGGTCCCAGCGCCGCCGGGCGACCGGATCGGTGCGCTCCGCCTCGATGACCGGCAGCAGGCGCGGCGCCAACTCCGCGATGACGGTGTCCTCGTGGGCGCTGATCGCCCAAGCGGCCGTGAATCCCATGGAGGGACGTTATGCGACACCGCGCGCGTTCAGCTCCGCCGGGACTGATCGATCACTGACGGACCGAAACGCCGCGCGCCCGGCCCGTCGTCGTGCCCCGGGGAACCGCCTCGACCTCGCGCGACCGGGCACGATCCCCGGCCGCCGGATTCGGCGGGCGCCGCCGGAGCTGCCCGGTTTGGCAGAATGCAGGCGCAAGCACAGCCAGCACGAGAAGGCGAGTCGGAAAACCGTGACGATGTCCATCGAAGGCAGGATCGCCGAGGAGCTCGGCGTACGGGAGCGGCAGGTCAAGGCGGCTGTGGAGCTGCTGGATGGCGGGTCGACCGTGCCGTTCATCGCGCGGTATCGCAAAGAGGCGACCGAGATGCTCGACGACGCCCAGCTGCGCACGCTGGAGGAGCGGCTGAGGTATCTGCGCGAGCTGGAGGAGCGGCGGACCGCGATCCTGGAGTCCGTACGGGAACAGGGCAAGCTGGACGACGCGCTGGAGGCGCAGATCCGGGGCGCCGAGACCAAGGCGCGCCTGGAGGACATCTATCTGCCCTTCAAGCCCAAGCGGCGGACGAAGGCGCAGATCGCGCGCGAGGCCGGTCTCGAACCGCTGGCCGAGGGGCTGCTCACCGATCCCTCCCGGGAGCCGTCGGCCGCCGCCGCGGCCTTCGTCGACGCGGACAAGGGGGTGGCGGACGCCGCCGCCGCGCTGGAGGGTGCCCGCGCGATCCTCACCGAGCGGTTCTCCGAGGACGCGGATCTGATCGGCGAGCTGCGGGAGCGGATGTGGACACGCGGCCGGCTGGCCTCGAAGGTGCGGGAGGGCAAGGACAACGCGTCGGAGGGGCCGGGCGCCAAGTTCGCCGACTACTTCGACTTCGCCGAGCCGTTCACCGAGCTGCCCTCGCACCGGGTGCTCGCCCTGCTCCGCGGTGAGAAGGAGGAGGTGCTCGACCTCACCCTGGAGCCGGAGGCCTCGGGGGACGAGCCCGGCCCCTCCTCGTACGAGAGCACGGTCGCCCGGCGCTTCGGGGTGGCCGACCGCGGGCGGCCCGCCGACAAGTGGCTCGCGGACACGGTCCGCTGGGCGTGGCGGACCAGGATTCTCGTCCACCTCGGGATCGATCTGCGGCTGCGGCTGCGTACGGCCGCCGAGGACGAGGCCGTACGGGTCTTCGCGGCGAACCTGCGGGATCTGCTGCTGGCCGCGCCCGCCGGGACACGGACCACGCTGGGTCTGGACCCCGGGTTCCGTACGGGTGTGAAGGTGGCCGTCGTCGACGCGACCGGCAAGGTCGTCGCCACCGACACCGTCTATCCGCATGTGCCGGCGAACAAGTGGGACGAGTCGCTGGCCAAGCTGGCCCGGCTCGCGAAGGAGCACTCCGTCGATCTCGTCGCGATCGGCAACGGCACGGCGTCCCGGGAGACCGACAAGCTCGCGGGTGAGCTGATCACGAAGCATCCGGAGCTGAAGCTCACGAAGGTCATGGTCTCGGAGGCGGGCGCGTCCGTGTACTCCGCGTCCGCGTTCGCCTCGCAGGAGCTGCCGGGACTCGACGTGTCCCTGCGCGGTGCCGTCTCCATCGCGCGCAGGCTCCAGGACCCGCTGGCCGAGCTGGTGAAGATCGACCCCAAGTCGATCGGTGTCGGCCAGTACCAGCACGACCTGTCCGAGGTGAAGCTGTCGCGCTCGCTGGACGCGGTCGTCGAGGACTGTGTGAACGGCGTCGGCGTCGACGTCAACACCGCGTCCACGCCGCTGCTTTCGCGGGTCTCCGGCATCGGCGCGGGTCTCGCCGAGAACATCGTGGCCCACCGGGACGCCAACGGCCCCTTCCGCTCCCGCAAGGCGCTCAAGGATGTGGCGCGGCTCGGCCCCAAGGCGTACGAGCAGTGCGCGGGCTTCCTGCGGATCCGGGACGGCGACGATCCGCTGGACGCGTCCAGTGTGCACCCGGAGGCGTATCCGGTGGTCCGGCGGATGGTGAAGTCCGCGGGCGGCGAGGTCGCCTCGCTGATCGGCAACACCGGTGTGCTGCGGTCGCTGCGGCCGGACGCCTTCGTGGACGAGACGTTCGGTCTGCCGACGGTGACGGACATTCTGCGCGAGCTGGAGAAGCCGGGGCGGGACCCGAGGCCCGCGTTCAGGACGGCCACGTTCAAGGAGGGCGTCGAGAAGATCGGCGACCTGGCCTCCGGGATGGTCCTCGAAGGCGTCGTCACCAATGTCGCGGCCTTCGGGGCCTTCGTGGACATCGGCGTCCACCAGGACGGGCTGGTCCATGTGTCCGCCATGTCGCGGACGTTCGTGAAGGACCCGCGCGATGTGGTGAAGCCCGGCGACGTCGTGAAGGTCAAGGTCCTCGACATCGACATCCCGCGCAAGCGGATCTCGCTGACGCTGCGACTCGACGACGAGGCCGCGCCCCGGTCCCAGGGCGGCGGGCGGCGCGAGCGCGGCGAGCGTCCGGACCGCGGCGAGCGCGGTGGGCAGGGCGGTCGCGGCGAGCGCGGTGGGCAGGGCGGTCGGGGCGAGCGCGGCGGACGTCCGCAGCAGCGGCGCGGGCAGGGCGGGGGCGGAGGGCGCGGCGGCGACCGCCAGGGGCCGCCGCCGGCGAACAGCGCGATGGCGGACGCGTTGAGGAAGGCGGGGTTGGCGGGGCCGCGGGATCGCGGCTGAGTCCGTACGGGGGTGGGTCCGCGGTCACCGGCCGCGGGCCCGTCCCGGCGGGGCCCGTCCCGGCGGGCCCGTCCCCGGCCGTGGCTGTCCGCAGGCGCCGGACGGGGTGGGGACGGCCCGCCGCACTCGCCGGGGCGCGGGGCGGGTGCACCACGCCCCGGGGCAGGTGCCCGCGCCCCGGGTCCGTCCTCAAACGCCGGACGGGCTGCACGTGCCGCGGCCCCCGGGCCGCACCCAGACGCGAGGCGCGCCGGAAGCGTGCCCGCGGGGCCTACGGGGCAGAGGCGCGACGCAATCCGCACCGAGCCCTGAAGGCTCTCACCGAGAGCACCTAGGGCGTGTATCGAAAGTCCCGCCTGGCCTGCGACGCCCAGCACGCACACTCGCTGCGTTGTCGGAATCACCCAAGTACGTCCAGTACGAGGGCGACCCTCCGCCTTGCGATTGCACGCACCGGACGCCGCAGGCCCCGCCCTCCGGGCGGACGGCGCTACTTTCGATACACGCCCTAGTGTTCCTGGAGGGTGCCGGTGGTGAGGTGGAGGCGGCGGGTGGTGTGGACCGCGTCGAGCATGCGGCGGTCGTGGGTGACCAGGAGCAGCGTGCCCCGGTAGCCCGCGAGTGCGGACTCCAGTTGTTCGATCGCGGTCAGATCGAGATGGTTCGTCGGCTCGTCCAGTACGAGGAGGTTGACGCCCCGCCCCTGCAGCAGGGCGAGCGCCGCACGGGTGCGCTCGCCCGGGGAGAGGGTGGTCGCCGGGCGCAGCACATGGGCCGCCTTGAGGCCGAACTTGGCCAGCAGGGTGCGTACCTCCGCCGGTTGTGTGTCGGGGACGGCCGCGCAGAACGCGTCGAGCAGGCTCTCCGTACCGTGGAAGAGGCCGCGCGCCTGGTCGACCTCGCCGACCACCACCCCCGGCCCGAGTGACGCGTGGCCCGCGTCGAGCGGGAGGCGGCCCAGGAGGGCGGCGAGAAGCGTGGACTTGCCGGAACCATTGGCTCCGGTGATGGCGACCCGGTCGGCCCAGTCGATCTGGAGCGAGGCGGGCCCGAAGCGGAAGTCCCCGCGCCGGACCTCGGCGTCGCGGAGCGTCGCCACGACCGAGCCGGAGCGCGGGGCGGCGGCGATCTCCATCCGCAGCTCCCACTCCTTGCGGGGCTCCTCGACGACGTCGAGGCGCTCGATCATGCGCTGGGTCTGGCGGGCCTTGGCGGCCTGTTTCTCACTGGCCTCGCTGCGGAACTTGCGGCCGAGCTTGTCGTTGTCGCCCGCCTTGCGCCGAGCGTTCTTGACGCCCTTGTCCATCCAGGACCGCTGCATCTGCGCGCGGCCCTCCAGGGCGGCCTTCTTGTCCGCGTACTCGTCGAACTCCTCGCGGGCATGCCGGCGGGCGGTCTCCCGCTCCTCCAGATAGGCGGTGTAGCCGCCGCCGTAGAGGGTGATGCGCTGCTGGGTGAGATCGAGTTCCAGAATCCTGGTGACCGTACGGGTCAGGAACTCGCGGTCGTGGCTGACGACGACGGTGCCCGCGCGCAGCCCGCGGACGAAGCTCTCCAGGCGCTCCAGACCGTCCAGGTCGAGATCGTTGGTGGGCTCGTCGAGCAGGAAGACGTCGTAGCGCGAGAGCAGGAGGGACGCGAGGCCCGCGCGGGCGGCCTGGCCGCCGGAGAGCGCGGTCATGGGGAGGTCGAGGCCGATGGTCAGGCCGAGGGTCCGCGCGACCTCCTCCGCGCGCTCGTCGAGGTCGGCCCCGCCGAGGGCGAGCCAGCGTTCCAGGCTGATGGCGTACGCGTCGTCGGCGCCCGGGGCGCCGTCGACCAGCGCCTGGGTCGAGGAGTCCATGGCCGCCTGGGCGGCGGCGACGCCGGTGCGGCGGGCGAGGAACTCCCGTACGGTCTCGCCGGGCCGCCGCTCCGGCTCCTGCGGGAGATGGCCGACGGTGGCGGCGGGCGGCGAGAGCCTCAGCTCGCCCTGCTCGGGCCGGTCGAGTCCGGCGAGCATCCGCAGCAGCGTCGACTTGCCGGCACCGTTGACACCGACGAGGCCGATCACATCGCCGGGGGCGACGACAAGATCGAGGCCGGAGAAGAGCGAGCGGTCGCCGTGCCCGGCGGCGAGGTCCTTGGCCACAAGAGTCGCAGTCATCAGACAGCCGATCCTAACGGGGCTCGGTGGCGGGGCCGTGCGCGGTCCCGCCCGGCCGGACGGCCGCGCCGCTTCCGCCGCCCGGGCGCGCTCAGCGGGCCACGGTGGCCCCCCGGGCTGCGGTGACCAGCCGTTCCAGCTCGGCGCGGTAGGCAACCCCGTGAAAGCGGAAGGGCCCGATCCCGGGGTAGCCGTACTCCGCCAGGTCCGCGCTCCCGGACGTCTGCCAGGCGAGATCGCGCCACACGATGTCGTCGCCGTCGCGCTCGACGACGGCGGTCACCGCGCCGCAGTCCAGGGAGGCGCACTCGGAACAGGCGTAGAGCACGCACCGCCCGGCGGGCAGCGGTGTGGGCTCCTCCAGCAGCAGGGTGCGCACCGCCGCCGTGAGGATCGCCGGAGGTACGTCGGAGGCCAGGGGGGACACGGCGTCCACGCCGCTGAGCCGGAGCAGCAGGGACTGTCCGTCCACGATGAAGTCCAGGACGTCCCGCTGGGGCCGGCGGGCGGTCCCCGTGACTCCCCCGGACCGCGGCGCCGGAGCCAGCCCGAAGCTCGTGTACTCGGCAGACATGTCCTGAGTATCCCCGTTCGTCGGGGGCCGGACGGACCGTGCCGGGCTCGCGGCCTTCCCCGTACGGACGTCGGTGCGATCGCGGCGGGCGGCCGGGTCGTCGGGCCGTGGACCGCGGTGGAGCCGGTGGGGAGCGGGCCGCGATCGCGCGCCGGGACACCTGGGACATCCGCCCAGACGACACCGGCGGTCGCGGGGCGCTTCCCCGGCCGGAGCGGAAGAAGCTGGTCGGACGGTCGCCGGGGTGTCCCCGCGGGGGTGCGGGGACCTCGCCGGGCCGGCGGAGGGTGCGCGGCTCCGGCGGGTGCCGGGGTGGCGGCGGACCGTCGGCACGCCTCGCCGGGGCGCCGGGCGGCCGAGGCCGGCGAGCCGCGCGCCCGGGGGACGGGCGGGCTGCCGTCCGGACACATGGAGGGGGTGTGGGCACCAGTGACGCTGATTGACATGCCTGCTCATCCGGGGTGGCAGCGGAGGCCGACGGCCACCCTGACCGCGAACGCCCGTGCTCGCCGCGCCCGGTGCGCAGCAACCCGCTGGTGACCGGCCGACGGCCCGAACCACGAACGCTGCCCGGCGTACTCCGGAGCCGATGCCACGTGACCGCGGGCGGCTCGGCGGAGGCCGGGCGACCGGCGACGCAGGCCCGGTCGGTGACGGCACGGCGGATCGTCACCGCCGGTGCCGCGTTCGGGCGGGTGCCGCGTTCCGGAAGGTGTCGCGTTCCGGAAGGTGCGTCGTTCCGACAGGTGCCGGGTTCCGGTGGGTTCGACGTTCCGGTGGGTTCGACGTTCCGGTGGGTTCGACGTTCCGACAGGTGTCACGTTCCGGCGGAATCGCCGGACACGCGGCTCCTCGGGCACCCGGAGGGGCTCCGCGCGAACGGGTCCCGCGTACGGACCGTCCCGCGTACGGGCTTTCCCGCCCGCGTACGGATCGATGCGCAGTCCGCGCCGGACCGCGGGCCCCCGGCGCTCCCCCGCGCGGGGATGCCGGGGTGTGCGGCCGCGCCCGGATCCGTGGCCGTCCTCCGGCATCGGAAGGGCCGCACCGCGTCCGCCCGGCGCGGGCGGTCACCGGCCTTCCCCCGTGCCGGGGCCGATCCGGATCTCGAAGTCGCCGTCATATCTCTCGTGGCCGGCGATGACCGCCGACTCCACCACCTCCACGCCCAGTTCACCCCGGACGATCAGCGGGTCACGGCGCAGGTCGCGCATCAGGGCGACGCACATCCCGAGCATGACGACGACAAACGGCGCCGCCACCAGGATCGTCAGGTTCTGCAGCCCGGCGAGCGCGTCGCCCTCGCCGTTGCCCACGAGGAGCATGATCGCGGCGACCGCGCCCGTCAGCGCGCCCCAGAAGACCACGACGAGCCGGTTCGGGTGGAAGGCACCGTGCTGGGAGAGCGTGCCCATGACCACGGACGCGGCGTCGGCGCCGGAGACGAAGAAGATACCGACGAGGATCATAACGAGCACGCTCATCACCGAGGCGATCGGAAACTGCTGGAGGACGGCGAAGAGCTGGCCCTCCGGGGTCGCCTCCTGGCTGAGCCTCTCGTGCTCCTGGAGCTTCATGGCCGTACCGCCGAAGATGGAGAACCAGACGAGGCTGACCGTCGACGGCACCAGGATGACCCCGCCGACGAACTGACGGATCGTCCGGCCCCGGCTGATCCTGGCGATGAACATCCCGACGAACGGTGTCCAGGAGATCCACCAGGCCCAGTAGAAGACGGTCCAGCTGCCGAGCCACTTGGCGACTCCCCTGCCGCCCGTGGCCTCGGTGCGCCCGGCGAGCTGGGGCAGATTCTCGAAGTACGCGGCGATCGAGGTGGGCAGCAGATCGAGGACGATGATGGTGGGGCCCGCGACGAAGACGAAGAAGGCCAGGAGCAGCGCCAGGACCATATTGATGTTGGACAGCCACTGGATGCCCTTCTCGACCCCGGAGACCGCCGAGAGGACGAAGGCGGCGGTCAGGACCGCGATGATGGTCACGAGAAGTCCGGTGCCGACGGTGTCGAGCCAGCCGAGTTCCGTGAATCCGCTGCCGATCTGGAGCGCGCCGAGCCCGAGGGAGGCGGCCGAGCCGAAGAGGGTGGCGAAGATCGCCAGAATGTCGATGAACCGGCCCGTGCCGCCCTGGCACCGCTTCCTCCCGATCAGGGGTTCGAAGACGGCGCTGATGGTCTGACGGCGCCGGCGTCGGAAGGTGCTGTACGCGATGGCGAGCCCGACGACGGAGTAGATGCCCCAGGGGTGGAACGTCCAGTGGAAGAGCGTGGTGGCCATCGCGGTCCCCATGGCCTCCGCCGAGGTGGCGGGACGGGTACCGGGCGGGGGCGAGATGTAGTGCGCGAGGGGTTCGCTCACCCCGTAGAACATCAGACCGATGCCCATCCCGGCGCTGAACATCATGGCGACCCAGGAGACCGTGCGGAATTCGGGGGTCCCGCCCTCGTCGCCGAGCGGGATCCTGCCGTAGCGGCTGATGGCGAGCCAGAGGGCGAAGAGCACAAAGCCGGAGGCGGCGAGGACGAAGGCCCAGCCGCCGTTGTGGATCAGCCCCTTCAACAGCGAGCTGGAGATGTTTTCGAGCGCGTCGGTGGCGAGGGCACCCCAGACGATGAAGGCGAGGGTGAGGACGGCGGTCACGCCGAAGACGACGCGGTCGGTCGTGGGATGCCCGTGCTGCGGGTCCAGACCGGGGAGAGCGGCCGTGTCGGGCCGCTCTCCCCGGTCGTCCGGCTGCTGTCCGTGCGACACGAGTGGCACCTCTCAGGGATGGCGCGGGTTCGCAGTGTGCTTTTGCTCCCGCTATCCCCTACCACAGGTGGCGCGCGTCACGGGTTCAACAGGCGGTGACGGGCTCCGCCGGTGTCAGGGGATAGCTCGCTCGCGCATCCAGCAGCAACGGGATCAGTTCCCGCTGCGACTGGCGCAGTGGAACGAACGCACCGTCACCGGATCGCTTCCACCACACTCCGTGCAGCGCCAGTTCATCGTTCACGTCCGTGAACTGTGCCGCGCTGAGGCGGTAGCCGCACGGCGGGTCGGCGAGGGTCTCCTCCTCGGTCGCGGGATCGTTGTCCGCGCCGCCCAGATAGACCGGGCCGCGGTCGCGGAACCCGGCGAGCCGCGCCGCGTCCGTCGCCGCCCCGATCCGGGCACGCCGCTCGTCCGCGAAGGACAGCAGCCCGTCCAGTGCGGCGAGCTGGCTGCCCACCCGGCGCCGGTTGTTCAGGGCCTCGTCGGCCCTCTCCTCGGCCGTCAGGGCGTCGACCCTGCTCTCGATGAGGAGCCCCACGGCGTTCTTGACACCCGAGGCGTTGCGCAGGATGCGCTCCTGGCCGTCGCCCGCGACCTGCCGGATCGGCTCACCGCTGACGGGGTCGGTCCAGATGCCGTACGTGCCGGTGCTGTGGCCCTCGTCGTGCGCGGCCGGCCGGACGTACCGCTCCGAGAGCGTGCGGGACTCGCGGTGGACCCGGTGGTCGGTGTTGAGATTGCGCGGCCACAGGTCGAACAGGTCCTTGTCGTAGTACGGAGGTGTGGCGCTGTACTCGTGCAGGTCGTAGACGACGTCGGGGCGTTCGTCCCGGATGACGGCGGCCATCGCCCGGCCCTCGGCGGTCCGCAGGGCGATGTGGTCGCGGTTGATGTCCGCCCCGTCGGCGTTGCCGCGGGTGTCGGCGGCCCGTCCGTCGGGGTTGGCGGTGGGGACGACGAGGATCCGCGTACGGGACAGCAGCCGGCGCGTCCCCGGGTCCTCGGCGAACCCGAGGTCGCGGATCGTGGACAGACAGGCTTCCCTGCCGGAGGGCTCGTCGCCGTGCTGGGAGCAGATCAGCAGCACGGTGGTGTCGGCGTGGCGGCTGCCGACGCTTACGAGTTGGAGCGGCCGGCCCTGTCCGGTCGTGCCGATCCGGCCGACCGAGACCCGGTCACTGCCCCGGTCGACGGCGCCGAGGAAGGACTGTTCCTCCGGCCGGCTGGTCCAGCTCGCCCCGTCACGGAGTTCGAAACCGGTGCGCGGCACACCGTGGGTGGCCTCGGCGGGGACGGTGATCAGCGGTACGGCGAGCGCGGCCGCCGCCGCGCTGACCGCGAGCGTGCGCAGACGGGTCGTCATCGGCTGCCGCCTCCCGGGACGGGTCGGATCTCCCTCGGTTCGGCAACCCCGTCGAGCGGACGGGACGCGCCGCGGCCGGGCGGGACTTGGGCGCCCGCGGTGGCGCGTACGAAGGCGGGGGCGCCGCCGACGACGGGCAGTTTCGCGGAGGTGCGGGCCAGGTCGAGCCGGAGCGTCGGGGTGCTCGCGGGCGGGTCGATGAGGTACTCGTCGGTGCCCGCGACGATCAGGGCGAGCCGGTGGCCGGCGGGGACGACATGGTCGCTCGCGTGCAGGTCGAGGGTGATGGTGTGCGGTTTGCCGGGGGTCAGCGGGCGTCCGGTGGCGGCGGAGGCGTGGTTGCCGAGGTCGGCCCAGCCCCGGCTGAAGATCGTGTAGTCGACGGCCTTCGTCCGTGCCCTCGTCTCCTTGTAGCAGGAGCTGTCGCCGGCGGTGCCGGGGCCCCAGCAGGTGCGTTCGGGCAGGGTGGTGATCCCTTCGCCGGTCGCCGCGTAGTCACGGATGGTGTCCGGTCCGAGATCGACGAGGACCGCGGAGAGATGGGCGCTGGTGGTCGTCGGGGTCGCGGTGATCCTCACCGTGGAGGAACCGGAGAGCCGCAGATCGCGGGTGAGGGGCGCGGTGAGGAAACCGGCCTTCGCGGAGGTCGTCCGGTCGATCGCCTCGGCCCAGTCGGTCTCCCCCTGGGAGCTGTCGTCGGTGAAGGTCTCGGCCGTGCCGGGGCGCGCGGGGGTCAGCGAGAGGGTGCCGACACCGGGGGCGGTGCCCTTGCCGGGCCGCAGCACGGTGGCGTCCGTGGCACGCGGCGGCCAGACACGGTCGGTCGACCAGCGGTCGGGGGCGCGCTCGATGTCGGCCATGGGTTCGCGTTCGATGCCGTTGTCGTATCCGAGGAGATAGTGGTCGAACCACCGGTGCAGGGTCTTCACCCACTCGGCGCGCCGGAAGTCGAACGGGTCCACGTGGCCCGCCTGGGAGAGCCACACCTTGCGCTCCACGCCCTCGGCGGCGAGGGCGTCCCACCACTGGCCGAAGTGCTTGCTGCGGACGTTGAGGTCCTGCATGCCGTGGACGGCGAGGACACTGGCCCTGACCTTGCCGGCGTCGGGCACGTGGTCGCGTTCGCTCCACAGCGGGGTGAGGTCGCCCGTGCGCGGGGCACCGTCGATCAGCCGCTGCTGGACGGCACCGCAGCGGGCGCGTGCCGCGGGGCTCTCGACGTAGTCCGAGAGCCATTCGGGCCCGGAGTCGTAGAGCGGCGCGCCCTTGGCGAAGTAGTAGTCGTACCAGGAAGAGATCGCGCCGATCGGGACGATGGTCTCCAGTCCTTCGACGCCGGTGGCGGCCACGCCGTTGGCGATGGTGCCGTCGTAGCTCTTGCCGATCATTCCGGTACGGCCGTTGGTCCAGTCGGCGCGGGCGCGTTCGGGACCGGTGCGGGTGGTGTAGCCGCGGGCGCGCCCGTTCAGCCAGTCGACGACGGCCTTCGCGGACTGGATGTCGGAGCGGCCCCCGACATCGACGCAGCCGTCGGAGCGGTTGGTCCCGGCGAGGTCGACCGCGACGAACGCGTATCCGCGCGGCACGAAGTAATTGTCGTAGTACAGGGGGAACTGGACGGGGTTGCCCTTGGCGTCGTACGTCTTGCGCTGGCTCTCGTTGCCTCGTCCGCAGCAGGAGTAGTACGGGCTCGCGTCCATGATCACCGGGATCTTCCGGCCCGTCCGGTCGGTCTCCCGGGGGCGGACGATGTCGACGGCGACACGGTCGGTCCTTCCGTCGCCGTCGCCGTCGAGCCGGGTGTCCACCCATACGGATTCCCGGATCGCGTTCTGGTACGAGTGGACGGGTCTGCTCTCCCGCGCCGGGGCACTGTACGCGCCCGCCGGGGACAGGGTCATGGTCGTCAAGGCGGCCGCTGCCGCCACCACGAGCGATCTGTACGTCAAGCGGGTAACCCGCGCACCTATCGGCATGGGCGGGAAGGTACTCCCGTCAACTCCCCGGCAACAGAGGGCGATCGAGGCACCAGTGGGGCGCGTGGGGCCCGGGAGGGCGTGGCGGGGGCGGTCCCCGCACGGTGCGCCGGGCCGGGTGTGGTCGTGCGCGGGGGCGGCCGGCGGGGCGCCGCGCCGCAGATGGGCGCCCGTTCGGCGGGCGGGGTCGGGTCCGTCGGCCGGATCGGCTGAACCGGCGGCGGCGTTGCGGGGGCTCGCTCCGGCGCACGCGGCGCATATGCGGCGGTGGAGGCGAGAATCACGTCCGGACGGGTGCCCGGAGCGAGGGCACGATCCCCCGGAGGGGCGGGGCGCACATCCGCGCGCACGGGTGAGGGATCAGCCGTCGGACCGGCGGGCGTCCTGCTGGAGGGGGAGCGGCTCACCGACGATCCGTTCGGCGATCGCACGGGCCCAGTGGCCGACGTCGGAGTGCAACTCCGCCTCGGCCACGACGCGTTCGGCCTCGATCGCCGCGGCGCCCTCGGTGAGGATGCGCTCGCGCTCGCGCATGCCCTCGGCGCGGGCCGCGATGATCAGCTCCACGCCCTCCTCGTGGGCCCGCTGACGGGCGCGGGCGGCGTCGTGACGGGCCTCGGCGAGGATGGCTTCCCGCTGGGCGCGGACCTGCTCGGCTTCGGTACGGACCTCCTCGGCCTGCTCCGTCACACCCGAGGTCAGCTTCTCGCGCTCCGCGATGACGCGGGCCGCGCGGGGCATCAGCCGTCCGGCGAGCACCAGGTAGACGATCCCGAAGGACACCACCCCGACAACAAGACCCCATCTGGTCGGATTGAGCGGGCCGACGTCGAAGGGGAGGATTCCGTCGTTCATGGCATAGACCTGCCTTGTCCCTGTGTCCTTATGTCTTGGTGTCTTCATGTCCGTGGGCGGGAACGAACCATCCGCATCGGCGGAGTCGGGGGGATCGTACCGCCGGGGAAAGAGATGGGGCACCCGGCGCGTACCGCTTGGTAACCGTGCCGGCCGTGATGCGCGGTGCGCTTTCCCGCCGTCGTCCGGCCCGAGGTTTCGCGGGAGGGCGTCGGCCGTGTGCCGCACCGCGCGGGGTATGCCGGGCCCGGCCGGGCGGACCGCCGGGGTGGTCGAGGAGCCGAACGCGCCCGGACGGTGTCCGGCCGGGGCGGAAGACGTGCCGGCACGACCCCGGCGGCCCGTGTACGGCCACGGCGTCGGGCGGCAAGGCGTGTCCCGTAGAGGGGCCGTGCGGACGCGGTGGCCGGAGCACGGATGGTCAGCCGTGTGGCGGACCGTGCCGCCGCGGGTCCGCGGGTTCTGTCCGCGAGTTCTGTCCGGGGCGGCCAGATGGCGGGGGTCCGTATCCGGCGGGGCCACGGAAGCGTCTCCGCGCTGTCCGCCGCCGTCGGGCAGCGCGGCCGGGTTGACGGTTTCACCTTCTCGGCCGTACCGGCGCGTCCGAACGGCGCACCACCCGTACGGCGGTGGGGCCGTTCCGCCGATCGGGCTCGCGGTCCGGGACACCGCGGTACCGCGGACGAGGCCACCGAGGCCGGGCCGCCGGACGTGGCCGCCCCGGTGGAAGACCAAGGGGCGCGGCAGGCGCCGGTGAACCCCGAGGACGAACGGGCCCGGAGTGCACAGCGAGTGCGTACGAGCCGGGGTGCACGACGCGTGCGTACAGGCCCGGGCACACGGCGGTACGGACGAGCCCGGGCGCACAGCGAGTGCCTACCGGCCCGGCGTACGTGGGCCGGACGGGCTCGGACGGGCGCCCGGCCGGTTGCCGGGGACCCGGTCTGACGGGACGCACCGGATCGTCGCGGCGGGCGTCTCGGCGCACGGGGTGCGCGACTCCGCTCGCGTGAGCCGGAGGTCCGGTCCTGACGGCCCGTGAGGGGCCGTCGCGCCAGGGCGTGACAGCGCCTTTCGGGCGCATCGGGGCACCCTTGTGTGACTGACAGGAGCATGCCACATTGAATCCGCGGACCGGACCCGTCCGGTCCGCACTGCTTCTCGCAATCCCCCCACCTTCCCCCCACGGGTCGTCTGCGAAGGAGAAGCCCCCCATGAGTCGCACGCTCCGCGCGCGCATCTGCCTGTCCGTCCTGCTCACCCTGACCGTCGTCGGGCTCGGCCCCGGCGCCGCCGGGGCCGCCGAGCCGGACCCCTCCCCCACCCGCGGCCCCGGTGTCACGGCGTCCCCCGGTCAGTACGCGCTCGACTCCCGGCTGGAGCGGGCGCTCGGCGACCGGGGCGCCGGGTCGTATCTCGACTCCGCGACCGGCGAACTCGTCGTCGCCGTCACCGATCCGGCCGCCGCCGCCGCGGTACGCGCCTCCGGCGCCCGCGCCGAACTCGTCGAGCGCAGCACCGCGCGGCTCGAAGCCGTGATGGGTGTCCTGGAGTCCCGGGCGAAGATCCCCGGCACGTCGTGGGGCATCGACCCGGCGGCGAACCAGGTCGCGATCGAGGCCGACGGGTCGGTCTCCGCACGCTCCATGGCCCGGCTCCGGTCGGTCGCCGCGAGTCTCGGCGACGCCGTCCGGCTGCGGCGCGTGCCCGGGACCTTCACCAAGGAGGTCGCGGGCGGCGACGCCGTCCACGGCGGCGGATTCCGCTGCTCGGCGGCCTTCAACGTCTCCAGGGGAACGGACCTCTTCTTTCTGACGGCCGGTCACTGCACCCAGTCGGCGGTCAGCTGGTCGGCGTCGTCGGGAGGCGCGGAGATCGGTACGCGCGAGGGCTCCAGCTTCCCCACCGACGACTACGGACTCGTGCGGTACACAGGCACGCCCGAGGCTCCCGGCACGGTCAACCTCCACGACGGCGGTTCACAGGACATCACCTCCGCCGCGGACGCGATCGTGGGGCAGGCGCTGCGGAAGAGCGGCTCGACGACCGGGGTGACCAGCGGCACGGTCACCGCCGTCGACGTGACCGTCAACTACAGCGACGGACCGGTGTACGGCATGGTCCGCACGACCGCGTGCTCCGCCGGTGGCGACAGCGGCGGCGCCCACTTCTCGGGCCCGACGGCGCTGGGAATCCACTCGGGCAGCTCCGGCTGCACCGGGACGAACGGTTCGGCGATCCACCAGCCCGTGCGGGAGGTCCTGGGGGTGTACGGGGTGGCGGTGTACTGACCGGGCGGGATACGGGCGCACAGCGGGCCGGCGGGTGCCGTGCGCGTCGCACGGTTCCTTGCCCGGGCCGGGTGCCGTGCGCGTCACGGGGTGGGCGCGGCTCCTTGCCGGGGGCTCCGCCCCGGACCCGCCGGGGTCCGGTGGCGGCGGGCCCGGGCGCCGCCCGCGCGCGAAGGCGCCGGGGCACGCGGGTCGCTCCACCGGGGCGGCTCCCCCCGGTCCCGCGCCTCGAAGGCAGACGGGGCCGAAGGCGCCCGCCCGCGCCGGCGAACGGTACGCCTCTTTCTCAGCGGTGGTGAGACAGCAATACTGTTGCACCGCGATCGGGAGAGTGAGGCGCTGGGATGGGAACCGGGACCGAGGAGCCGCGGCTGACCGTGGACGAGCTGGCGGCCCGGGCCGGGGTGACCGTGCGGACGATCCGGTTCTACAGCACGCGGGGGCTGCTGCCGCCGCCGGTGATCGGGCCGCGGCGGGTCGGGCACTACGGGCCGGACCACCTCTCCCGGCTCGCGCTGATCGAGGAACTGCAGCACCAGGGCATGACGCTGTCCGCGATCGAGCGCTATCTGGAACGGCTGCCGGACGATCTCAGCGCCCACGATCTCGCGATCCACCGGGCCCTGGTCGCCTCCTGGGCGCCGGACTCCGCCGAGACGGCCACCCGGGCGGAGCTGGAGCGGCGGGTGGGGCGGGCGCTGGACGAGGAGGACATCGACCGGCTGGGCGCGATGGGCGCGGTCCGGCGGACAGCGGCCCCGGACGCGTACCGGATCGACCCCGGGCTGCTGCGGCTCGGGGCGCAGTTGCTGGACGTTCCGATCACCTGCGACACGATCCTCGCCGCCCGGACCGTGCTGATCGAGCACACCCGCTCGGCGGCCCATGAGCTCACCCGGCTGTTCCGGGACGAGGTGTGGGACCCGTACCGGGAACGGGA
Organism: Streptomyces sp. NPDC004609; assembly: GCF_042873655.1. Taxonomy (NCBI): domain Bacteria; kingdom Bacillati; phylum Actinomycetota; class Actinomycetes; order Kitasatosporales; family Streptomycetaceae; genus Streptomyces; species Streptomyces sp. NPDC004609. The sequence continues at coordinate 139,287 of NZ_JBIALS010000014.1, read as the reverse complement.
GTCCGACCCGCGGCGGATCGAGGCGATGAGGACCCTGTCCGCCCCTGTGCAGCCGCTGGTGGTGCAGGCGCTGGTCACCGCGTTCCAGCGGTCGCTGACGGAGGAGCTGCGGGCCGCGTTCGGCACCGCGGACGCGGAGGGTGCCGAACGCGGCCCGCACGGGGCGCCCTGATCAGGGCGCGGTGTCCGTGTCGGTGAAGGTCTCGCCCCGCGCGGCCTTCGCCACCAGCAGCGCGGGCGGCTCGAACCGCTGCCCGTAGCGGGCGGCCAGCTCACGCGCCCGGGCCGTGAAGCCGGGCAGGCCGCCCTCGTAACCGTTGATGTACTGGAGGACTCCCCCGGTCCAGGCGGGGAAGCCGATGCCCATGATCGAGCCGATGTTGGCGTCGGCGACCGACGTCAGCACGTTCTCCTCCAGACAGCGCACGGCGTCGAGCGCCTCGGAGAACAGCATCCGCTCCTTCATGTCCTCGAACGGGACACCGGCGTCCGGGCGGGTGAAGTGCTCGCGCAGGCCCGGCCACAGTCCGGTGCGCCCGCCCTCGTCGTCGTAGTCGTAGAAGCCCGCTCCCCCGCCGCGGCCGGGCCGCCCGAACTCGTCGATCATCCGGTCGACGACCGCGTCCGCGGGGTGCCCGGCCCAGGTGCCGCCGGACTCCTCGACCGCTCGTCTGCTCTCCTCGCGGATCCTGCGCGGGAGGGTGAGCGTCAGCTCGTCCATCAGGGAGAGCACCTTGGCCGGGTATCCGGCCTGGGCCGCGGCCTGTTCGACCGACACGGGATCGACGCCCTCGCCGACCATCGCCACGCCCTCGTTGAGGAACCGGCCGATGACGCGCGAGGTGAAGAAGCCTTGGGAGTCGTTGACCACGATCGGCGTCTTGCCGATCTGCCGGACCACGTCGAACGCGCGGGCCAGCGCCGCGTCGCCGGTGTGCTCACCCTTGATGATCTCGACGAGCGGCATCCTGTCGACGGGCGAGAAGAAGTGCAGCCCGATGAAGTCCCGGGGGCGTGAGACGCCTCCGGCGAGGAGGGTGATCGGCAGGGTCGAGGTGTTGGAGCAGAGCAGCGCGTCCGGCTCGACGAGGTCCTGGATCTCCGCGAACACCTCGTGCTTGAGCGCGGGGTCCTCGAAAACGGCCTCGATGACGGCGTCGCAGCCGGCGACCTCGCCGGGGTCGGCGGTCGCGGTGATGCGGGCGAGCAGGGCGTCGCGCTCGGCCCGGGTCGTACGGCCGCGGTCCAGCGCCTTGGCGAGCAGGCCCTCGGAGTACGCCTTGCCCCGCGCGGCCGCCTCCTCCGACACGTCCTTGAGGACGACGTCGATCCCGGCGCGGGCGCAGGAGTACGCGATGCCCGCGCCCATCGTTCCCGCGCCGAGCACGGCGACCCTGCGCACGGGGCGGGGCTCGACGCCCTGCGGGCGGCCCGCCCCGGAGTTGACCGCCTGGAGGTCGAAGAAGAACGCCTGGATCATGTTCTTCGCGGTCTGTCCGGTGACCAGCTCGGTGAAGTACCGGGCCTCGATGATCTGCGCCGTCTCGAAGTCGACCTGGGAGCCCTCGACGGCCGCCGCGAGGATGTTGCGCGGGGCCGGATAGGGCGCCCCGGCGGTCTGCTTCTTCAGATGCGCGGGGAAGGCGGGGAGGTTGGCGGCGAACCGCGGATCCGAGGGGGTGCCGCCCGGGATCCGGTAGCCCTTGACGTCCCAGGGCTGATGGGACTCGGGGTGGGAGTCGATGAAGGCGCGGGCCTTGGCGAGCATCTCCTCGGGAGTGACGGCCACTTCGTGGACCAGACCGTTCTCCAGGGCACGGCGCGGGGAGTACCGGTTTCCCTGGAGAAGGACCTTCAGCAGCGCGTCGGCGATGCCGAGGAGGCGTACGGTACGGGTGACTCCGCCACCCGCGGGCAGCAGGCCGAGGGTGACCTCGGGCAGCCCGATCCGGGAGCCGGGGGCGTCGAGGGCGATGCGGTGGTGGCAGGCGAGCGCGATCTCGTAACCTCCCCCGAGCGCGGAGCCGTTGACGGCCGCGACGACCGGCTTGCCCAGGGTCTCGATCCTGCGGAGCGCGCGCTTGACGGCCATGGAGGCGTCGAACGCCCGGCGGCCGTCCCCGGGGCCGATCCGGATCATGTCCTTGAGGTCGCCGCCCGCGAAGAAGGTCTTCTTGGCGGAGGTGACGATGAAGCCCCGGACGGAGTCCTTCTCGGCCTCGGCACGGTCGGCGATGGCGGTCACGGAATCGCGGAACGCCCGGTTCATGGTGTTGGCGGAGCGGCCGGGATCGTCGAGAACGAGGGTGACGACACCGGTCTCGTCCTGCTCCCAGCGGATGGTGGCGCGCCCGGCGCCCTCGGCGGGCTCGGCGGGCTCGGTGCCGCGCGCGCTCTGGGTGCTCGGGGTGCTCTGCGTGCTCTGGGTCATGGTGGTCGGGTTCTCCGGGATGGTGGTGGGGGCGGGGGCCGGACGGTTCATACGCGTTCGATCACCGTCGCGATGCCCATCCCACCGCCGACGCAGAGGGTGGCGAGGCCGTACCGCTCGTCCCGGCGCTCCAGTTCATCGAGGAGGGTGCCGAGGATCATCGCCCCGGTGGCGCCCAGGGGGTGTCCCATGGCGATCGCCCCGCCGTTGACGTTGATCCTGTCGAGCGGAAGGTCCAGCTCCCGGGCGAACCGCAGGACGACACCGGCGAACGCCTCGTTGATCTCGACGAGATCGATGTCACCGATCGTCAGTCCGGCCCGGTCGAGCGCCTTGCGGGTGGCGGGAGCGGGCCCGGTGAGCATGATGGTCGGCTCGGAGCCGGAGACCGCCGCCGAGACGATCCGGGCGCGCGGCGTGAGCCCGTACCGCTCGCCGACCGCCTTCGAGCCGACGGCGACGAGCGCGGCGCCGTCGACGATTCCGGAGGAGTTGCCCGCGTGGTGGACGTGGTCGATCCTCTCGACCCAGTGGTACTTCTGGAGCGCCACGGCGTCGAAGCCGCCGACGTCGCCGATGCCCGCGAAGGAGGGCTTGAGCGCGGCGAGGCCGTCGGCCGTGGTGCCGGGGCGCATGTGCTCGTCGTGGTCGAGGACGAGCAGGCCGGCGCGATCGCGGACCGGTACGACGGAGCGCTGGAAGCGGCCGTCCTTCCAGGCCGCGGCCGCGCGCTCCTGGGAAAGGGCCGCGTACTCGTCGACATCACGGCGGGAGAAGCCCTCGATGGTGGCGATGAGGTCGGCGCCGATGCCCTGCGGGACGAAGCCGACGGAGAAGTTGGTCATCGGGTCGGCGAACCAGGCGCCGCCGTCGGAGGCCATGGGCACCCGGGACATCGACTCGACACCACCGGCGAGGACCAGGTCCTCCCAACCCGACCGGACCTTCATGGCGGCCATGTTGACGGCCTCCAGACCCGAGGCGCAGAAGCGGTTCTCCTGCACCCCGGCGACGGTGTCGGGCAGTCCGGCGGCGATCGCCGAGATACGGGCGATGTCGGAGCCCTGGTCGCCGACCGGGCCCACGACACCGAGCACGATGTCGTCGACGGCGGCCGGGTCCAGGCCGGGGAAGCGCGCGCGGATCTCGTGGATCAGCCCGACGACCAGATCGATCGGCTTGGTGCCGTGCAGGGCGCCGTCGGCCTTGCCGCGCCCGCGCGGGGTGCGGATCGCCTCGTACACATACGCTTCGGTGTTCAAGACAAAGCCTTTCGGGGGGATGGAGGTGCGGGGGGTGTGGGGTGGGCCGGCCCGGCCGGCTCCGGGGCCGTTCCCGTGTCAGCGGGCCGGGTCGCCGTCCCCGGTGCCGGCCCGCCCTAGCCCCGGCACCTCCCAGTCGCGTGCCACCTGGGCCGAGTCGGCGCCCGGCAGGGCCGGTCCGCTCGTCACGGCGGTGGGCGTGGCGGAGAACCGGGGCGCGGGCGCGGGCTGGGTGATCCCGCCGTGGCCGACGAACGTGGAGCGCGCCGCGAGGTGGGGGTGGGCCGGGGCCTCGCCCAGGGAGAGCACCGGGGCCACACAGGCGTCCGAGCCCTCGAACACGGCCGTCCACTCGGCGCGTGTCCGGGTCCTGAAGCGGGCGGCGACGGCGTCCCGGAGTTCGTCCCAGCGGTCGAAGTCCTTGCGGGCGGGCGCCTCGTCCCCGATGCCCAGCAGCCGCACGAACTCGTCGTAGAACTGCTGTTCCAGCGCGCCGACCGCCATGTACTGACCGTCCGAGGTCTCGTAGCAGCCGTAGAAGGGACAGCCGCCGTCGAGGAGGTTGGCCCCGCGCTGGTCCCGCCAGCCCCCGGCGGCCATCATTCCGTGGATCATCGTGGCGAGATGGGCGGCGCCGTCGACGATGGCCGCGTCCACGACCTGGCCCGTTCCGCCGTCGGTGCGGGCGTGCTGGAGCGCCGCGAGGACGCCGATCACGAGGTAGAGCGAGCCGCCCGCGTAGTCCCCCACGAGATTGGCGGGGACCGTGGGGGGCTCACCCGGTCTGCCGATCATGCCGAGCGTTCCGGTGACGGCGATGTACGCGATGTCGTGCCCGGCGCGCTCGGCGAGCGGGCCGTCCTGGCCCCAGCCGGTCATCCGCCCGTACACCAGCCGCGGATTGCGGGCGAGGCACGCGTCCGGCCCGACCCCGAGCCGTTCGGCGACGCCCGGCCGATAGCCCTCGATCAGGATGTCGGCGCGCTCGACGAGGTCGAGGACCCGGGCTGATCCCCCGTCGGCCTTGAGGTCGATCAGCACCGAGCGTTTGCCGCGGTTCGTCAGGTCGTACGCGGGGTCGATCGCGAGCCCGGAGCCGCCGGGCCGGTCGACGCGCACGACATCCGCGCCCATGTCGGCCAGCATCATGGCGGCGAACGGGCCGGGCCCGATGCCCGCCAGTTCGACCACGCGTACGCCGCCGAGCGGGCCGTTCCCTGTTCTCGCCGTCGAGTTCGCCGTCATCGAGCCCCCAGCCGTGATGTGACACAAGTGATGTAACACCAGCGATGGTAGGAACACGTTTCACCGCTTACAAGGGTTTCCCCGGGCGAGCGCCCGGATTCACCGGAAGACCGGAGACCACCCCGGAAGGCGGACCGAACGGACTCCGGCACCGAGGGTGCGGGCGCCTTCTTCCCCGGTGCGCGGGCGCGCTAGCCTCAGCCACCACGACAGCTCGGGCGCACCGGCGGAGGAGCCATTGAACAGGCAGGACGGGACCGCTCGCGCGGAGCGCCCGTACGACATCGTGCTCTTCGGGGCGACCGGATTCGTCGGGGAACTGACGGCCCGGTACCTCGCCGGACACGCGCCCGACGGCTGCCGCTGGGCGATCGCGGGCCGCAGCCGCGCCCGGCTGGAGCGGCTGCGCGAACGGCTCGCCGCCGGCCATCCGCACTGCGCGGAGCTGCCGCTGATCGAGGCCACCGCGGACGACCACGGCGCACTGCGGCAACTGGCCGAGTCCACCCGGGTGGTGGCCACCGCCGTCGGCCCCTATCTCCGGTACGGCGAGCCGCTGGTCGCCGCGTGCGCGCGGGCCGGCACCGACTACATCGATCTGTCCGGCGAGCCCGAGTTCGTGGATCTGATGTTCGTACGCCATGACACGCGGGCCCGCGAGACCGGCGCACGGCTGATCCACGCCTGCGGCTTCGAGTCCGTGCCGCACGACCTGGGCGCGTACTTCACGGTCCGGCAGCTGCCCCGGGACGTGCCGCTGCGGGTGGACGGGTTCGTCCGGTCCGGCGCCGTCTTCTCCGGCGGGACGCTCGCCTCGGCACTCCACACGATGGGCCGGGGCCGGCAGCTGCTGCGGGCCGCCCACGAGCGGCGGCTGCACGAGCCCCGGTCGGTGGGGCGCCGGGCGCGGGCGCCGATCGGCGGGCCCCGGTTCAGCCGGGAGACGAACGCCTGGGCGCTGCCCCTGCCCCTGATCGACGCGGAGATCATCGCCCGTTCGGCGCGGGCGCTGCCCCGCTACGGCCCCGACTTCCGCTACCGGCACTACGCGTCGTTCCGCACACTGCCGACGGCCGTGGGCGCGGTGGTGGCGGTGGGCGCGCTGGTGGGGCTGGCCCAGCTGCCGCCCGCCCGGCGCCGGCTCTCGGACCGGCTCGGGCCGGGTCAGGGCCCCGACGAGGAACGCCGGGCGAGAAGCTGGTTCTCGGTGCGGTTCGTGGGCGAGGGCGGCGGCCGGACGGTGTTCACGGAGGTGTCGGGCGGCGACCCGGGCCACGACGAGACGGCGAAGATCTTCGCCGAGTCGGCCCTGTGCCTGGTGTACGACGCGCTGCCGGACACCTCCGGGCAGCTCACCCCGGCCGTCGCGATGGGGGACGCGCTGCTGGCCCGCCTGAGAGCGGCGGGTATCCGGTTCCGGATCGCCGCGACACGCTGAGGGCTGTCCGCGCGCGGTCGGGCCGCTCGCGCTGCACGATCGCCGCGTTCCGTCCATGGCGTTCCGCCGGCGCAACCCGGTCGGCGGCATCCGGGCCGTGGCCGTGCCCGCCGGAGGGGTCATGCTCACGGCGTGGCGGGGTCGGGGCGCCCGGGGCCGGGTCATGATCGGCTGCGTGAAGACTTCCGGACGTCTGGCCGCCCTCGCGGTCGCGAGCCTGCTCGCCACACTCCCCGCGTGCTCGCAGTCCGACGGCCATGGCGGCGGTGGGGCGGGTGCCCCTACCGGCGCTGACGCGAGTGCGGGTGCCCGTACCGGCGCGGACACCGCTCGGACGGGGGCCGGCGGCACGGTGTTCCGGGGCGGGCACCCCGCTCCCGCGGGCGCCGGTGACCCGTACTTCCCGGAGCTCGGCAACGGCGGCTACGACGTCTCCCACTACGCCCTGACCCTGGCCTACGACCCCGGCAGCGGCCGCCTTGAGGGCACTGCGGAGATCACCGCCAAGGCCACCAGGAATCTCAGCGCCTTCAATCTCGACCTCCTCGGCATGGAGGTGCTGAGCGCCACCGTCGACGGCCGCGAGGCGCGGGTTCGGCAGGACGGGCAGGAGCTGACCCTGCAGCCGCGCGATCACCTCAGGAAGGGTGCCGCCTTCCGCGGCGTCGTGCGCTACGCGGGCACGCCGGAGTCGATCACCCATGACCACGGGTGGCGCGAAGGCTGGTTGAGGACGGACAACGGAGCGGTCGCGTTCGGTGAGCCGACGGGCTCGATGTCCTGGTTCCCGGGCAACCATCACCCCTCGGACAAGGCCTCGTACGACATCACCGTCACCGTCCCCAAGGAGGTGCAGGCGATCTCCAACGGGCGGCTGCGCGCCCGGCGCACCCACGGCGACCGCGCCACCTTCCACTGGCACCAGTCCGAGCCCATGGCCAGCTATGTGGCGACCGTGGCCATCGGCAGCTACGACATCAAGACCTCCCGGACCCGGTCGGGCGTCCCGGTCGTGTCGGCGATGGACAAGACCGCGGGCGTGGACGAGGACGGAGCGGTCCTCGGCCGGTTCCCCGAGATCATGGAATGGGCCGAGGGGAGGTTCGGTCCCTACCCCTTCTCCGCCGCCGGGGTGATCGTCGATCAGGCGGCCGGTGTGCCCTACGCCCTGGAGACCCAGACCAGGCCGACCATCCCGGCCGGCATCTTCCACACCACCAACGTGGTGCACGAACTGGCCCACCAGTGGTTCGGCAACTCCGTCACCCCGCGGACCTGGCGGGACATGTGGCTCAACGAGGGCTTCGCGACCTACGCGGAGTGGCTGTGGACCGAGGACCACGGCGGGGCCGGCGCCCAGGACCACTTCGACCGCAACCACGCCAAGGCCGCGGACGACGACGAGTGGGCCTTCCCGCCCGCCGCGCCGCCGAACGCCTCGGACATCTTCGGCCAGCCGGTGTACGTGCGCGGCGCGATGGTGATCCACAAGATCCGCCAGACCGTGGGCGACAAGGCCTTCCGCAACCTGGTGCGGGGCTGGACCCAGCGCCACCGCCACGGGCACGCCTCCACGGACGACTTCACCGCGTACGCGGAGGCCGAGGCCGGCCGGGACCTCGACGCGATCTGGGACTCGTGGCTCTACGGCGACGGCAAGCCCGCGTGACGGGGCCGACGCGGTGTCAGGCCCCGATGCGCCGGCGGGCGGTCTCGACGAGCCTCATGTACTTGTTCCAGTTCCACGAGGGCCCGGGGTCCTCATGAGTGGACAGCGGGACCTCGATGTGGCCCACGATGTGGTCCCGGTCGACCGGCACGTCGTACTTCGCGCAGATCGTGGCCGTGAGCACGGCGGATGTCTCGTACATCCCGTCGGTGTACTCGGGCTGGTCGATCCAGCCTTCGTGCTCGATACCGATGCTCCGGTGGTTGTACCAGACGTTGCCGGAGTGCCAGGCGACGTCGCGCTCGCGCACGCACTGGGCGATCCGGGTGCCGGTTGCGCTGATCATGTAGTGCGCGGACACACGCTCGGTGGGGTCCTTGAACATGGCGAGCATGATCGGGAAGACATCTGTTGTCAGGTGAATGACAACGTAGTTGATGGGGTACGCCTCGGGACGGTCGGAGGGCATGTAATTGGACTCGCAGGCTTCGACCCAGAAGGCGGGGGCGTAGTCCACCGAGCGGTCCGGACGCGGGCTCGCGGGCGGTGCGGGGGCGGGGGTCTTGCGCACGGGGCGCGGCGGCGCGGCCTTCACCTTCTCCTCGGGCCTCATCAGCCGGGGCAGCCCGACGGCGGTCAGAGCCGTACCCGCCGCGCCGGTAGCACCCCACAACAGCCGTCGGCGGCTGGGCGGACTGTCTTCCATGGCCACTCCTCATGAGATCGAGCAGATAGAGGACGACACGCCACGAATCGCGACATCACGATAAATAGGCGTCACATCCGGTAATGTGATCCTTCACCAGTGCCCGCACGCCAGCAAGCCGATCCCCCACCAATCGGCGCACACGCTTACCCCTGACCGGGTCCTCCCTGCCTGCGGGCGCCACCCCGTTCCCCTTCCGTACGGTCCGCCATGCCACCGGTCCCGGCCGTCCCCCGTCCGGGACCCGCCGGCCGATGCGCGTGCCACTTCCCGCGCGCCCCTGGCGAAGGCGCAAGGGCCGCGGCGCCCCGTGGCGGGGTGCCGCGGCCCTCGGTTCACTCGGCCGACTGCCCGGGGGGCCGGTTCAGCCGGTCAGTGCGGTGGAGATCATCCATCCCACCCAGCCGAAACCCGCGACGGCGGCCGTGATCAGCGCGGCGGTCACGGCCCGTTCCACCGGGCGGACCGAGCCGGTCCGGGGGCGGCCGGGCGCGGGGCGCGTCCCCGTCGGTGCCGGGTCGGGTGCGGGTGTCCGCCGGGGTGCCGCGGGGGCCTGCGCCCCTGCCGACGCTCGCCCCTGGTCCTGTGTCCGTGCCTGTGCCCGCGTCGTGGTCCGCGTCCGCGCCCGTGCTGTTGTCCGTGTCTGTGATGCCATGCGCGGCAGCCTGCCGATCGCGGGCCGTGGCCGGTATCCGGCCGGGTACTCAGCCGCCCGGATGAGTAGGTGAGTACGGCGGCACCTGCGCGGTCGCGTCCGCGAGTGCCCGGCGGCAGAGCCGGTCCGCCAGACGTGTGGTCTCGGGCAGCCGGTAACGGGGGGTCAGCCGCAGTGTGTGCGCGCACGCGTTGTCGAGGGTGACCCGGTGGCCGACCGACACATAGACCGGCTTCACGTCCCGGCGCGTACGCAGTGCCCGGCCCACCTCGTCCCGCCCCTCCCGGCTCCCCGCGTCCTCCTCGCCGGTGTCGCCCTCCCGGGGAAGGAGCGCGGCGGCGTCACCCCGGTCCGGGCCGAGGGTGCCGTGGGTGAAGACGAACGGGTTCTTGGCGACGCCGATGGCCGGCAGACCGGTGAGTACGCCGAGATGGCTCGCGAGGCCGAACCGGCGCGGGTGGGCCCGGCCGTAGCCGTCACAGACGATCAGGCCGGGGTCCGAGCCGAGGGATCCGAGGGCGGCGAGCACGGCCGGCAGCTCCCGGAAGGCCAGCAGTCCGGGTACATAGGGGAAGGCGACCCGGCCGACGGCGGTGGACCATTCCACGACGGCGAGGGTGTCCGGGTCCAGCACGACGGCTGCCGCGGCGACCAGATCGCGCGCGTCGTCGTACGCCACGTCGACGCCCGTGACCGGGCCGGACCCGGGCGGCGGGCCCACCTCGTCCAGGACGACACGGGTACGCAGCTCGTCCTGGACGGCGCGGGCCGCCTTCTCGTCGGCGGGCCAGCCGGCGGGCACTTCGATGATCCTCATGGTGCTGTCCAGCCTACGCACAAGGGCGGGCCTCCCGGGTGTCGTAGCCTGGCGATCATGTTCGTACTGGAGCTGACCTACACCGCCCCCGTCGAGCGGGCCGACGAACTGCTCGACGCGCACCTGTCCTGGCTGAACGCCCTGTACGAGGAGGGCGTGTTCATCGCCTCCGGGCGCAAGAACCCGCGGGACGGCGGGGTGATCCTGGCCGTCGGGGACGACCGCGCGCGGATCGAGGAGATCGCGGCGGCCGACCCCTTCACCGTCGGCGGGGTGTGCGAGTACCGGATCACGGAGTTCATCGCGACCAGGACGGCACCCGAACTCGCCCCGTACCGGCAGCAGTCGGCGTCCTGAACCCGCCGGAGGCCCGGTGCGCGGACGGCGGGCGCGCCGCCGCGTGATGCCCGGTGCGCGGACGGCGGGCGCGCCGCCGCGTGATGCCCGGTGCGCGGACGGCGGGCGCGCCGCCGCGTGATGCCCGCCGCCCGCACAGGCGTATCCGGCGGACGGTACGGACACGGGCGGCCGCCGCAGGGCGGTCCTTACCGTCCCGGGCCGCGGTCCGGCCGCGGGAGCAAACCCTCCGGCCCCCGGTCGTGGCCGGTGCCGTACCGCCGCACACCGCACACGTCCCTCGGGCAGACCCGCGCCCGGGGGATCACGCCGCCGCGATCGCGCCCTCACCGGGCTTCCAGACGGGCCACCCGGCCCTTCTCGCCCGACGCCCAGCAGCCGGAGCGGGGCGCGCAGTCGACGGCGTCGTACGAGCCGGTGTCCACGGTCCGCCAGGTGCGGCCGCCGTCCACGGTCAGATCGGTGCCGGTCGGCCCGACCGCGAGCGCGGCGGCGCGGCTGCCCGGCAGCCAGGCCGCACCCGAGCGGTAGGCGGGCGGCGGAACCGCGGACTGCCGCCAGATCCGTCCTCCGTCCGAGGTGACCGCCCCGGCACGCGGGGACGGCAGACCGGTGCGGTAGTCACCGCCCACGGCGATGCCGTGCCACCGGTCGCGGAACGCGAGCGCGAAGACCCCGCGTGCCGGATCACCGGCCGGGACACTCGCCTCGGCGGCGGTCCAGTTCAGTCCCCGGTCCCGCGAGTGCAGCACCCGTGCGGTGGCACCGCCCCCGGTCGCGAACCAGACGTCCCGCGGTCCGGAGGCCACCAGACACTGTCCACTGGCGGCGAAGCCCGCCTCGCCCGGCCGGGCTTCGGGCATTCCCGCGCTCGGCAGCACCTTCCAGGTGCGGCCGGCGTCGGCGGTCGCGAGGACGCGGAACTTCCCGTCCACCGGGTCGCTCAGGGCGAGGCCGTTCCTGCTGTCGAAGAAGGTGACGCAGTCGTAGAAGGCCCTCGGGTCGGTGTTGCGGAACGACTCCGTCCAGGTGGCGCCGCCGTCCGTGGTGCGCAGGATGCGGGACGCCTCGCCCTCTCCGATGGCCAGCACCACGGCGCGCCGGCCGTCGAACGCCTCGATGTCCCGGAACTCCAATCCCGCCGCGCCCGGGGGCGAGACATCGCGCCAGACACGTCCGCCGTCCCCGGTCCGCAGGACCGTGCCCCGGGCTCCCGCCACCCATGCGGTGGTGCGGCTGACGGCGGCGAGGCCCCTGAACCGTACGTCCGTGCCGGTGGACTTGAGGCTCCAGCCCGGCCCGCCGGCCGCGTCCCCCGAGGCGGCCCGGAGCCCTGCTTCCGGCGCCCCGGCGGCCCGTGCCGGTGCGGTGAGGGCGGCGGCCATCGCCAGGACACCGAGTCCCACCGACACCATTCGTCTCGTCTTCCCCTGGGGCATCATGGCGCTGGAAGCTAGCCCACCCGCGACACCCCGTCCAGGGTGCGATTCCGGGCACTCGTTCCCCGGCCGGGACCATTCACCGTCTCCCGGGAAACGGCGTACGGAGCACGGGACACCGAGGCCGGAAATCGACGTCGGCACCGGGTGCACCGTCGGCACCATCGGCCTCGAAGGCCGCCCCGCCCGGTGACGCGCACGGCGTCGGGAGGACCGGCCGACGGCCCGGCGGTGGTCGCGGCCGCCGGATCCGGCCGGTGGATCACGCGCGGGGACGTCACCATCCGTACCGACGACAGGGCGGGCGACCGGGCTCCGGGCCGTGCGGCACAGCTGCGGACCGCCCGAAACAGCCCGTACCACAACCATTCGGACGTCCACATCGAGCGGTGACACAGGTCACGCACCCTTCCGATGCACGAAACCGCGGGTTCGGCGGTCTCTACCGGTGTCAGGGATGCGTCCGGGGGCCGCGCACGGAGGAGTACCAGCTTGACCACCATCATCGAACAGGCGGTACAGGCCAGGCTGATGGCTCCGGCACGCCGGATGGACGCGGTGCCGGTGACGCTGCGTTACGAGAGCGCCGATCCCTTCGCCGTACGGATCGCGTTCCCTCCCCCGGCGACGCTGGAGGGCATCGAGGTGTCCTGGGCCTTCTCCCGCGAGCTGCTGGCGGCGGGCGTCGAGCGGCCGGCGGGCGTCGGGGACGTACGGATCAGGCCATACGGACACGACCGCACGGTCCTGGAGTTCCACGCCCCGGAGGGCATCGCGATGGTGCAGGTCCGCACCGGCGAGCTGCGGCGCTTTCTGCGGCGCGCGCAGAGCGCGGTCCCCGTGGGGCTGGAGCATCTGCATCTGGACATCGACCACAATCTCGACGAGCTGCTGCGCGACGCCGCCTGAGCGACCCGCCGGGCTCCCCGACCGCCGGCTTCCCGGGGTGTCGTCCGGCGTCCCGGCCGTCGTGCGCGCCTACCGGACGCTCTCCAGCAGGGCGTTGATCCGGGCGTAGTCGTAACCGCCCTCCAGCGAGACGCAGGTGCCCTCGGTCAGCAGCTCACGGGCCGCGTCCCGGACCAGTCCGTGGACGGCGCGGACGAGGGAGGAGCCCGCGCTGATCCGCGCCACGCCGAGGCGCGCGAACTCCGCCGTGGCGGGCGCGCCGGGGCCGGTGAGCACATTGAGCGGCGCGTCGATGCCACGCACCAGCGCGGCGACCGTCCCGGCGTCGGTGACCCCCGGGACGAACACCCCGTCCGCGCCCGCAGCGACACACGCGGCGGCCCGCTTCAGGGTCTCGTCCAGCCGTCCGGCCTCGGGGCCGATGCCCGCCAGGAAGACGTCGATGCGGGCGTTGACGAACAGCGGCACCCCCACGGCGTCGGCCGTCTCGCGGGCCACGGCGACGCGGCGCGCGTGCTCGGCGGGCGGGCGTGGCCCGTCCTCGATGTTGATCCCGACCGCACCCGCGGCGAGCACCTCGCGGACGGTCCCGGCGACACCTCCGTCCGCCTCCTCGAAGCCGCCCTCGATGTCCGCGGAGACCGGCAGATCGGGGACGGCGACGGCGATCCGGGCGACCTGGGCCAGCGCCTCCGTACGGTCCACCCGGTCGCCGTCCGGGGCACCGAGGGACCAGGCGACACCGGCGCTGGTCGTGGCGACGGCCGCGGCTCCCGCCTCGGCGATGATCAGGGCACTGGCGGTGTCCCAGGCGTTGGGGAGCACCAGCGGGCTGCCCGGGGTGTGCAGACTCCTGAAGCGGCGGGCAAGATCACTCTGCGTCCTCATACGCCCATCAAACACCCGGTTCGGGACGGCCGCACGCAGGATTCCGCCGTGATCCCGGGCGGCCCCGCCGGGGCCAGGGGGCACTCCGGCGGCCGGAAGACGCGCTCCCCGGGAGAACGCCCGGCCGCCTCCGGGACCCCCGGGACGGATTCCGGGACCGGCGCCGGACGCGGGGACCCGGGACCACACAGGACCGTGCCGGGCGCCGGGCCCCCGGGCAGCAGGACAGGCAGGACAGGCAGGACAGGCAGGAAAATCATTTGACGGCGTCCAGCGGGCCGTTTAACGTCGTTCGCGGTTCTGTTGCCGTCGATAGGAGAAGGACGTTGCTCGTCTGAGGTCTGGGACACCGTGCGCCACCGCCGTTCCGGCGAGTGCGCAGTGCGTGCGACCTCGGCGTTCGAGCCGTTCTTCCCGGCCGGGACCCTCTTCCCGGCTCCTGTCGTACGTACCCCGGTGTCTCCACCCGTTGCCCCCTGCTCCTTCCACGCAACCGGGAGACCCCGTATGTCTACTGCTTCCACCCATGTCACCTGCACCGCACTGTCCTTCTCCTGGGCCGACGGCACCACGGTCTTCGACGGCTTCCAGCTGGCGGTCGGTCCCGGCAGGACCGGGCTGATCGGTCTCAACGGCTCGGGCAAGTCGACGCTGCTGAAGCTGATCGCCGGGGAGCTGACCCCGTCCGACGGCACGGTCCGCACGGCGGGCGAGGTCGGCTATCTGCCGCAGAACCTCGTACTCGACACCGCGCTGCGCGTGGACGAGGTCCTCGGCATCGCCGCCGCACGCGCCGCGCTGCACGCCATCGAGGCGGGCGATCCGAGCGAGGAGAACTTCACGGCCGTCGGCGACGACTGGGACGTCGAGGAGCGGGCACGTGCCACGCTCGACCAGCTGGGTCTCGCCCATATCGGTCTGGACCGCACCATCGGCGAGGTCTCGGGCGGCGAGGGTGTCCTGCTGCGGCTGGCGGCCCTGTTGCTGGCCAGGCCGGATGTCCTGCTGCTGGACGAGCCGACGAACAACCTGGATCTGTACGCGCGCAAGCGGCTGTACGACGCGGTCGCCTCCTGGTCCGGGGTGATGATCGTGGTCAGCCACGACCGTGAACTGCTCGAACTGGTCGACCAGATCGCCGATCTGCGAGACGGGACGGTCGCCTGGTACGGCGGGAACTTCTCCGCGTACGAGGAGGCGCTCGCGGTCGAGCAGGAGGCGGCCGAGCGCATGGTCCGGGTCGCGGAGGCCGATGTGCAGCGCCAGAAGCGTGAACTGGCGGACGCCCAGGTCAAGCTGGCCCGCCGCAAGCGGTACGGCCAGAAGATGTACGACACCAAGCGCGAGCCGAAGATCGTCATGGGTGAGCGCAAACGCGCGGCCCAGGAGTCCGCGGGCAAGCACCGCATCATGCACACCGAGAGGCTCAACGAGGCCAAGGAGCGGCTCGGCGCGGCGGTGGAGGCCGTCCGGGACGACGACGAGATCCATATCGAACTGCCGTACACCAAGGTCCATCCGGGCCGTGGCGTACTGCGGCTGACGGAACTGACACTTCCCCACGGGGCACGGGTGGAGGGCGAGTTCGAGATCCGCGGGCCGGAGCGGATCGCCCTGGTCGGCCGCAACGGCTCGGGCAAGACGACCCTGCTGCGGACGATCGCCGGGGAGCTGGCGCCGGTCGCGGGCGAGGCGGAGACCCTGGTACCGCTGCGCTTTCTGCCCCAGCGGCTCGATGTGCTCGACGACACGCTGAGCGTGGCGGCGAACGTGGCCGAGGTCGCGCCCGCCGCGACCAACAACCGGATCAGGGCGCAGCTCGCGCGCTTTCTGTTCCGGGGGGCGCGGGCGGATCAGATCGCCGGCACCCTGTCGGGCGGCGAGCGGTTCCGGGCGGCGCTGGCGTCCCTGCTGCTGGCCGAGCCGGCTCCCCAGCTGCTGATGCTCGACGAGCCGACGAACAACCTCGACATGGCGAGCGTACGGAAGCTGACGGCCGCGCTCGACGCGTACGAGGGCGCGCTGATCGTGGCGAGCCACGATGTGCCGTTCCTGGAGTCGATCGGCATCACCCGGTGGCTGCTGCTGGACGGCGGGCTGCGGGACACGGACGTGGAGGCCGTCCGCGAGGGCAGGCTCCGGGAGGAGGAGAAGGAGGAGGGGGCGCAGGAGATGTGAATCGATCAGGGGTGGCTCCCACGGTTTCCGCGCGGCCCGAAATCACGACAGAGGTTGTCGTGATTTCGGGTTAGCGTCGCCCGTATGCCACAGAACATCGTCATCACCGGTGCGCGGGAGAACAACCTCCGGGACGTCTCGCTCGCCGTCCCCAAGAACCGGATCACCGTGTTCACCGGGGTGTCCGGTTCGGGGAAGTCGTCCGTCGTCTTCGACACCATCGCCGTCGAGTCGCAGCGCCAGCTCCATGAGACCTTCAGCTGGTTCGTCAGAAACAGGCTGCCGAAGTACGAGCGCCCCCACGTCGACGAGATCGACGATCTCTCGGTGGCGATCGTCGTCGACCAGAAGCCCGTCGGCGGCAATGTGCGCTCCACCGTCGGAACGATGACCGACATCTACTCGGTGATCCGGGTGCTGTTCTCACGCCACGGCGCACCGAGCGCGGGCTCGGCCACCGCGTACTCCTTCAACGATCCGGCCGGCATGTGCTCGGTGTGCGACGGCATCGGGAGGACGGTGCGGCTCGACATCGACCGCGCCGTCGACTGGTCAAGGTCGCTGAACGAGGGCGCCCTGCTGCTTCCCGGGCTCGCGGTGGGCAGCTGGGAGTGGAAGTTGTACGCCTCGTCGGGCCACTTCGACGCGGACAAGCCGCTCGGCGAGTTCACCGCGGCCGAGCGGGAACTGCTGCTCCACGGAGATGACTCCCCGGTCCGGCTGGAGTTGAAGTCGGGCTCCTTCGACATGCGCTTCGAAGGGATCGTCAACCGGTTCACCCGGCTCTTCCTCAAGCGCGACACCGGGAATCTCTCCGAGAAGCGCCGGGAGGCCGCCGAGAGCTTCACCGTGCACCGGGCGTGCGAGGCGTGCGGCGGGGCCCGGCTGAACGAGGCCGCGCTCGCGACCCGTATCGACGGACTCACCATCGCCGACTACACCCGGATGGAGATCACCGACCTGGTGGAGGTGCTGCGCCGGATCGACGACCCGGTGGCCGGCCCGATCGCCGCCGCCGCGCGGGAGCGCCTGGAGCGGCTGGCCGGGATCGGGCTCGGCTATCTCTCCCTGGACCGGGAGACCACCACCCTGTCGGGCGGTGAGGGACAGCGGCTGAAGATGGTGCGGCATCTGGGCAGTTCGCTGACCGGGCTCACCTTCGTCTTCGACGAGCCGAGCGTCGGGCTGCATCCGCGCGATGTGGGCAGGCTGAACGATCTGCTGACCCGGCTGCGGGACCGGGGCAACACGGTGCTGGTGGTGGAGCACGACCCGGACGTGATGGCGATCGCGGACCACATCGTCGACATGGGACCCGAGGCGGGTACGGACGGCGGGCACGTGGTCTATCAGGGACCGTTGGACGGGCTGCGTGACGCGGACACCCTCACCGGGCGGTGTCTGCGCCGCCGTACACCGATGAAGGAGTCCTTCCGCTCCCCCACCGCGTGGCTGCCGGTCACCGGTGCGGCGCTGCACAACCTCAAGGGCATCGATGTGCGCTTCCCGGTCGGGGTGCTCACGGCGGTGACGGGGGTCGCGGGTTCCGGCAAGTCCACCCTGGTGTCTCAGGTGTTCACGACGGCCCACCCGGAGGCGATCGTGATCGACCAGGGCGCGATCACCGCCTCCTCGCGGTCGACCCCGGCGTCGTTCCTCGGGGTGATGGACACCATCCGCAAGGTCTTCGCGAGGGAGAACGGCGTCAAGCCCGGCCTGTTCAGCTTCAACTCGACGGGCGCGTGCCAGGAGTGCGCGGGGCGCGGGATCATCTACACCGACCTCGCCTTCATGGACCCGGTGACGACGACCTGCCATGTGTGCGAGGGGCGGCGCTTCCACGACGACGTACTGGAGCACCGGGTCGCGGGGCGGTCCATCGTCGACGTCCTGGACATGACGGCGGCCCGGGCCATGGACTTCTTCGACGACGAGCGGCTGCTGCGCAAGCTCCGGACCCTCAACGACGTCGGCTTGACGTATCTCGCGCTCGGCCAGCCGCTGAGTTCCCTGTCGGGCGGGGAGCGGCAGCGGCTCAAGCTCGCCACCCAACTGCACCGCACGGGCAGCGTGTACGTACTCGACGAGCCGACCACCGGACTGCACATGGCGGATGTGGACACCCTGGTCGGGCTGCTGGACCGGCTGGTGGACGCGGGGAACTCGGTGATCTGCGTCGAGCACAACATGGATGTGGTCAAGCGCGCGGACTGGGTGGTCGATCTGGGCCCCGACGGCGGCAAGCACGGCGGTGAGCTGGTCTTCGAGGGCACTCCGAAGCAGCTTCTCGACCATCCCGAGTCGTTCACGGCGGAGTATCTGCGCCGCGAGCTGAAGGGGGCCGTGGGTGTCGGCGGTCGGGCACCCGGAGCCCGCGCGCCGCGCCCCGGGCACGGCGGGCGCGGGCGGCGGGGGTGATCCGCTGCCCGGTCGCGGGGTGCCGGCGGCGCGCGGGCCGGGCTCGGGAGAGATGGCCGGAGGCGGGACGGGCCATGAGAACCGCTGCCCATGTGTCACAGAACTCTCATAGGTCACGCAGCGGGGATTCCCTGGTCCAGCGGCGCGGTCCATGATGGGCCCACCCACACCAGACCCGACATTCCTGGAGAAGTTTCCGTGCCCAGCAGGAAAGCCCTGATCCGCCGCCCCAGCCCGCGCCTGCCGGAGGGGCTCGTCACGCATACCGAGCGCACTCCCGTGGACGCCGAGCTGGCACTCGTCCAGTGGGAGCTGTACGCCGAGACCCTGCGCGAGCACGGCTGGGAGACCGTGGAGACCGAACCCGCCGACGACTGCCCGGACGGTGTGTTCGTCGAGGACACCGTGGTGATGTTCCGCAATGTCGCCCTGATCACCCGGCCGGGCGCGGAGACCCGCCGGGCCGAGACGATGTCCGTCGAGGAGACCCTGGGCCGTCTCGGCTGCTCGGTGAACTGGGTGTGGCAGCCGGGCACCCTCGACGGCGGCGATGTGCTCAAGATCGGCGACACGATGTACGTCGGCCGGGGCGGGCGGACGAACGCGGCCGGGGTGCAGCAGCTGCGGGCGGTCTTCGAACCGCTGGGAGCCCGGGTCGTGGCCGTGCCCGTGAGCAAGGTGCTCCATCTCAAATCCGCCGTCACGGCTCTCCCGGACGGGACCGTCATCGGATACGAGCCGCTGATCGACACGCCGTCCCTCTTCCCGGGTCTGCTGCCGGTGCCGGAGGCGTCCGGAGCGCACGTCGTGCTCCTGGGCGGCGGAAGGCTGCTGATGGCGTCGAGCGCGCCGAAGACCGCCGAGTTGTTCACGGACCTCGGATATGAGCCGGTCCCGGTGGACATCAGCGAGTTCGAGAAGCTCGAAGGCTGCGTGACCTGCCTCTCCGTACGGCTCCGAGAACTGCACTCATAGACCCTCTCACCTGCAATTATCACACTACGCAGTCGGACCTCTCCCGGACGGGCTTGGACGAAGGCTTACCGCGCCCTTAACCTACGGTCTCGTAACCTACGAATCCGTAGGTAACTCTCCCGTCCCCAGGAGCCTCCGTGACCATCACCTCTCCCCACCTCGGCAGTTCTTCGGAAGCGTGGACCGATGCCCGGTTGCTCTACGCCCTCGAAGAAGTGGTGGAGAAGGAGCTCAACCGTCATCTCAAGGTCGCCAAGGACTGGATGCCGCACGAGTACGTCCCCTTCAGCGATGGCCGGAACTACCCCGGTGTCTTCGAGGACGGCGAGGCGTGGGAGCCGAAGCAGTCCAAGGTCACCGACATAGGCCGCATCGCTCTCGTCGTGAACCTGCTGACCGAGGACAATCTCCCCAGCTACCACCACGAGATCGCCAGTCTCTTCGGCCGTGACGGCGCCTGGGGCACCTGGGTGCACCGCTGGACCGCGGAGGAGGGCCGGCACGGCATCGTGATGCGCGACTACCTGCTCACCTCGCGCGCGGTCGACCCGGACAAGCTGGAGCAGTTCCGGATGGCCCATATGGCGGAGGGCTTCGAGTCCGACAACCGGCACTCGATGCTGCACTCGGTGGCGTACGTCGCCTTCCAGGAGCTGGCCACCCGGGTCTCGCACCGCAACACCGGTCATCAGTCGGGCGACCCCGTCTGCGACCGGATGCTCGCGCGCATCGCGACCGACGAGAACCTGCACATGGTCTTCTACCGCAATCTGCTGAGCGCGGCGTTCGAGCTGGCGCCCGATCCGACCATGCAGGCCGTGCGCGATGTCGTCGTCGACTTCCGGATGCCGGGCCACGGCATGCCCGGCTTCGAGCGGGCCGCCGCGCAGATGGCGATCGGCGAGATCTACAACATGCGCATCCACCACGACGACGTCCTCTCCCCCGTCCTGCGCTTCCTCAAGGTGCTGGAGATCGGCGACCTCGGCCCGGAGGGCCTGAAGGCGCAGGAGGAGCTGGGTCTGTACATGGGCGGGCTGAACGCCGAGGCGACCAAGTTCGACGAGAGGCTCGCCGCCCGGAAGGCCCGCATGGCGGCGCGGGCGGCGGGCTGAGCGGTGTCGTCGAACTCCGGCCGCCGGGTCCCTCCGGCCGGATGAAGCGGGCCGCGGCGCCTCTCGGACGGGCCGGGCGGTACCGCCCGGACTGTGGTGATCCGCTTCCGCCGGCCGAGGCGGCGACAGCGCGTACGGCCTGGGCCGGTGAGGTCACGGCGGTGGCGGGAGCCCCGGCGGACAGCGGACGACCGCGACACGCCGCGGCGAGAAGTCCCGGTGCCCGGATCGCGGGCGGGCGCGGACGGCGGTGCCGCCCCGGAAGGCCGTGGGACGGCGGCGGGCGATTCCGGCGCGCAGGCCACCGGTCCGGCCGCGAGACACACAGCCGTACGCCGCGCCGGACCAGCCCCGTTCCATCGGTGCTCCGTTGTATGGGTGCTCCGTGCCGAACGGCCGGGTCAGCCCTTGCGGGCTTCGATGAGGAAACGCCGCGAGTAGGACACGTAGGGCCCATGGCGTTCGATGAAGTCGTGGAGCTCCGCCAGACGCCCGCGATAGGCGTCGACGGTGAAACCCGGGACGATCCAGATCACCTTGCGGAGGAAGTGGACCACCGCCGCGATGTCGTAGAACTCCATCCGCAGTGCTTCCTGGCGCACATCGACCACCTCCAGACCCGCCGCTTCGGCAGCGGAGGTGGCCGCGATCGGGTCGGCCCCGGCGGTGGTCGCGAGCGGTCCCAGGGACGGATGGACCGAGGTCTGCTGCGGACCCATCATGAATTCGGTCAGCTCACGCACCGACCCGGAGCCCACCTGCTGGGAGAGGTACGTGCCGTTCGGACGCAGGACCCGGCGGACCTCGTCCCAGCGCGTCACCACCGGATGACGGCTGACGACCAGGTCGAAGTGGTCCGACGGGAAGGGCAGGTCGGCCGTATCGCCGACCTCGGCAACGGTCGCGCTGAACTTCGCCAGGTTGCGCCGGGCGATCGCCACGTTCGGCGGCCACGATTCCGTCGCCGCCACGACCGGTGGGGCGACCGGGACCGAGGCCAGTACCTCGCCGCCCCCGGTCTGGATGTCCAGCGCCGCCCCGGCCTTCGTCATCCGGTCCGCGAGCAGCCGCGCATAGCCCCACGAAGGCCGCTGTTCGGTGGCACGACCGGTGAACCAGGAGAAGTCCCAGCCTTCCGTGGGAACGGCTGAACCCTCGGCAACCAGATCATCGAACGTGGTCATACGACGACGATGGCAGACGTCACGGGCGCCCGCACCGGAGTTCCGGCCTGCGGCGGACTCACCGGCCGTCTCCCAGGCGAGCCGGCGGGAGGGTCTTTTCCGGATCGCGGCTGCCACGACACGGCCGAGGATCCCTCGCCGTCCCCGGGCTCAGGGCATCTCACGGATGCGCGATCGCGCCGGGCACAGGCGTCAGCGTCCCGGGGTCCCACCACCCGTGAGAAGTATGGCAGTTGTCCGATCCGCGCGGTGTTCTGCCAGGGTGGTCCGCCATGGATCGCGATCTCCGGGTGGACACCGATCAGCTGGGCCGCTTCTCCCGCGCCCTGAACCGCTCCCTGACCTCCCTCAGCGAGGCGAGACACGCCCTGGCGCACATCCGCGCCGACCAGTTGGGCACCAAGGAACTCGACGCGGCCTGCGACGGCTTCCAGCGGCGGTGGAAGTACGGCGCGGACCAGCTCCGGGACTCGATCGCCTCGGTACGGGACGGGGTGACGCTCAGCCACAAGGGCTACGTCCAGGTCGACACCGCGATCGAGGCGGCGTTCCGGGCGGTGGCCCCGCGTGGCTGAGTATCCGCATCTCGGGTGGGACCCCGCTCCCGGCAGCCCCGGCGCCGTCTCCGCGCTCCGGACCCGGCTCACCACGTCCGCGACCGCCCTCTCCACGGCGTACCGGCTGATCGACAACCTCCTCGGCGAGAGCGCGTACTGGCACGGCGAGGCAGCCGACGCGTTCCGCTCCGCGCTGGACGGGGATCTGCCCCGCTACCTCCGCAACGCGCACCGCTCGGTGTCGAAGGCGGCGTCCCGGCTGGGCCGCTGGCACGACGACCTGGTCGGCTACCAGTCCACCGCGGCGCGCTACGAGTCCCAGGCCCGCGCGGACCACACGACCCTCACCCGGGCCGAGTCCCGCGAGGCCCGCCTCCGGGCCGCGCCCGACACCCCCGAGGCGGAGCTGCGCGCCGCGGCCACCGCGGTGATCAACGCGCGTGAGGCACTGGAGTCGGTCCGCCGGCTGGCCCGCGAACTGGAGGAAACCCACCGCGCCGAGGCGGCCCGCATCGCCAAGTCCCTCAACGAGGCGACGAGGGGCTTGGCCCCGAGGGAGCCGGGGATTCTGGACAAGGCCCTCAAGTGGATCGACGAGGACCTTGGTGACCTGTTGTCCGACGTATCTGCCGTCGCAGGGTTCCTGGCCCTGGTGATCGGCCCCTTCTGCGGGCCGGTCGGCCTGGCCCTGTTGTTCGTGGCCACCGGCGCCAGCATGGGGGCGCTTGCCCTCCACATGACCGATCCGAAGATCCACAGATCACTGAAGGACGGCTTCACCAAGGGGCAGCTAGACAGCGATTTCTGGGGCAGCGCCGTCACCCTGACGGGCGACGCTCTCGGCTCCGTGCCCGGCGTGGCGGCCATCGCTCAGGGAACCAAGTCCGCTTCGGCGGCCGTTCACGCCGCGGACGCCCTCACCGGCCCCGGGACACTCGCCGCCGTGCAGGCAGGATCATCGGGCTTCAAAAGCGGGGCGGTCACCGCGATGGACGAGATGCGTCAGGTGGAGAATCCGCTGACCAGCTGGGCACTGCACCGGACTCCCGATCTCGTGCAGAAGTCGGTGAAGTACGCGCTGCCGGGATCCGGAGCTGTAACAGCCGGCACTCACTACGGCCCGTGGAGCGACAACGAGTCGGTTTCGGAGGGAGCAACAGCTGTCGACGGCACCCGAGCGGTGGTCGACGACGGCCCCGGCTCTGCGGCAAAGGCAGCCCGCGTTTGGGTGTCGATCACCCAGTGAGCGCGAATGTGAGGAGTTCCATGACCACCACATCCGCCCCACCTGTGTGGTTCCGGCTGCCGCCCGGATACCACTCACTCGACGGGATCGACCTCGCCGAATTCGAGCAGTCGGTCTCGGCTGTTCTGATGCCGATGCTGGAAGGAACCGAGTTACGCGGCCAGGCCCTCCGCGATGCCCACACCCTCGTGGACTTGTTCGCAGCCTTGCGGGAGAGCGAGAACGTCCATACCTCCGTCGGTGTCCACCCAGAAGGCGACAACGGCAGCTGCGTGTCGTTCTTTTCTCTGTCGGTGACCGAGATCGCCTCGCGGACAGCCGCACTCGCGGTGGCACAGTGCGCACTCGCCCAGGCCAACTCCCCTCGCTGGAGCACCAACACAGGTCGGCTGCTGAAGCTGCCGGGAGACGTGCCGGCTGCACTCGTGGCGGGCACGCTGATGCCGCCTTCTCCGGGCTCACTGGAGGAAAGAGGCGTCACAGCACCGCCTGTTGAGGTCTTCCAAGCACGACTGACCGTGCCCTGCCCGACCAATGTCCACGTCGTCGTGGCCGACCTCACAAGCGCGGCTACCCGGCACGCGGAGGCGTACTCATCCATCCTCGAAGGCATCGCCCGGACCATGAGCTTCATCGATCCGGTGGAGTCGGCCGGACCCGTGCGACGGCCTTCGCGCATCCTGGAGCTGTTTTCATGACACCGGCACAGGCTTCACCACCCCCGGACGAACAGGCGCTGCATCACCCACCCACGGCACAGGGACTCCGGCTTCTCATCGTCAAACGAAGGCTTTGGCTGTTCGCGGTGGTACTCGTGGGTGCGATTTCCATCCTCCTGGCCATGGCCCAATCCCGATCACAAATGGCCGGGCTCCTGCTGATCAACGCGGTCTGCTACCCGCCATGCCTCTTGGCCGCGGGGCTGGCCCTTCGCCGCACCAAGCGACTGACCAAGGTGCTGGAGACCTATCCGTGGCGTGCGTACCCCTGTGCCTACCCGCGTCGCTCGCTGGAGAGCCCCAAGTCCATCGAAATCAGGTTCACGCACGCGTACATGCCCGTGCTGCGTATCACCTGGTACTCCGGCAACCTCGCGCGGAAGCGGAACCCCTCCCCCCAAACGATCTGGTTCGCCGGTGACCCCCGGTACGGGGGTGTCGTGTCACCCGTCGGCGGGCACTTCCCCGTCCGTGTGGTGCCCGAGGCTTCGGCGCAGGCCGTATCCGGGGGCGGGACGGAAGAAGCCGACGTGCTCGCCGAGCGGGCCGGGCTCGTGACGGGCGGGAGGATGCATACGACATGAAGCGGTCCGCGTCACCCCCGGCTGCGCTTCAGCCGGTGCCGCTCCTGTTCCGAGAGGCCGCCCCACACCCCGAACTTCTCATCGTTCGCCAGCGCGTACTCCAGGCACGCCACCCGCCCCTCGCACGCCCTGCACAGCTGCTTCGCCTCCTGGGTGGAGGAGCCGGGGGCCGGGAAGAAGAAGGCCGGGCCCGTCTGTGCGCACAGTGCCGTCTCCTGCCAGGAGAGCTCGTCACCGGTGGTGTTGATCAGCATGCCCCAGAGACTTCCGGAGGCCGATAAACACCGGCTCAATGAAGCATCAACATACGCGGGCCGGGGAAAGGGGCCGGGTCAGGTGGCCGGGGCGACTCCCGTCATGATGGCGAACGTGGCGCCCTCGGGGTCCGCGAGTTTGGCGAAGCGGCCCACGCCCTCCATGTCGACGGGCGGCATCCGGACCTTGCCGCCGAGGTCGGCGGCCCTCGCGGCGGTGGCGTCGCAGTCGGCGACCGCGAAGTAGGGGAGCCAGTGCGGGGCGTCCTCCAGGGGGTCCGTCGACAGAGGGACGATGCCGCCGAACATCGCGTCGGCGCCCGCGCCGAAGGGGTGGACCATCGTGTACTCGCCGGAGCCGTCGGGGAAGGGCATCGACGTGGTCTCCCAGCCGAAGACGCTCTCGTAGAAGCCGAGGGCCGCGTCCGGGTCCTCGGTGTACAGCTCAAGCCAGCACACTGAGTTGGGGACGTCGACGACGTCGAGGCCCTTGTTGCTGCCCGGCTGCCACAGGGAGAAGGAGACACCGGAGGGGTCGGCGAAGACGGCCATGCGGCCCAGGTCGAGGACGTCCATCGGTTCGGCGAGTACGGTGCCCCCACCGCTGCGGACCGCTTCGGCGGCGGCGTCCGCGTCGGGTGACTGGAAATAGACGTTCCACGCGGGCGGGCCCTGCTCCGGGGGGACGGCCATACCGCCCGCCACGGTTCCGCCGTCGAGCTGGAACATTCCGTAGCCGCCGGCCTCGGGGCCGGCCGACTGGTAGGTCCAGCCGAAGACGCCGCCGTAGAAGGTCTTCGCGGCCTCGATGTCGGGGGTGCCCAGATCGATCCAGTTCGGGGAGCCGGTGACATAACGGGTGGTGAGCATGGTGCGCTCCTTGGGTGGGGAGTCCCGTGTCGTCTTTCGGTCCCGAGTCTGCTACCGATCACCGGCACCCGCATCTTCCCGCGTCGGGGCCGTCGGGCGGCCCCGGGGACGGGAACCGGCGCGGGTGGATCCTCCTCGGTGACCAGGAGGATCCACCCGCGCCGGGAGACTAGTGCCCCTCGTGTCCAGCCGCCTCCGGCTTCGCGCCCGTGCCGCCGGTGCCCGCGCCCGCCTTCGGTTTGGGCTGCGCGTCCGCCGTCTTCGGGTGGTGCGGCTCGTATCCCGGGATCGTGCCGTCCGCCTTCGCCACCAGGAACAGCCCGGCCATCCCCATGTCCGAGTGGCTCTGGACATGGCAGTGGTACATCCACGCCCCCGGGCCCACGCCCTCGCCCGCGATGATCTGGAAGCCGAAGGAGTCCGCGGGGCCGGTGATCTTGTTGTCGATCACCCGGCTGACGTCGTTCGGGCCGGAGAGCAGGCCGGTCCGGTTGTCGGCCCAGCGGTGACCGTGCATATGGAACGTGTGGTAGAACTCACCGTGCGTGATCATGATGATCTCGACGCGGTCGCCGATCGTGGCCCGGAAGTCGGGGCTCGCGCTGCCGGGCTTGTTGTTGATGGTCATGTCGTTGAAGACGATGGTGAACTGCTTGTCCGGGAGGATGTCGCCCTTGCGCCGGACGACCAGCGGACCGTAGAGGCCCTTGCGGATGCCCCCGGTGCCGTGGTCCGTGCCCACCACATGGTCGTGGTAGTGCCAGTAGCCCGCGCTTCCGGCCCGCCAGGTGCCGTCCGCCCTTCTGCCCGGGGCGTGGGTGCGCCAGGTGTACGTACGGGTGCCGCCGGGCTCGACATGGCTCCTGCTGAGCTTGGTGCCGTCGTTGTTGATGTCGTAGTTCACGCCGTGGACATGGAGGCTGACGGGCACGTCCATGGTGTTCTCGAACTCGATGTGGAGGGTGTCGCCCTCGACCAGCTCGATGAGCGGGCCGGGTATGGACGCCTTGCCCTTCTCCAGGCCGTAGCCCATCTGACCGTCCGCCAGTTTCTCGGCGTAGAGCTTCATATGGCGCACCTGGCCGCCCGCGGGGGCGGTCTTCGGCGGTGTGACCGCGAGGGGCGGGCCGGCCACCGCGGGGCCCGAAGAGAGAGACAACGATGTCACACCGGTGGCCGCGACCGCGCCCCCTGCCAGCAGCCGTCGGTTGAAACTCCGTCTGTCCATGCCGAACTCTCCACTCTCTTCCGGAGATTGACGGGGCACGTGTCACCCCGGGGACGGCCATACGGTAGCCCGAGGAACCTCGTTTTTCCACACTCAGGACAAAGTTCGTTCTTTTGTGGTCATACCTATTGGCGAACCGCGAAAAGAGGTCTAGCTTCCATTGTTGTTTGTGACCACAGAGGGGTGGGTGACCACATGCAGCGCGCACCACATCACAGGTCCAGATCTCGAAGAAGAGGTCTGGCCGCGACACTTGGGGTCGGCGCACTGACCGTGTCCCTGCTCGGCGGGGCGAATTCCGCTTCGGCCGGGTCGCCGCCACCGGAGCCGGGGGCGACAACGTTGTCCCTTCCGTCTCCGCCGGGTGGCAAGAACGTCAGGGTCCTCGTCTTCCACGGCTCGGCCACCGCCGAGTCCCCGCTCGTGAACGCCGGTATCCAGGCCATCGAGACCATCGGGCTGACCGGGCCGACGAGCGGCCGTTTCGCGACCGAAGCCACCGACGACGCGTCGGTGTTCACCGATGCCAGGCAGCTCGGGAAGTACAACGCGGTCGTCTTCCTGACCGGCGGCGGCGATGTCCTCGACCCGGAGCAGGAGGCCGGGCTGGAGCAGTACATGGAGGCGGGCGGCGGCTTCGTCGGTGTCCATGACGCGGCGCGGACGGAGCCGTACTCCGACTGGTTCAGCGGGCTGATCGGCGCCCGCCCGACCGGCGCGCCGAGTTCGGTGCAGCGTGCCGTGATCGAGGTGGGCGACCGTCAGCATCCGGCCACCAAGTCCCTGCCGCTCCAATGGAAGCGCCCGGACAAATGGTTCAACTGGGCGGTGAACCCCTCGGGTAGCGTGCACACGGTGGCGCGGCTCAAGGAGACCTCGTACAAGCCGGTGGCCGGCCCCAACGGATGGGACAAGCCCATCTCCTGGTGCCGTGACTACGACGGCGGACGCTCCTTCTACACCGGTATGGGCGGTACGGTCGACAGCTTCTCGGAGACCGACTTCCGCGACCATCTGCGGGGCGCGCTCGCCTGGACGAGCCGAATCTCGCGGGCCGACTGCAAGGCCACCATCGACGCCAACTACACGGCCGAGCGGGTCACCCAGCCCAACCAGCCGGGCCAGAACGACCAGATCGGCGAGCCGCACGGACTGGTCACGGCCCCCGACGGCCGGGTGTTCTACATCGGCCGGGGCGGCGCCGACAACACCAAGCCCGTGGTCAAGGACTGGAACGACCCGAACGTCGGCAAGGGCAACGGCGAAGTCCATGTCTTCGACCCGAAGACGAAGAAGGTCTCGCTCGCCGGGGCGCTCAGCGTGTTCGGCAACAAGGGCGGCGGCGACGAGCTGACCAAGAACGAGGAGGGCCTGCTCGGCATCGAGCTGGACCCCGCGTTCCAGTCCAACGGCTGGGTCTATCTGCACTACACACCGCACTCCCAGATCAACCGGGAGACGCGGATCGGCGACCGCCGGGTCTCCCGCTTCACCTTCAACTTCACCACCAACAAGCTCAATCTGGCGAGCGAGAAGGTGCTGCTGAACTGGCCGGTGCAGATCCACAGCTGCTGCCACTCGGGCGGCGGGATGGCGTGGGACTCGAAGGGGAACCTCTACATCGCCACCGGTGACAACAACTCCTCCGGCTTCAGCGGTGGCTACTCGGGCAACAACCCGCAGCCCAACTACAAGGGCGTCTCGTTCGCCGACGCGCGCCGCACGGCCGGCAACACCAACAACCTCAACGGCAAGATCCTGCGGATCAAGCCCACGAGGAGCGGCTCCTACACGATCCCCGAGGGCAACCTCTTCACGGGTGAGGAGCCGGACGAGGGCGGCGGCAAGACCAGGGGCGAGATCTATGTGATGGGTGTCCGCAACCCGGCGCGCATCTCCGTCGACAAGAAGACCGACACGCTGTACGCGGGCTGGGTCGGCCCGGACGCCGGTTCGCCCTCCACCACCTGGGGCCCGGCCAAGTACGACACCTTCGCCGCCATCACCAAGGCCGGCAACCACGGCTGGCCGTACTGCATGGGCAACAACCAGCCCTACCGGGACCGCGGTCTCGCCGACCCGAGCAAGCCGCTCGGCTGGTACAACTGCGCGGCTCCCAAGAACGAGTCGCCGAACAACGACGGTCTGGTGAATCTGCCGCCCGTCACCCCGAACACCATCTGGTACTCGCCCCAGGGCGGCGGCCCCGACTTCCCGCGGGACGCGAGCGGGCTGCCCAGCTACAAGCTGGAGGAGCAGAAGCTGCTGATGCCGTGGCTCAAGGGCGGCGGCCAGGCGACCATGAACGGCCCGGTGTACCGCTTCGACGCGGCGAGCACCTCCGCCACCAAGTGGCCCTCGTACTGGGACGGCAAGTGGTTCGTCGGTGACTTCTACGACGGCGAGCAGCCGCGCCACGCGGTGCTGACCGATCCCAAGACGGTCGGCAAGGGCGGGATCCCGGTGCACGCCGAGTCCCTGAAGAAGATCATCCCGGTCGGGAACAACGGCATCCGCAACCTGATGGACTGGAGGTTCGCGCCCGACGGCTCGCTCTACGTCCTCGACTACGGGCGCGGGTTCTTCACCTCGGACTCCCGGTCGGCGCTGTGGCACATCACGTACAAGGGCGGCGAGGCAACGCCGTCCGCCGACCAGCTGGCACGGAAGGCGGCGCAGTGAGACTCGTCGGACACAGAAAGCGCAAGTCAGCGGGCCTGTGGACGGCTCTGCTGGCCTCCCTCGCCATGGTCGTCGGGCTGATGTCCGTGGCGGCGTACGGACAGAACGGCGCGGACAAGGGCAGCCGCAAGGGCGCCGCCGGGGCCGCGACCGCGGCCAAGGCGAGCACGGCGGGGGTCCCGGTCAACCGGACCCCGGCCGCGGCTGCCGAGCAGACGCTGACCTGGACGGCCGGGGACGCGTTCGACCGCTATCTCTCCTTCCCCACCACGGCGAAGGAGGGCAGGACGACGATCGTCTTCGAGAACAGCCGGGCGACCGGCAACACCACCGGCATGCCGCACACGTTGACCTTTGACCTGTCGGACCCGGAGTACAACCACGACGTACCGCTGAACATCCTCGCCAACCCCGGTGACGACAAGGGCGGCAAGCACTCCGTCGAGGTCACGCTGACCCCGGGCCGGTACCGGTTCTACTGCACCATCCCCGGTCACGGGCAGATGCAGGGCATCCTGACCGTCACCGAGAACGGCGGCGAGGACACCACCGCGCCCGCCACCGACGCCAAGGTCGAGGGCGACAAGAACGCCGACGGCGCGTACGTCGGTGTGGCGACCGTGACGGTCTCCGCGACCGACGAGGGCTCCGGTGTGGAGAAGACGGAGTACGCGGTCGGGACCGACGGGCCCTGGCAGGCGTACACGGCGCCGATCGTGGTCAACCAGGTCGGTGCGCACAAGATCCGCTACCGGGCCACCGACAAGGCCGGGAACACGTCGGCGGAGAAGACGGCCGACTTCCGGGTCGTGGCCCCGCCCACCGACGACAAGACGCCGCCGGAGACCTCGGCGACCGTCAGCGGTGAGCGCAACGACCAGGGCCAGTACCTGGACATGGCCACGGTGACCGTGACCGCGTCCGACACGGGCTCGGGCGTCAACTCCATCGAGTACGCCATCGGCGCGAGCGGCTCCTGGCAGCCGTACACCGCTCCGGTGATGGTCCATCAGGTCGGCACTCACAAGGTGCGTTACCGGGCCACCGACAAGGCGGGCAACGCGGCGGCGGAGAAGTCCGTGGACTTCACCGTGGTCCAGACGCCGGCGCCCGACACGACCCCGCCGGTGACGGGGGCCGAGGTCGCCGGTCAGCGGAACTCCGACGGCGCCTACATCACCAGCGCCAAGGTGACCGTGAACGCGACCGACGTCGACGGCTCCGGGATCGACAAGGTCGAGTACTCGCTCGACGGCGGTGCCTACCTCGCGTACACCGCGCCCGTGATCGTCGACCGGGTGGGCTTCCACACGGTGCTGTACCGGGCGACGGACAAGGCGGGCAACACCTCGCAGGCCCAGAAGGTGACCTTCACGGTCGCGGAGGGCGGCGGGGTCCCGGCGCCGAGCTGCCCCGAGTGGGACGAGCGGCTCACCGTGATCGTCGGCACCGTCGACACGGGTGTGCCCAACCGGATGACCCGCAGCCGGTGCACCGTCAACGAGCTGATCGAGGACGAGAAGTCCTGGTCGTCGCACGCGCTGTTCCTCAAGCACGTGGACACGGTCCTCGACAGGCTCCTCGCGGACGGCGTGATCGATCTGCGCGAGCACAAGAAGATCTACGCCGCCGGCAAGCAGTCCGGCATCGGCAAGCCCGGCCAGAACACCGGCTACCGCGACATCTTCGACGGCACGAAGTCGTCGTTCGACAAGTGGCAGCACGTGGGCGGCGGCTCGTTCGGCCTCAACGAGGACGGGACGATGACCAGCGGCACCACCAAGGGCGGGCTCGGCATGCTCTGGTTCCCGAAGCAGTACGGGGACTTCTCGCTGAAGCTCCAGTGGCGGGACGACGCGCCCGGCACCGGCAACGCCAACAGCGGTGTCTTCGTCCGCTTCCCGTACGTCCACGACAACCCGGAGGAGCCTCGTCCGGAGTGGGTCGCCATCAAGTACGGCCACGAGGTCCAGGTCCTGGACCGGCCCGACGGCGACATGTACAAGACCGGTTCGATCTACGGCTTCGACCGCGTCGGTCTCGCGGGCGCCGGGGTGACCCCGAAGGGCACCTGGAACGACTACGAGATCCGGGTGATCGGCCAGACGTACTCGGTGTACCGCAACGGTGTGCTGATCAACCAGTTCGAGAACACGGCCGGCCAGACGTTCACCCCGCCGCGCGGCGACGACGTCGGCACGGACGGCCGGCGGTACGCGCTGGGCTACATCGGGCTCCAGGTCCACGGCACCACGGATGTGGTCTCGTACCGCAACATCCGGGTCCAGGAGCTGTGATCCGGGAGGTGACGAGCAGGAACCCGTGAATCCGGGACCGGTGATCCGGACCCGGGGGTGACAAGGCCCGTGAGGGCACGGCGGTCCCCTCCCCGCACAGGGGGAGGGGACCGCTGCGCGCCGTACGGGTACCGGGGTCGACGCCGGGCGCTGTCCGGGGCCGCCCGGTGTGCCGCCGCCCGGGGCCCGGGCCCGCCGTGCCCGCGCCGGAGCGGGACGCGCGCGCTACTCGGCCGCCGGCGCCTTCCTGGCACGGCTGGGCTGGACCCGCTTCGGCTCCCCCGGCATCTTCGGGTACTCCGGCGGATACGGCAGATCGCCGAGCCCGTGCTCCGCCTCGTCCCGGCGGGCCACCTCCAGCAGGGACTCCAGGCTGAACCGGCGGTCGTCCATGTCGGCGTGTACGTCGCCCACCTCGGCGTAGCGCGCGGGCATGGTCCTGATGTCGAAGTCCTCCGGGCGGGCGTCGTCGATCTCCTCCCAGCGCAGGGGCGCGGAGACCGGCGCGTTCGGCCGGGGGCGTACGGAGTAGGCGGAGGCGATCGTGCGGTCACGGGCCGTCTGGTTGTAGTCCACGAAGATCCGCTCGCCGCGCTCCTCCTTCCACCACTTGATGGTGACCCGGTCGGGCATCCGGGCCTCCAGTAGTCTGCCGCAGGCGATCGCGGCCCGTCTGACCTGCACAAACGTCCAGCGTGGCTCGATGGGGACAAACACGTGGAGACCGCGTCCGCCGGAGGTCTTGGGCCAGCCCCGCAGTCCCACCCCATCGAGGACGTCCCGCAGCTCATGGGCGGCGCGCACGGCGTCCGCGTAGTCGGTGCCGGGCTGGGGGTCCAGATCGATACGGAGTTCGTCGGGGTGGTCGGTGTCGTCGCGGCGCACGGGCCAGGGGTGGAAGGTGACGGCGCCCAGATTGGCGGCCCAGATCACGGCCGCCGGCTCGGTCGGGCACATCTCGTCGGCGGACCGTCCGCTGGGAAAGGTGATGTGGGCCGTCGGGATCCAATCCGGGAGGTACTTCGGGGCACGCTTCTGAAAGAACGATTCGCCCGTCACCCCTTCGGGGTAGCGCTCCAGGGTGGTGGGGCGGTCGCGCAGCGCGCGGGTGATCCCGTCGCCGACGGCCAGGTAGTAGCGGACCATGTCCAGCTTGGTGTAGCCGGGCTCAGGAAAGTAGATCTTGTCGGGGCTGGAGACGCGCACCGTGCGCTCCCCCACTTCCAGTTCCACCGCTCGGGCCATGTCGGTCAGCGTAAGTCGTGCCGACATTCCTCGCATATCGGACAATCACTCTATGGATCTCCCGGTGATGCCCCCCGTGAAGCCGATGCTCGCCAAGTCCGTGAAGAACATCCCGCCCGATATGCAGTACGAGGCCAAGTGGGACGGCTTCCGGGCGATCGTCCACCGGGACGGCGACGAGGTGGTGATCGGCTCCCGCACCGGCAAGCCCCTCACGCGCTACTTTCCCGAGCTGGTCGCCGAGCTGGCCGCCAGTCTGCCCGAGCGCTGTGTCGTCGACGGCGAGATCGTCATCGTCCACGAGGGGCGGCTGGACTTCGACCGGCTCACCGAGCGCATCCACCCGGCCGACTCACGGGTGCGGATGCTCGCCGAGCAGACCCCGGCGAGCTTCGTCGCCTTCGATCTGCTGGCGCTCGGCGACCGGGCGCTGCTGGACACCCCCCTGAGCGAGCGGCGGGAACTGCTCACCGAGGCGATGCGCGGCGCCCGGCCGCCCGTGCATCTCGCGCCCGCCACCACCGACCCGGAGGTGGCGCGGACCTGGTTCGAGCAGTACGAGGGCGCCGGGCTCGACGGTGTCGTCGCCAAGCCGCTCACGCTGCCCTACCGGCCGGACGCCCGGCTGATGTACAAGATCAAGCACGAGCGGACGGCGGATGTCGTCGTGGCCGGATACCGCTTCCACAAGAGCGGGCCCGTGGTGGGTTCGCTGCTGCTGGGCCTGTACGACGACTCGGGCGCCCTCCAGCACGTCGGTGTGTGCGCCGCCTTCTCGATGAAGCGGCGTGAGGAGCTGGTCGGGGAGCTGGAGCCGCTGCGGCCCCGGTCCACCGCCGACCACCCCTGGGCCGCGTGGGCGGACGAGAGCGCCCACGAGACCTCCCGGCTGCCGGGCGCGGTGAGCCGCTGGACGGGCAAGAAGGATCTGTCGTGGGTGGCGCTGCGGCCCGAGCGGGTCATCGAGGTCGCCTACGACCACATGGAGGGCACCCGGTTCCGGCACACGGCCCAGTTCCGCCGTTGGCGGCCGGACCGCGAACCCGCCGACTGCACCTATGCCCAGCTGGAGGAGCCGGTGGGCTACGACCTCTCCCAGGTGCTGTCCTCGCCGGGGAACTAGGGCGTTTCTGATGGGTCGGGCTGGGTCAGTGAGCGGGGTCTGGTGCCGTGGATCGCAAGGCGGAGGATGGGGGTACCTCCCGGGCGGAGCTCCGGGGGAGAGCCACTGCGGTGGGGGTACCCCCGTGCCCGCAGGGCACAGGGGGCCATGGGCGACCGACGACAACGCGGCGTGGGGTACCTCCCGGGCCGCCAGGCCCAGGGGGAGCGCGGTGCCAGGGCACGCGAGCCCAGCAAGACCCATCAGAACCGCCCTCATCCGGGTCCGCGCTTTGAGCCGCCCGCTCCGACGTGCGTACGGGCTCCTCCGGCCCGGTGCCGTACGGCCTCCGGCGCAACGGCCGGGGTTGTGGGCGGGGTTCACCGGGCGGGGTTCCGGGCGTGTCCGTCGGCCCGGCTGCCCGGATCGGCACGTGCGGCGGCCCGGGCGGCGCGTGGACGCACGTCCCGCCCCCGGGCAACCCCCGGGCCGCATCGGCGACTTGGCGGACGATCACCGCGGCGGCCGGTGACGGAGTACCGTCGGCCCCGCCCCTCGTTGATCGATTCGGGTGCATGCTCCACCTTGTCGTAAGGTGTGTCGCCGGTACTGCCGGTGGCCGAGAGCCGGGCGGGCCGGACAGTGCGCACCTCCCGTACGACCCCGTGGTCCGGTCGCCTCGACCGGGGCGCGGCCGTCGGGGTCACCGCGCTGTTCCGCCGCCTCCGGTTCCTCGTGCGCACCCCGGCCGGCTTCCGCTCGCGGTGCGCGGGCGGGGAGCCGACGGGCCGGCGATCCGGTTCATGGCGTGCGGGTCGGTGCATCCGCGCACGATGGGCGTCAGCGGGCGGCCACGATGGTTGCCCCACCGAGACATCCCCGCCGGCGAACGCGGAAACCCGTCCGCTACGTATGGAGGGGTGGGCACCACCGGGACCCGCCGGCGGCCCGAGCGAGCAGAAGAGAAGGACAGGACACCGTGACCGCGTCACCCCTCATCCCCGTGCCGATCCCCGACCGTGTGGCCGCGCTGATCGGATCCTGTATGCCGGTCCACGTCCTCCAGGCCGAGATCGAGGCGGACGGAGCCGCACGCGAGGTGAACCGCTTCCGCGGCCCGCTGTGCCCCGAGGACCGGGCCGACCGGGAGCACGCGCTGTCGGTGCTGGCACGGGCCAACAAGGTGCTGGCGGCCTACAACCCCCGCCTGGTGATCCTGCCGAACCGCGCGTACTGAGCGGGCGGGGTCCCGCGTCGTGCGGGCGCCCGGCTCACTCGACGAACGTCCCGTCCACATAGACCCACCGGCCGTCCAGCCGCTCGAAGGTGCTGCGCTCGTGGAGCTCGCCGCGCTTGCCGTGGTGCCGGTAGCGCGCGCGGAAGGTCACGGTGCCCTTCGAGTGGAACGGGCTGCCGTCCGTGGCCTCGATGATCTCCAGGCCCGACCAGTGCACGGCCGGATCGAGCTCCAGCCGCTCGGGCCTGGTCGCGGGGTGCCAGGTCCGCAGGAGATACGCCGCGTCCTTGGCCACGAACGCGCTGTAGCGCGAACGCATCAGCAGTTCTGCGGTGGGGGCGGCGGCCTCACCCGTGTGGAACCGGCCGCAGCACTCGGCATACCCGGCGGGCAGCCCGCACGGGCAGGGCGATGCGGCGGTGGGCGCGGGGGCTGAGCTGCGCCAGGGTCGTGGGGTGCGTCGTGCCATACCCCCATGTTCGGCGATCCCCGGCCGTGGAACGAATGCGGCCCCCGTTGTACGGCCGGGGTGCCGCCCGGGGCGTCGGCGGCCGTGCCCGCCAGCGGACCCCGCCCGGTCCCGTCGCCACGCCCGCGCGGGCCGAGCGTGGACTCCGGTCGCAGGGGTACGAGCGCGGGTCCCCGTGTCCGGGAACCGGCTGGAGCAGGCCCCGAGCCCGGTCCGGGCGCGGTCCCGGGAAGCCCGAGCCGGACGTCCGAGCGCGGCAGGTCCGGGCGGGGTGCCGGGGAGCCCGAGCAGGGGTCGACAGGTCCGGGCGGGGTCCCGGGAGCCCGGGCCGGGAGTCCGGGCGCGGCCCGGCCGGCCCGGCCCCCGCTCTCACGGACCGGGGCGGGCTCCCGAGTGCGCGGCCGTCGTCACAGCGGCCTCTCGTCCAGGGCCTCCCGCACACGGGCGAGGAGGCCGGACGGCACCCCGCCGGGTTCTCCGCCCGGCCCGTACACGAGGTCCTCGTCCGAAGGACGCGCCGCCACCTGGAGGACCGCCGGGCGGAGCAGGCGCTCCCAGGGGGTGTCCAGCCCGTCCCACCACAGGGTCAGCAGCCGTGCGGGAGCCCCCGCCGCCAGATCGAACGAGGTGTCGTGCACACACGACCCCGCCACCGCGCTCCCCTCGTCCCGCCGCAGCGCCGCGAGCGCCGCCCGCGTCCTCAGTTCCAGGCATTCAGGATCCAGCAGCCGGACGTCCGGTGCGTTCAGCACCATGGCCACCGCCTCCGCCGGGAGCCGGGGCGCGTCGGTCACCAGCTGCCCGAGGACCAGCCGGGTCACCTGCTGGAGGGTGCCCGCGTCGAAGCCGCTCCACGGGGCGAGGAACGCGGCACAGTGCTCGTACAGCTCGACGAGTTCCTGCTCGGGGGCCCCGAGGCCGCCCGCGAGCCACAGCGACGTCAGGGCGTGCGCCATCGAGGTCGCCCCGGCGGATGTGCGGATGAAGCCGGTGACGGCGGAGGGCAGCCGGCTGAGGAAGGGGTCGACGGTGTGCAGCACGATGGAGTCGTTGGTGCCGCCCGAGACGGACATCTTGTGCCGGAGCTGTTCCGGGTCCGAGCGGACCCAGCCGAGCGGCCCGCCCCCGTGGTCCTCCGCCGGTCTCCTGCCGTACAGCCAGAAGACGTCCATCGGCTCGGGAGGGGGCAGCAGGCCCCTCAGCGGACGGATGTGGAGATCCTGGAGGCCGCCCGCGCCCCAGATCTGTCGGACGCCGAGCGCCAGGGCGAAGTCCGTCCACTCCGCCTCCCGGAAGGCGGCCCGCCACAGCAGTACCCGCCGGTTCCAGAGCGCGGCGGGCTTCTCCACACCGGGGAACAGCTCGCTCGCCCTGACTCCCCCGGTGATCCGGACGGTGAGCATCAGCAGATTCGCCGAGTAGAGGCCGTGCCGCGACGAGGTGGCCCGGACGGCGGGCCGGTAGTCGGTGTAGCGGTGCTCGGTGCGGTTGCGGTGCTCGGCCATGACGGTGAGCAGCAGTTCGCCGAGCCGTTCGCGGTCGCCCGGCGGGATGCGGCTGATCCGGGCCCCGGCGAAGCGGAGGATCTGCCGGGACGACAGGGTGGCGTACGACAGCAGTACGTACAGCAGATCGTCGTCGACGCACGACCGGCCGACGGCGAGCGCGGGGCGCTGGTCGAGCAGCCCCTCCAGGAGCTGTACGGAGAGCCGCGCGACCAGGTACTCGCCGAAGGTGGCGTGGAGGAACTCGAAGGTGGCCAGCCTCTGTTCGTCGCGGACGGCCTGGGCGCGCTGGACGAAGAAGAACCGTCCGAGCGCGATCTCCCCCTGGCCGAGAGAGGCGCGGAAGCCGTCCCGGGCGCCCTCCGAAGGTCCCAGCAGAGCGGTCAGGTCCCGCTCGGCCTCGGCGGCGGTGAGCCACTGGCGCCGCCGGTTGAGCATGCCGAAGGAGATCAGGGAGAGGCGCTGCAGTTCCTGTTCGGCGCGGTGTGCCAGCTCCCGGTCGGTCGTGTCGGTGGCCGACTTGCGCACCTCGCGGGTGGCGAAGGAGACCAGCAGTTCCTCGTACAGCTCCGCCTCGTCGAGCGGTTCACCGGCTCCGGCTCCGCGCTGGAGGCCGTTCTCGGCGCCGTCGTACAGGGGCGAGCATCATCAGCAGCAGCGGCTGGGAGGCCAGGGCCGGGTGCCGTGCGGCGACGGCGGCCGGCAGCGGGTGGAGTCCGCGCCCGGTGAGATAGGGCTCGTTGAGCCGGTTCCACAGGGCGAGCCAGCGTTCGATCTGCGGTTCGCTGAAGGGTTCCAGGCGCAGGGCCACCGAGCCTTCCGGGTAGCGGGCGCGGTCCGCGACGGCCGTTCTGCTGGTGACGATGGCGAACAGCGGACGGCCCTGGTCCGCCTCGCGCTGCTGGAAGCGGGCGACGCGCACCAGGAAGTCGGACCGGCTGACACCGGTGGCCTGGAGGAGTTCGTCGAAGCCGTCGAAGAGCAGCACGGGGACGGCCCCGCCGGACGCCCGCACCAGCTCGGGCCAGGAGGTGCGCTCACCGGTCGCCGCCCGGACCGCGTACTCGATCTGGTCCTGGATGTCGGCGTCGGCGGGCACCTCGCGCAGGACGATCCGCACGGGCAGATATCCGGCCGACGGGAGCCGGGCGGCCAGGATCTTGGTGAGCACCGACTTTCCCGCGCCGGGGTGGCCGAGGACCGCGAGCGGCGCGCCGGTCGAGACGATGCCGGTGAGGACTCCCGCGAGGTATTCGGTGAGATCGGACCGTACGGGGACCTCCGCCCACCAGTCCTCGTCCCCCGGACCCCGGGGTCCCGCCCCGGTCTCGCGGACCCGGAAGCCGGGGTCGACGTACCCCTCGTCGAGGGTGGGCAGGCGCATGCCCGCGGGCGCCTCCCCCTCGGAGAGGATCGGCCTGGTGAGCGCCGCGCGGTAGCCGGTGGCGAGGGCGTCGGCGGTGTGGCGGAGCGCGCCCGGGGCGCTCAGTCCGGCGAGCGCGGTCTCGATGCCGGTGAGGGCCCGCCGGACGGCGACCCGGGTGGCCTGGTGCTCGATCTGCCCGCTCCAGAACCCGAACTCGGGTACGTCCTGCGCGAGTTGGGAGTACAGCTCCTGATAGCGCTCGACGGCGGCCTGGAACGGGCGCGGGGTGGCGAACCGGCCGAGGGCCGCTTCGCGCCGGGTGTCGTCGAGCCGGTCCCAGAGGGCGAGACCCCGGACGAACACCATCAGCTCGCTCCAGCAGCGGGCGAACCACGGCCGGAGGGCGTCCAGGACCTCCTCGTACGGCAGATGGGGTGCGGGCTGCGGCACCTCGGTGGCGAGCAGCGCCCGGAGCAGGTCCCGCCCGGGGGCGGGACCCCCGGCGATGGCGACCTGGTCACGGCCCGTCAGCTCCAGTTCCTCCAG
The DNA here is from genome assembly GCF_042873655.1 of Streptomyces sp. NPDC004609. NCBI lineage: Bacteria > Bacillati > Actinomycetota > Actinomycetes > Kitasatosporales > Streptomycetaceae > Streptomyces > Streptomyces sp. NPDC004609. The sequence goes on along the minus strand of NZ_JBIALS010000014.1, from coordinate 99,694 downwards.
CCGGAACGGCAGTTCGGCCTCGGCCAGGGCTTCGAAGAACGCGGTGACCACGAGCACCGTATGGGCCGCCGCGATCCGTTCGGTGCGGGTCGCGCGGTCGGCGCCCGCCGGATCGCCGGTGAGGCCGGCGGTGAGATCCCGCCCGAGCCGCAGCACCCCCCGCTGTGCGTCGAACACGCTCAGCACCGCGTCGCTGACTCCGCCCGTGGCCATCGACAGGGCCCCGCCGAGCACGCGGTCGGCGGCCGCGAGACCCTCGCTGTCACCCGTCAGAATCGCCACCGCGTCGCGGTAGCCGAGCAGCCGTCGTCCCCGCACCGAACCCCCCGAACTCCCCTGATCCGTATCACCGTTCCCTGTCCGGTGTACCACGCGGATCACCGGTACGGGGCCGGAGCGGCGGTTGCCGGGCGTGGCCGGGCCTCGGCGCTCCTCCGCACGGCTCGTCCCGGTGGACCGGACCGTGCCGCCCCGGCGTGCCCGGGAGGCACACCCCTGGGAACGGCCGGTCGACCGGTGCGACCGGGCGGGGGCTCGGGGGGGTACGGGGTTCGGCGCGGTGCCTTCCGGCCGGGCCGCTGTACGCCCGCGTCAGCGCCAATCCCCCGCGGCCCCGGGCGCGGTGCCGGAGACCACCGTGCCCTCCGGGGGCAGGACCTGCGGATGCGGTCTACGGGGGCGGGGGTCGCCGCGCCCTGTGCGGCTCCAGCAACTCCAGGGCCTCCTCCCACCGGAAGCGGGCGAGCCGGCCGTGCTCGTCCGGGTCGTGGGACTCGTACGCGCCGAAGAGCACCCCCATCGCCCGCAGCCGCCGCAGACTCTCCCGGTAGGCGGGATGCGCGGCCATCGCCGCGTTCGGGCACGGGAGTACGGCGGTGGGGACACCGGTGCCGTGGGCCTCGCACAGGATGCCCAGCGCGAGGGTGTCCGCGATCCCGGCCGCCCACTTGTTGATGGTGTTGAAGGTGGCCGGGGCGACCGCGATGGCGTCCGGCGGCGGCAGCGGGCGGGGCTCGCCCGGTCTGCGCCAGGCCGAGCGGACCGGGTGGCCCGTGCGGGCCTCCACGGCCGGCACGTCGAGGAAGCCGAGGCCCTGGGGGGTGGCGACGACACCGACGTCCCAGCCCCGTTCCCGGGCCGCCGTGATGAGATCGCCGACCCCGGCGGCGACGGAGGCCGCGCAGACGACGATGTACAGGAAGGGGCGCGGGCCCGGCTCATCCATCCGCGGCTCCGGGGACAGCCGTGAAGCGGACCGCGTCGGCCGAGCCGACGAACTCCGGGTCGGAGCCGAGGGCGTGCTCGGCGACCCGCGACACGACGGAGGCCGGGATGTCGTCCAGGCCGTAGGTGCCATGGGCGTCCCGCGGCAGGACGACCTCGATGCCCCGGTCCATCGCGCCGCGCGCCGTCGCGCTCACGCACATCTCCGAGAGCACCCCGGCGATCACCACCCGCCGTACGCCGCGCCCCGCCAGCAGCTCACCGAGCCGCGTCCCCTCGAAGCCGTTGTCGCCGTCCTTGCGGACGACGAACTCCCGAGGCGACTCCCGTACGGGGAAGTACAGTTCCCACCCCGGTTTTCCGGGCTCGTCCACCGCTCCCGCCTCGCCGCCGTTCCGCAGATGAACCACCAGGGCCCCCGCCGTCCGCGCCCGGTCGAGCAGGGTCGTCAGCCGGCCGACGAGCCGGTCCGCGTCCGGTACGGCGTCGGGCCCGGTCAGAAACGCGGTCTGCGCGTCCACGACGATCAGCGCGGGCGCGGCGGTCACCGCCCGGCGCGGGGGTACGGAGACCCAGACCCCGTCCCGTACATGTCCACCGCCGGGCGCGTCACCGGCCGCCGGGCCGGACACGGCCCCGGATCCGGTCCCGGCCGCGGTTGCGGGCCCGGCCGCGACGTCGGACGCGGACGCGGTCGTCGGCTCGGACGCGGTCGTCGGCTCGGACGCGGTCGTCGGCTCGGACGCGGTCGTCGGCTCGGACGCGGTCGTCGGCTCGGAAGGCTCCTGCACGGGTACCACCTCGTGGATCGACGGTCTGCTCACGGTAGGGCTCATCGGGTGAGGGGCCGGGAGGGCGTCGAGACCGCCACATAGGCCAGGCCGTCGAACTCGTCGCCCGGTACGGTCGGGCTGAAGTTCAACCGGTAGACCCAGCGCGGCACATGGGCGCCGAAGGTCCTCGTCACATGGCTCCCGCTCACCCACCGGCGCACGGGCTCCGGGCCGTGTGCCGCCGCCCGCAGATCCACCAGGTGGTCACCGGGACGCGCCGCGGCGAGCCGGGCCTCGACGGACGCGGGGACGGGAGGGCCGATGCGGTTCCCGGTCACGGTTCGCACAGCGGGCCGCGCCCAGGGGACGGGCAGGACGCGGCCCGCGCGGAAGGCTCCCCGGCCGAAGAGCAGGCCGAGTGCGTAGTACGCGTCGCCGTGGCGGGCGCTCAGGTGCCGCCCGGCCGCCGGTACTCCGCCGCCGTAACGGCCCCTGCTGATGTGACCGTTGTGCGCCCAGAACACGATCCGGGCCCGGGGGTCGCTCCCGACGAGTTCCGTGACGGCCTCGGCCATGTAGCGGTCGCGGGCCGCGAAGACGGTCCGGTCCGGATCGGCGTGCCGCCGGGGGCGGGTGACCAGATCGGCGGCCCGTACGAGGATGCGGGCGTGCCGGATCGCCTCGGCGGCCTCACCCCTCCGGGGCTCGTCGGCGCTCTCCCGGCGGGACCCGTCCGCTTGCCGCAGCGGCTCGTCCCGGTCCCGTGGCGGCCCGTCGGCTTCCTGCCGTGGCGTTTGCGCCTGCGGTCCGCCCAGGGACTCCAGCAGATCCCGTGCGTCGGCCGTCAGGCGTTCCCGCAGATCCGGACGCGATCCCGGCTGGGCCTCGGCGAGCGGCCCCAGCCGGTCGCGCAGCCACGTCACCCGGTCCGGCGCGGTCCCGCGCAGATATGCGTCGAGGGCCTCGATCGAGTCTCCGCACCGCTGGGGGTCGACGCCCACGAAACGTATCCTCCGGGCTTCCGGCCGCCCCCGGTTGTAGGCCCGCATCCACTCGATCATCGCGAGCACCTCGTGCGTACGCCAGGTCCAGAAACCCAGCCCCGTCAGCACGCGTACCGCGTCCCCGGTGCCATGGCGTACATAGGCGTCCACCGCGGCTCCCGCCGAGGCGCTCGCCTCCATCGCGAGGGTGGTGAAGCCCAGTTCGGTGACCAGGAACTCCAGCAGCCGGTGCTTCAGCCGGAAGAACTCGCCGGTGCCGTGCGTGGACTCCCCCAGTCCCACGATCCGGACACCGTCGAGGATGTCCCTGAGCGGCTGGAGGTCGTCCGTGGGCGCGCCCGCCGAGAGGGTGGTCAGCGGCAGCGCGTTCCGCGCCAGCCAGTCCGTAACGTCGGTCGTCATCACTCCCCGTGTCCTCCCCGGTGCCCTCCGCCGATCACCGGTTCCGAGCGTACCCGGAGCACACCGTTCGGCGGCTGCGGACGAACGCGTCGACGGCCGCGTCCGTCTCCCCGGTGCGCGCCCGGGCGACACCCACCCGGCTGGGGCCGATCCCGTCACCGGCCGGTGGACGACGTCCGGGCGCCGGTCGCCGAAGCGGGCCGTGGCCTCGGGGGTGAGGCTGATGCCCCGGCCCTGGGCGATCGCGTTCAGCCACTCGTCGGGGTTGTGGGCGACCGCGGTTCGATCCGTACGGGACGGCCCTCGCGCTCCTCGGTGGCCGGCCGGTCGTCGCGCGCCGACCAGCATCGGGCTCGACGCCTCTGTGCGCAACGCGGCCGTCGAGCTGCCCCGGGGAGTACGGGTGAACGCCGTCAGCCCGGCTGGGTCAGGAAGACGCTGCTGGTCATGCTCGGTGGGGACTGCGTTCGGGGCACGCCCGCGAGCGATGCCGCCCGCGCGTATGCCGGCCTGGCGACGGGAAACGTCACCGGTCAGACCGTCGTCCCCACCGCTCGCGTGTGACGCACCGCGGCCCGTCCGTGACGGTCCGAGGTGGCACCGGGACGCACCGCTGCCGGACGGTGACGCACCGTGGCGAGGTCGCGAGGTCCCGAAGACCCGGAGGTACGGGAACCCCCGCGCGATCCGGCGGCCAGGAGGTCCGGGAACGACAACGGCGTGCGGGTGAGCAGGCCCGCACGCCGTTTCTTCTGTTGGCTCCCGTATCGGGAGATCGAGCGGCCGGTGGGTAACGGACCGACGGACAATCGGGTGGCCAAGGCGTCGATGGACATCACAACTATGCAGGTCGGAGCAGCCGGGGCGGCCGGACCGAGCGGGTGGACCGGGTACCGCGCGCGGTCAGGTGAGCAGGAAGTCCGCCTTCCCCGACTTGGCTCCCTGGATGAACGCGGCGATCTCCCCGGGGGTGTAGATCAGAGCGGGCCCGTCCGGATCGGCCGACTGGCGCACGGCCACCCGCCCGTCAGCGAGCTTCATGGTCTCGAAGCAGTTGCCGCCGTTTCCGCCGCTCCACGGCTTGTGCCAGCCCACATCGCCCAGCTCGGTGGCCGGCATGCCGTTGTATATGTGGTCCATTCACAGCTCCTTGCGGAGATCTTTGAGGATCTCCTTCGTGCGTTGTGCAGTCGCGGCCTGAGCCGCCATGCGGTCCAGGACCTCCAGATGCGAGGCGACCTCGGGGCGTGCGTCGAGGTAGACGGCGCCGCTGAGGTACTCGCTGTAGACCATGTCCGGGAGCTCGGGGACTGCGAACCGGAACAGCACGAACGGCCCATAGGTACCGGGGTGATGTCCGGACGCGAACTCCGCGATCTGCAAGGTGACATGGGGCAGCTGGGCGCCTTCGAGCAGCCGGTCGATCTGGGCTCGCATGACCCCCGGACCGCCGACGGGTCTGCGGAACACCGTCTCGTCCATGATCACCCACAGCTTGGGTGCGTCGGGTTTGGTGAGAAGGGACTGCCGCTGCATCCGCAGCGCCACATGGCGCTCGATGTCCTCGGGATCGGTCTGCCCGACGGCACCGCTGACCATGATCGCCCGCGCGTACTCCTCCGTCTGCAGCAGACCGGGCACGAAGTGCGGCTCGTAGGCACGGATGAGGCTCGCCGCACCCTCCAGGCTGACATACATGCTGAACCAGCCCGGCAGGACATCGTGGAACCGCTGCCACCAGCCCGGCTTGTTCGCCTCTTCCGCCAGCTCGATGAAGCCGCGGGCCTCCTCCTCACTGATTCCGTACGCCTCCAGCAGGAGCTGGACGTAAGGAATCTTCAGCGCGACCTCGGCGGTCTCCATCCGGCGAATGGTGCCCGCGGCGACGCGGAGGACCTTGGCGGCTTCCTCGCGCTTGAGCCCGGCACGCTCCCGCAGATCCTGCAAGCGCTTGCCGAGGACGACCTGACCCACGGTGGGGGCGGACCGCGGTTCACTCACTTCGAGACCTCCCCACGTGCTGATGCGAGCAGTGTGCCACGCAGTCAGTGTCGCTGAATATGCCCACTCTGAAAATTTCACAGTGGGCCTTGCCAAGTTGTCCATTCCAGCGCGACAGTGGACGAGTGAACCACGACACGCGCCACGCCCCACTCTTGGATCCGTGCTCGGAGGCCGACCACCACCGGTACGGCTTCGAGCTGCCGGCGCGCGTCGAATATGTGTCCCGGGCACGTAAACTCACCCGCGACCGCCTGCGGTGCTGGGGCATAGGGGGGGACGTCCACGACACGGCGCTGCTGGTCATGTCCGAGCTGGTCACCAACGCGGTCGTGCACAGCGGCAGCCACCAGGTCGTCTGCGAGCTGCTCAACGGCGTCGAACATCTGCGCGTCAGCGTGCGGGACCAGGGCTGCGCGCCCACGGGCCCGCATGTGTGCCACTCCGTGGCCGCGGAGGAACGGGGACGCGGGCTGCTGCTGGTGGAGGCCGTCTCCAGCTCCTGGGGAGCGCACGCCACCCAGCACGGCACCGGCCGGATCGTCTGGGCGGAGCTGCGGCACACGGAGATTCCGTACGGCGTGGACTTTCCCCGGGGAAACGAGGGGCCGTGCTGAAGCATCTGGCGACGCGCCTGAGGGGCGGACGCCACAGCGGCAGAAACGGACTCGTCCGGCTCGACCTGCCCTCCACGATCGTGCCCGTCCTGGGCTGCGACGCGGTGGGCGTGCCCGCGCGGTACGGCTTCCGGCTGCTGGGGCGGCTGCCGCGCAACGGCTGCGTCTTCGCCGACACCGACTGGTGGTGGTGGATCGTCCCGTCCGGCTCCGACCAGGACCTGATGTGGCCGCTCCCCTCCCACTACGCCAAAGGAGCGTATGTACCCGCCGTGAACCCCCGGCTGATCCGCTGGCCGGACGACAACAGTCCCTACACACCACCCATCCCTCTCTATCTGAACGCGTGCCAGCTGACCGGGACCGCTCCTCTGTGGACGGTCGGGGTCGGCGGACATGCGTAGACCCGGCGAATGAAGACGGTGGATCTCGCTCCCGGCCACCCCGGCAGGGGCCCGGCGGATAGGCTTCCGTGCATGTCGGAAGCCAATTCGAGCCCGGAACGGCAGGGGCTCACACCACGCCAGGCACGCCATGTCCGGATCGCTCTCTCCGCGGTGATCATGATCGCGGTGGGGCTGGCACTCGTCCTTCGGCTGGGCAGTACTCACTCGGTCCTCACCATGGGCTTCTACGGCATCGCGCTGATCTTCTCGGGCAGCGCGCTGGTACTCAGCAAGCAGGGGCGTACGAGAGTGGCGACCGTGGTCCTCGGCGCCGGCGTCGCTCTGGCGGTCGCCGCGGAGTGGGCCGTGGCCGCGCTGCGCTGAGCGGGGCGCGACGGGGGCCGGAGGGGGCACCAGGGGGACACAGAGCACACGGGGGAAATGGGGATGGGGGAGAGGTCCAGGTCCCCGCTCGGGGAAGGCGGGGACCTGGACCTCGCAGAGACGGCGGCGAAAGGCCGTGCGGCGGCGGGTGCCACGGCGCCCCGGCCGTACGGCCTTTCGCGAGCGGCGCGGCACCGGTAGGCGCCGCCGGACCGCGCACCGTGGCCGCCGGGGCGGTGACGGCCCGTCCGCGGACGGGGGCCTGGAGCACGGTGTGGCCACCGTCGGATGGTGGGGCCTGGTGTGACATCCCGTCATCGTCGTGGCACGCCCGGGGCCATGACAAGAGTGACGACGAACGGTACGACCGGTTCCGGTTGTTGTCCCGCGCGGCTCCCGTAGCGGCCGACGGCGCCGTCCGGCCGGGGCAGCCGATTCCGCTTACCGCGGCCTGCCGGATGTGTCACGGGCGGAGAGCAGGTCGGCCACGGCTCGCCGAGGAGTACGCGGGCGCGGTTAGGGCGTTGCCCGGCGCGGAGATCCAGCCGTCGCCGGGCGTGCGGGGCGGCGGTTCGTCGACGGCGGCGGACGGCAAAGCCCGGGCCGGGCGATGGGGCGGGTTCCGGTAGCCGTGCACTCCCCCGGTCCGGTGTCCGTCACCGCGGTGCGCGTGCCCCGGTATCCCGCTGCGGTGTCCCGCCGCCCACCGGTCCTCCTCGCCGGCTCAGCCGCCGGAGACCGCCCGCAGATGGGACTTCCCCCGGCGGGCGTCCGGTGTCATGCCTCCGCGCTCCCGCAGCACCAGCGTCATCCGGGTGTAGCCCCGGTCCTGGAGGGTGGCCGGCGTCTCGTCGACGATCCGGCACTCGGAGTGACCCCACCGGGGATCCGGGTGGTGCAGCGGCCGTACGGCCCCGTCGTGGTGGACGGCCGCGGCTCCGGTGGCCCGCATCCAGTGCGGCAGTCCGCACCGGTAGGCGGCGTCCATGATCGGATCGTCCGCGATGTCCTGGCGAATGGCCTGAAGGACACCGTCGTCCCCGTAGCATTCCAGGGCCGATTCCAGCTGTGCGAGCAGCGGCAGGCACCAGCTCGTCTCCCGGTCGCCGAGCACCGCGCCCGCGTCGGGGTGGAAGAGCACGAACCGCAGGAAGTTCTGGTCCGGCATGGCGGTCGGATGGTGTCCCACACCCCGGAACAGCGCCTGGAAGGCCGGGTTGACGTGCGTGACGTCCCAGCGGCGGTCGAAGAGCACGGACGGCAGCGGTACGGCGTCCATCATCGCGGCGTAGTCGTGCAGATAGGCCAGGGTCCCCCGGTCGCGGGGAGGCGCCGGATCCGGTGCCCCGGACGATGAGTCGGCGGGCTCGGCGGGCAGGATATGCGCGGGCAGCGGCAGATACGGACGCGGCGACCCCGCGGGAAACGCCGGGCCGGACGGGCGCGCGGGCCCCAGCGCGCTCGCTCCGGACAGCCGGGGATCGGCCGAGTGCGGCAACTCCCGGTCCACGGCGAGCCGGAACAGCCAGCCGCCCTGCTGATCGCTCATCTCCAGCGCCTTCACCAGCGCGAACAGCTTGTCCTCGGTCCACTCATGGGCGGGAGCGCGCTCCCAGCTGCCATAGGCCCGGGTGCTGATCTCCAGCCGGGCGGCCACATCGGCCACGCTCAGCCCGAGCTCCTCCCGGCGGTCCCGGACCATGTCGGTGAACCGCCTCGACCGGAGTGTGCCGCGGCCCGTACCCGCGTGCCCCCGGCGCCCGTGGACACCAGGACGGTCGGTACCGGTCTCCTGTGTCATCGAGAACGCCACCCTTCTCGAAGTCCCGCTGCGGCGGCGCCTTTTGATCTTCACCCCGCCCGGTTGATCCTGCTCCCGATCGAGAGGCGGTGTCAACTATCGTGGCATTCCGCGCCGCTGAACGTTCAGAACGGGCCACAGCTGTGGCAAGACCTGGTTGCAAGGCCCCGGAACGGTTAATCTCCGGGCAGCCAATTGTGTGCGGAGCCCTCTCGCGTGATCTAGGAGACCTACTGGTGACAGACGGCTTCTCGGTTCCGGGCGTGGCGGCCGCAGGGTCGCTGGCGGCGTCGATCGCCCGTGTCACCGAAATCGCGGGCAGACTCGGACTGAGCCCCGGCGAGGTCTTCGACGCCCATCAGCTCTCGGAGGCGTCGGGGGTGCCCGCGGATGTGGTCGGCGCCCTGCTCGACGGCCGCCCGGCCGGTGAACCCGACCTCCAGGCACGCTTCCTCCAGCGCTTCGAGCTGCTGCGCAGGACCCGGCTCAAGTCCAACGGCCGCAGGTACACCCAGCAGGAGATCGCGGACGGCGCCGGAATGTCCCGCCAGCAGGCGGGCGCCCTCATCAACGGCGACCGCCGCCCCACCATGGAGCACTGCGACGCGATCCAGCGCTTCTTCCGGGTGCACGCGGGTTTTCTCACCGCCGCCGACCCGGACGCGCTGAACACCGCGCTCCAGCAGACCGAGCAGCGGCTCCTCCAGGACTACGCGGGCGAGGGCGACCCCCTGGAGCGGCTGCTCCAGGACCACGGCGTACGGGGCATCGCCTGGCGCGCCGCCCAGTTGCCGACCGACAAACACCGGGACAAGGTCACCGAATGGCTCGACCTCCTCCTGGAGACTGTCAAACCGGCTCCCAAACCGGCAGAATCAGCCAACCCGGCGGAATCGGGCGGACCGAAGCAGACGGAAACATGACTTCAGTACCGACCTGAATCCACGACAGGATTCCGGGACAGGCCGGTGCCGCGCACGGGCGGCCTCTGACGGGGAGAGGAGAACGGTGAGCATTGGCAAGGAGATGCGTCGGCTCTGCGGCGAGCTGGTAGCCGGGATCGACCTGCCCGCGCCGGCGGAGCCCGCCGATCTCTACGCGGCCCTGTGCGGCGGTATGAGCAGGCGCCGCGGCAGGCCCGTCCGCTACCGCACGGCCGCCTTTCCCCCCGGTACGGCCAGCGGGCTCTGGCTCGACATGACCGACCAGGACCTCATCGTCATCGAGGAACGCACTGCGCCCGACCACCAGTTGGTGATCCTCGGGCACGAGCTGTGGCACATGAAGGCCGGGCACTGCACCCACCACGTCGAGGGCGCGGCGGTCGCGGCCCGGCTGCTCTCCGACGAGGCCGACCTCCAGGACACCGTCCTCAAGGTCGCCGCGCGGACCCGCTTCGACCAGACCGAGGAGAACGAGGCGGAGAGCTTCGGTCTGCTCCTCGGCAGCAAGTGCCGCTCCTGGCTCGCCGGTTCGACCGGACGCGGCCCCCGGCGGCACGACGGGCTCGCCGGACGCATCGAGGCGTCCCTGGGATACCGCGGGCCACAGGGCTGATACGTGGAGCCACCCGCACGTGTGAGGCTGACCGGTCCCGTGGGCCGGGACCCTCTGGAGCCCAAGGCCGGCCGGGACACCGTGCGCCGTCACAATCTGAGCCTGGTGCTGCGGGCCGTCCGGGACGCGGGCGAGATCACCCGCGCCGGGGTCTCGGCCCGGGTGGGGCTGACCCGCGCCGCCATATCCTCCCTGGTCGAGCAGTTGCTGGAGAACGGCTTCCTCTCCGAGTCGGGCAAGACCTTCAGCGGCCAGGCCGGGCGCCCTGGCACCGTCCTCAAGGTCGCCCGTACCGGGGTCGCGGGCATCGGGGTCGAGATCAACGTCGACTACGTGTCGGTGTGCGTGGTGGATCTCGCGGGCACCGACCGGGTCCGTCTGGTCGAGCACCTCGACAACCGGGGCGCCTCCCCCGCGCGGGTGCTGGCCCGGGCCGCGCGGATCGCCTCACGGGCACTGGTGTCCGCGGTGGAGCAGGATCTGCGCCCGGTGGGCTCCGCGCTCGCCCTGCCCGGCCTGGTGACCGCCGGGACCGTACGGTCCGCGCCCAACCTCGGCTGGGTCCGGGTCCCGGCGGAGGATCTCTTCGCCGAGGCGCTCGCCGGGATGCGGCCCCGGCTGCCCGTGCTGCCGGTCCGCTCGGAGAACGAGGCGAATCTGGCGGCGCTGGCGGAACTGTGGTTCGGCGGGCTCGGGGACGTACGCACCTTTCTGTACCTCACCGGCGAGATCGGGGTCGGCGGGGCGCTGGTCCTCGGCGGTGAGCTGCTGCGCGGGGCGCACGGTTTCGCCGGGGAGATCGGCCATGTCGTCGTGGCACCCGACGGTCCCGAGTGCCGGTGCGGTTCGCGGGGCTGTCTGGAGCAGTACGCGGGGCAGTCCGCGCTGCTGCGGGCGGCGGGCCTGGACGAGTCGGACGGTTCGACGGGGGTGGCCGAGCTGGTGCACCGCGCCCGTGCCTCCGACGACCGGGCGCTGTCCGCGCTGGCGCGGGCGGGGCTGATGCTGGGGCGGGTCCTGTCCGGCGCGGTGAATCTCTTCGACCCGGACGCGGTGGTGCTCGGCGGTATCTACCGTCCGCTGGTTCCGTGGCTCGCGCCGCCGGCGGCGCGGGAGCTGTCGGCGCGGGTGGTCTCGGGGCTGTGGCAGCCGACGGCGGCGCGGCTGCGGGCGTCGTCGCCGGCGACGGACGCGGCGAGAGGGGCGGCGGCGCTGGTCGTCCAGGACGTCCTGACGGACCCTCTCGCGTTCAGCACCCGCGCGGCGGGCTGAGGAAGCCGCTCCCGGTCCGGGCCCACGACGTCCGGGCCGCCGAGCACCCGTGCCCGGACAAGGAGCGGCCCCGCCCGGGACAGGAGCGGCCGGGTCCGGGAACGGCCGTGTCCGGGCGGGGCCGGGAGCGGGGGTGGGATCAGGCGGTGGCGAGGAGGTGGTCGAGGGCCAGCTGGTCGAGGGTCTCGAACGCCATACCGCGCTCCGCCGCGCCGTCCACGTCGAAGTCCTCGAACGCCGAGCGGTCCGCCAGCAGCCCCGCCACTCCGTCCGCCGCCGTCGGCAGGGCCAGTTCGTCCAGGCGCGCCGCCCGCAGGGCCTCCCGGACCCTCGGGTCCGCGCGGAACGCGGCGGCGCGCTCCCGCAGGATCAGATAGTTCCGCATACAGCCGGCCGCCGACGCCCACACGCCGTCCGCGCCCTCCGTCCTCGGCGGCTTGAAGTCGAAGTGCCGGGGGCCCTCGTAGCCCGCCGACTCCAGCAGGTCGACCAGCCAGAAAGCGGAGCGCAGATCGCCCGCGCCGAAGCGGAGGTCCTGGTCGTACTTGATGCCGTTCTGGCCGTTGAGGTCGATGTGGAACAGCTTGCCCGCCCACAGCGCCTGGGCGATCGAGTGCGTGAAGTTCAGCCCGGCCATCTGCTCGTGCCCGACCTCCGGGTTGACCCCGAACAGCTCGGGCCGTTCGAGGCGCTCGATGAAGGCGAGGGCATGGCCGACCGTCGGCAGCAGGATGTCGCCGCGCGGCTCGTTGGGCTTGGGCTCGATGGCGAAACGGAGGTCGTAGCCCTGCTCGGTGACGTACTGCCCGAGCAGGTCGAACGCCTCCTTCATCCGGTCGAGCGCCACCCGCACGTCCTTCGCCGCGCCGGACTCGGCGCCCTCCCGTCCGCCCCAGGCGACATAGGTGTGCGCGCCGAGCCCGGCCGCGAGATCGATGTTGCGGATCGTCTTGCGCAGCGCGTACCGGCGTACGTCCCGGTCGTTCGCGGTGAAGCCGCCGTCCTTGAAGACGGGGTGCGTGAAGAGATTGGTGGTGGCCATGGGCACGACGAGCCCGGTCGCGTCCAGCGCCTGCCGGAAGCGCTTGACGTGGGTCTCGCGCTCCGACTCGGACGCGCCGAAGGGGATGAGGTCGTCGTCGTGGAAGGTCACCCCGTACGCGCCCAGGTCGGCGAGCCGCTGCACCGTTTCCACGGGGTCCAGCGGCGGCCGGGTCGCGTCCCCGAAGGGGTCCCTGCCCTGCCAGCCGACCGTCCACAGGCCGAAGCTGAACTTGTCGCCGGGGGTGGGGGTGAAGCGTTCCGTCATGGCTCTGACCGCCTTCGATCCGCTGTTTGACAGGTTGTTTGTTTTCTTCGCTTACTAATGATGCACATCGCAGGGGTGTTACAGAAGCCCCTCAACACCTGTTCCTCGTCGTCAGGTTGGCGTAATTTGTTTCACCTGTGGCCAAATTGGGCCCCGGATGGAGAAGCAGGGACGGAGAGGTGGAGGCAATGCCGAGCCAGGCTGTCGTCATCGGCGTGGACAGCTCGACCCAGTCCGCGAAGGCGGCGTTCATCGAGGTGGCGACCGGCCGGATCCTCGCCGTGGGCCGGGCCGCGCACGAGGTCAGCGGCGCGGAGGGCGCGCGGGAGAGCGACCCCGAGGCCTGGTGGCAGGCCCTGCGGGAGGCCGTCGCCCTCGGGCTCAAGGAGTCCGGTGTGCCGGCGTCGTCGGTGACGGGCATCGCCGTCGCCGGACAGCAGCACGGGCTTGTCGTCCTGGACGGGTCGGGGCGTCCGGTGCGTCCCGCGATGCTCTGGAACGACACCAGGTCGGCACCGCAGGCCGCCGCTCTCACCGGGGAACTCGGCGGTCCCGGCGCGTGGGCGGCGCGGACCGGATCGGTGCCGGTGGCGTCCCTGACCGCCTCCAAGTGGCGGTGGCTTCGCGAGCACGAACCGCGCGCGGCCGAGGCGGCCGCGGCCGTACGGCTCCCCCACGACTTCCTCACCGAGCGGCTCGCGGGTGTCGCCGTGACCGATCCCGGCGACGCGTCCGGCACCGGCTGGTACTCCACCGGGACCGGGGCGTACGACCCGGGGCTGCTGGAGCTCATCGGTCTGGACGCGGGACTGCTGCCCGCGGTGGCCCCCACCGGGAGCACCCGCGCCGGATCGCTCACGGCCGCGGCGGCGGACGCCCTCGGCCTGCCCGCGGGCATCGCCGTCGCCGCGGGCACGGGCGACAACATGGCCGCCGCGGCGGGACTGGGGCTCGGGGGCGGGGGCCTGCTCGACCATCCGGTGCTCAGCCTCGGCACCTCGGGCACGGTGTTCGCGGCGACCCGCGCCCGGCCCGTGTCGCCCGCGCTCTCCGGCTTCGCGGCCACCGACGGTACGTATCTCCCGCTGGCCTGCACCCTGAACTGCACGCTCGCCGTGGACAGGATCGCCGCGCTGCTGGGGCTGAGCCGGGACACGGCGGAGGCGGGCGGGGAGGTCGTCCTGCTGCCGTATCTCGACGGCGAGCGGACTCCCGACCTGCCGGACGCGTCCGGTTTCCTCACCGGTCTGCGGCACACGACGAGCCGTCAGCAGATCCTCGGAGCGGCGTACGAAGGGGCCGTGGTGACGGTCCTGCGCGCGCTGGACGAGGTGCTGCGGGCGTGCGGCCTCGACCCCACGGACCCGGAGGTCGCCGCCCGTCCGCTGCGGCTGGTCGGGGGCGGGGCGCGGGGGCACCACTGGGTGGAGACCGTCCGCCGGCTCTCGGGCCGGCCCCTGCTGATCCCCCCGACCGGCGAACTGGTGGCCGTCGGCGCGGGCGCCCTGGCCGCGGGCGCGTCGACCGGTGACGATCCGGTGGAGCTGGCACGGACGTGGCAGGGGGCGGTGGGCAGAACGGTCGAGCTGCCGCCGGTGGAACGGGACGCGGCGACGTGGTCCCGAGTCTCGGAGGCCATCGACCGGACCGTCTCGCGCTGAGGCCTCACCCTTCCCGGTTCCGGCCCCGGGACCCGGCCGGCCCGCGCCCCGGGCGGGAACCCGGGGCCGGAAGCGTCCGCCTCGGGGCCCGCACGGCCCCCGGATCTTGTCGTCGGCGTCCGTCTCGGGGCCCGCCACGACCCCTCCCGGGCCGAGGACGGACAGGGCGGATCCCCCGGGCCGACGCACCGGTCACCGCGAGCGGGCGGCGGCCTCGGCGCGGCGCCATCGGCGCCCCGCTTCCCCGGACGCGGCGCCATCGGAGGCCGAGCCCCCGCACCCCGGGGCTCCCGGCACCCGGCGGTGCTCCGGGCGGGGCGCGGGACGGGTGGTCTTCGGGGGAATGGCCGAGGTCCGGGCGGTGCTCGACCGGATACGGGGCGGCACCGCCCGCCGGGGCGGTCGGCCCGGTCCGTAAAATACGTTTGTCCACCACCCATCACCCCGCTCACCCGACCACGGTGAGAGGACGACCCACGCCTCGGGAGGCGAGCATGGGCACCCGTCGCACCTCATTGCCGGGAGTCGGGACGCAGTACGACTTCACCACCGAGGAAGGGCGTCACATCTCCGTCGTCGTGCACCACGACGGCCGCCGGTTCCTCGGCTTCTACGCGTCGGACGACCCCGACGCGTGCCGGCTCTCGGTCCCGCTGTCCTCCGAGGAGGCCACCGCGCTGGCACATCTCATCGATCCCGCGCCGATCGACGCCGTACGGACGGACGGCATCGACCTGGTGACGGAGCACATCCAGGTGGGACCGAGGTCCCCGTACATCGGCCGGCTGCTCGCCGAGACGGCGGCGCGGACGAGGACCGGTGCGTCCATCGTGGCCGTGCTGCGGCGGACGAGCGCCCATCCGTCGCCGGGGCCGGACTTCCGCTTCGCGCTCGGCGACACCCTGGTCGCGGTGGGCACCCGTGAGGGCGTCGACGCGCTCGCCGAGATCATCGCGGAAGGCTGATCGTGCACGACACCACGGCACTGCTGATCGAACTCGGGGCGATCATCCTCGGTCTCGGTCTGATAGGGCGGGGCGCCGGGCGGATCGGCATGTCCCCCATACCCCTGTACCTCCTCGTGGGCCTGGCGTTCGGGCACGGCGGGCTGTTCCCGTTCAGCGCGAGCGAGGACTTCGTGGCCGTCGGCGCGGAGATCGGCGTCATTCTGCTGCTGCTTCTGCTGGGTCTCGAATACAGCGCGTCCGAACTGGTCGGCAGCCTGAAGACGCAGTACCCGTCCGGCGCGGTCGACTTCGTGCTCAACGCGCTGCCGGGCGCGGCGGCGGCACTGCTGCTGGGCTGGGGGCCGGTCGCGGCGGTCGCACTGGCCGGTGTCACCTGGATCTCCTCGTCCGGAGTCATCGCGAAGGTGCTCACGGACCTGGGGCGGCTGGGCAACCGGGAGACCCCGGTGATCCTCGGCATCCTGGTCATGGAGGACCTGGCGATGGCGGTGTATCTGCCGCTGCTCACCGCGCTGCTGGCCGGTGTGGGACTCGCGGGCGGCAGCATCACGCTGCTGATCGCGCTGGGCGCGGTCGGGATCGTGCTGTACCTCGCCCTCCGGCACGGCCGGCTGATCAGCCGCGCGGTGTCCTCCGACAATCCGGAGATGCTGCTGCTGGTGGTGCTGGGGCTGACCCTGCTGGTGGCGGGCGTCGCCCAGGAGCTCCAGGTATCCGCCGCCGTGGGTGCCTTCCTGGTCGGTATCGCGCTGTCCGGGGAGGTCGCCGAGGGCGCCCGTAAGCTCCTCACACCGCTGCGGGACCTGTTCGCCGCGGTGTTCTTCGTCTTCTTCGGGCTCTCCACGGACCCCACCGCGATCCCGCCGGTCCTGCTGCCCGCGCTGGTGCTGGCCATCGTCACGACCGTCACCAAGATCCTCACCGGCTGGTACGCGGCCCGGCGCGCGGGCATCGGCTTCCCCGGCCGGCTGCGGGCGGGCGGGGCGCTGGTGGCCCGGGGCGAGTTCTCGATCGTCATCGCGGGGCTGGCCGTCGGGGCCGAACCCCGGATCGGGCCGATCGCCACGGCGTACGTCCTGATCCTGGTCATCCTCGGACCACTGGCCGCCCGCTTCACGGAACCGCTCGTCACCCGGCTGCGCGGCCCGCGGAAGGGGGAGGTGCCACCGGAGTGCCGCGACGAGACGGTGCCGCCGCAGGTCGTGCTCGACAAGGCCCGTACGACGACCGACTGACCGAACGCCTTGCCGTCCCGATGCCCCCGCGGGCTCCCGGCCCCGCGGGGGCATCGGGACGGGCGGGGGCAACCGGGCACGACGTCCGGACACGACCGCCGGCCTCGACCGCTTCCTCCCGGACCGCCTCACCTTCTCAAGGACACCCATGACCTCTGCGCACGACTCCTTCCGGCTCCTCCCGGGCGCCGCCGACTCACCCGTGATCCTGCACGTCCCGCACTCCTCGCGGGTGATTCCCGAGTCCGTGCGCTCCGGCATCGTGCTCGACGACAGCGCCCTGGAGCGCGAGCTGGACCACATCACCGACGCGCACACCGCCGAGCTGGCCTCGGCCGCCGCGGCACTCGCCGGACGCACGCCCTGGCGTTTTGTCAACGGCCTCTCCCGGCTGGTCGTCGACCCGGAGCGGTTCCCCGACGAGCGCGAGGAGATGCTCTCGGTCGGCATGGGCGCGGTCTACACGGCGACCACGCACCGCGAGGCGCTGCGCCCGGCCGGCACGGACCCGCGGCCGCTGATCGAGCGGTACTTCCAGCCGTACGCACGTGCCATGGCGGACGCCGTGGCGGGCCGGCTGGCCGCCACCGGGCGGGCGGTCGTCGTCGATGTCCACTCGTATCCGACGGAACGGCTTCCGTACGAACTCCACGGCGACGGCCCCCGCCCGCCGGTCTGTCTGGGCACCGACGCCTTCCACACCCCGCCCGACCTGCTCGCCCACGCCGAACGGGCGTTCGCGGGCTTCGGCGGGACGGGG
Organism: Streptomyces sp. NPDC004609; assembly: GCF_042873655.1. NCBI lineage: Bacteria > Bacillati > Actinomycetota > Actinomycetes > Kitasatosporales > Streptomycetaceae > Streptomyces > Streptomyces sp. NPDC004609. The sequence goes on along the minus strand of NZ_JBIALS010000014.1, from coordinate 82,340 downwards.
GTCGACAGCCCGTTCACCGGCACCTATGTGCCGCTGGAGTTCTACGGCGAGGACGCCCGCGTCGGCGCGCTGATGGTCGAGATCCGGCGGGATGTGTACATGGAGGAGCCGGGCGGCCCCTCCGGTCCCGGTCTCGACGCGCTGGCCGGAGCGCTGGCCGCGCTCGTGGACCGACTCTCCTAGGGCGTGTATCGAAAGTAGCGCCGTCCGCCCGGAGGGCGGGGCCTGCGGCGTCCGGTGCGTGCAATCGCAAGGCGGAGGGTCGCCCTCGTACTGGACGTACTTGGGTGATTCCGACAACGCAGCGAGTGTGCGTGCTGGGCGTCGCAGGCCAGGCGGGACTTTCGATACACGCCCTAGGGCTGTCCCGGCGGCGGTGGCGAGGCTCGGGCGTCCGCCGTGCCGGCTCCCGAGGAGGCCGAGTCCGTCCTGGCCGCCCGGCGTCGATGCCGGCACGGCCGGGCCTTCCACGGGTGTTTCCACAGCCTGATGTCCGACGGGAAGCCCATCGACGGCAACAGCCCGGGTGCCACGGGAGTTCGACGGATGACTCGCGGACCGCGTGATCCGTTCCGGTGGGGACACGGCCAGCAGCAGCACGGCCACGACCGCGAAGGCGATCACGGAGCCGAAGCCGGGCCCGGTGATCGTGAGGGCGTTCGCCATGAGGGAGACATCGGAGAACCCGATGGTGACGACCTCGCCCGCGGTGACCCGCCGGGGCAGCGCGGCGCCGAGCCGGGTGGCATGCGCCACGACGACCCGTACGGAACGGAACGCGGCGTCCAGCCGGACCCGGGTCATGGTGCGGTGCCGCATGATCGCCAGCCAGGCGTCGAGGACGCCGACCGCGAGGAGGGCCGCGACCCAGCCGAGGAGCCCGGTCCGGTTCCCCGGCTCCAGCCCCTCGTCGATGGCGCGGGCGAGCAGATACGGCGGGACGGTCAGTCCGACCGTCCAGGCGCTGCCGAGGAAGGCCCCGGCGGCGACCCGGCGTTTCTGGCTGGTGACCAGCCACCACAGATAGCGGCCCGCACTGCGGCAGTCGGGATTCTCGGGGGATCGGGGGCTTCGGGGTCCGCTGTCCGCCGGCGCATGCACGGCACACTCGTATGCGCCGTCCCGCCGTCCGGTAGTGGTTTTTCCGGGGCGCCCGAGGGACAGCACCCGGCCCCGGGGCGGAGCGCGGCCGTCGTCCGGCGCGCGGCCCGGCCCCGGGGCCCGGGAGGCTACTGACCCTTCGTCAGTTCTTTGAGGGCGACGTTGAGTTCCAGGACATTGACCCGGGGTTCGCCGATGAAGCCGAGGATCCGGTCGCTGGTGTGGTCCTCGACCAGTTTCCGGACCTGGTCGACACCGAGCCCGTTCTTCTCGGCGACCCGGCGGACCTGGAGTTCCGCGTACGCGGGAGAGATGTCGGGGTCCAGGCCCGATCCCGAGGAGGTGACCGCGTCCGGGGGCACGTCCGAGGGCCTGGGCGTGTAGCCGGACGCCTTGTTGTCCTCGACGACGGCCCGCTTCGCCGACGTCACCCAGTCGATCAGCTCCTTGTTGTTCCCGGCCCGGTTGGTCGCGCCGGAGAGGATCAGGGAGTACTGGGTGTTGACACTGTTGCTGCCGAGGCCGTTGGACGGGCGCGGCTGGAACCACCGCAGATCGGGCCGCGGTGCCTCGTCGGGGTCGTCGGGGTTCTTCTTCGGCAGCAGATAGGTCTGGCCGATGAGGGAGGAGCCCACGACCTTGCCGTCGGCCGTGATCTCGGAGCCGTTGGCCTTGTCGTTGAAGAGGGCCTGGGCGACCCCGGTGACGGCGAGCGGGTAGATGACGCCGCAGACGATGGTCAGGACGAGAACGGCCCGCAGGCCCGCCGCGATGAGCCGTCCCGTGTTGCGTACGGAGGTGTTCATGGTCGTCACCCGATGCCAGGGATGGAGGAGATGATCAGGTCGAGGAGTTTGATGCCGATGAAGGGGGCGATCAGCCCGCCGAAGCCGTAGATCCCGAGGTTGCGGCGGAGCATGCGGTCAGCGCTGGTGGGGCGGTAGCGCACACCGCGCAGGGCGAGCGGCACCAGGGCGACGATGATCAGCGCGTTGAAGACGACCGCGGAGAGGATCGCGGACTCGGGCGAGGACAACCGCATGATGTTCAGGGTGTCCAGCCCCGGATAGGCCGCCGCGAACATCGCCGGGATGATGGCGAAGTACTTGGCGACGTCGTTGGCGATGGAGAAGGTGGTCAGCGCGCCCCGGGTGATGAGGAGCTGCTTGCCGATCTCGACGATCTCGATCAGCTTGGTGGGGTTGGAGTCCAGGTCGACCATGTTCCCGGCCTCCTTGGCGGCCGAGGTGCCGGTGTTCATCGCGACACCGACGTCGGCCTGGGCCAGCGCCGGGGCGTCGTTCGTCCCGTCACCGGTCATCGCGACCAGCTTCCCGCCCGCCTGCTCCCGCTTGATGAGGGCCATCTTGTCCTCGGGGGTGGCCTCGGCGAGGAAGTCGTCGACACCGGCCTCCTCAGCGATGGCGCGCGCGGTCAGCGGGTTGTCACCGGTGATCATGACGGTCTTGATGCCCATGCGGCGCAGTTCCTCGAACCGGTCCCGCATACCGTCCTTGACGACGTCCTTGAGGTGGATGACCCCCAGGACCCGCGCGCCCTCGCCGTCCTTGACCGCGACGAGCAGCGGTGTGCCGCCCTTCTGCGAGATCTCGTCGGTGACCCGGTCGGCGTCGTCGGAGACGGTGCCGCCCTGGTCCCTGACCCAGGTGGTCACGGAGGACGTCGCGCCCTTGCGGATGCTGCGGCCGTCGACGTCGACGCCGGACATCCGGGTCTGGGCGGTGAACGCGATCCACTCGGCCTGCTCCAGCTCGCCCTGGTGGCGTTCGCGCAGTCCGTACTTCTCCTTGGCGAGGACGACGACCGAGCGGCCCTCGGGGGTCTCGTCGGCGAGCGAGGAGAGCTGGGCGGCGTCGGCGAGTTCGGCCGCGGTGCAGCCGCCGACGGGGACGAACTCGGCCGCCTGGCGGTTGCCGAGGGTGATCGTACCGGTCTTGTCCAGCAGCAGGGTCGACACATCGCCCGCCGCCTCGACGGCCCGGCCGGACATGGCGAGCACATTGCGCTGGACGAGCCGGTCCATGCCCGCGATGCCGATCGCCGACAGCAGCGCTCCGATGGTCGTCGGGATCAGACAGACCAGCAGGGCCGTCAGCACGATGAGCGAGGTCTCGTGGTCGGCGCCCGCGTAGATCGCGAACGGCTTGAGGGTGACCACGGCCAGCAGGAAGACGATCGTCAGCGAGGCGAGCAGGATGTTGAGCGCGATCTCGTTGGGCGTCTTCTGCCGGGCGGCGCCCTCCACCAGGGCGATCATCCGGTCGATGAAGGTCTCGCCGGGCTTGGTGGTGATCTTGACGACGATCCGGTCGGAGAGCACCTTCGTCCCGCCGGTGACCGCGCTGCGGTCGCCGCCGGACTCACGGATGACGGGCGCCGACTCGCCGGTGATGGCCGACTCGTCGACGGAGGCGACTCCCTCCACGACATCGCCGTCGCCGGGGATGATGTCGCCGGCCTCGCAGACCACCTGATCGCCGATGCGCAGATCCGTTCCCGGGACCCGCTCCTCCTGCCGGCCGGTCAGCCGGCGCGCGACCGTGTCGGTCTTGGCCTTGCGCAGGGTGTCGGCCTGGGCCTTGCCCCGCCCCTCGGCCACGGCCTCCGCCAGATTGGCGAAGATCGTGGTCAGCCAGAGCCAGGCGGTGATCGCCCAGCCGAACCAGTCGCCCGGCTCGGTGGCCGCCAGCACGGTGGTGACGACCGAGCCGATGAGCACGACGAACATCACGGGGGACTTGACCATCACCCGCGGGTCGAGCTTTCTCAGCGCGTCAGGGAAGGACTTCACCAGCTGTTTGGGGTCGAACAGACCCCCGCCGATCCGCCCGTCCGAGGGCTTGTGACCCGTGGGCACGTCCGAGTGCGGCGCCCGGGTGGGAGTAATCGTGCTCATGACGCGAGCCCTTCGGCGAGCGGACCCAGCGCCAGCGCCGGGAAGTAGGTCAGTCCGGTGATGATGAGGATGGTGCCGACCAGCAGACCCGTGAACAGCGGCTTCTCGGTCCGCAGCGTTCCGGCGGTGGCGGGGACCGGCTTCTGCTCGGCGAGGGAACCGGCGAGCGCGAGGACGAAGACCATCGGGAGGAAGCGGCCCAGCAGCATCGCCAGTCCGAGGGTGGTGTTGTACCACTGGGTGTCGGCGTTGAGGCCGGCGAAGGCCGAGCCGTTGTTGTTGGCGCCCGAGGTGTAGGCGTACAGGATCTCGGAGAAGCCGTGCGCCCCCGAGCCGGCCACCGCGTCCGCCGCGGTGTTGGTGATGGAGTCGGGCGGGGTGGGCAGGGCGATCGCGAGGCCGGTGAAGCACAGCACGAGCGCCGGGGTGACGAGGATGTAGCAGGCCGCCAGCTTGATCTCGCGGGTGCCGATCTTCTTGCCGAGGTACTCGGGCGTACGGCCGACCATCAGGCCCGCGATGAAGACGGCGATGATCGCCATGATCAGCATTCCGTAGAGCCCGGAGCCGACACCACCGGGCGCGATCTCGCCCAGTTGCATGCCGAGCATCGCGATACCGCCGCCGTATCCGGTGAAGGAGGAGAGGAAGCTGTTGACGGCTCCGGTGGAGGTGAGCGTGGTGGCCACGGCGAAGATCGACGAGCCGCCGACGCCGAACCGGGTCTCCTTGCCCTCCATCGCGCCGCCCGCGATGTCGAACGCCTCGCCCGGGTGGGCGAACTCGGTCCACATCATCAGCGCGGTGAAGCCGATCCAGATGAGGACCATCGTGCCGAGGATCGCGTACCCCTGCTTCACACTGCCGACCATGCGGCCGAACGTGCGGGTGATCGACAGCGGGATGACCAGGATCAGGAAGATCTCCAGCAGATTCGAGAGCCCGTTGGGGTTCTCGAAGGGGTGGGCGGAGTTGGCGTTGAAGTAGCCGCCGCCGTTGGTGCCCAGCTCCTTGATGGCCTCCTGGGAGGCGACCGCGCCGCCGTTCCACTGCTGGCTGCCGCCCGTGAACTGGCCGACCGGGTGGATCCCCGCGAAGTTCTGGATGGCACCGCAGGCGACCAGCAGGATCGCGCCGATCACGGCCATCGGGAGCAGGATGCGCACGGTTCCGCGGACCAGGTCGGCCCAGAAGTTGCCCAGCTCACCGGTGCGGGAGCGGGCGAAGCCCCGGACGAGGGCGACGGCCACCGCGATCCCGACGGCCGCCGAGACGAAGTTCTGCACCGCGAGGCCGCCGGTCTGCACCACGTGCCCCATGGCCTGCTCGCCGTAGTACGACTGCCAGTTGGTGTTGGAGACGAAGGACGCGGCCGTGTTGAACGCCTGGTCGGGGTCGATCGACTGGAACCCGAGGGAGCCGGGCAGCGAGCCCTGCAGGCGCTGGAGCAGATACAGGAACAGGACACCGACCGCGGAGAACGCCAGCACACCCCGCAGATAGGCGGGCCAGCGCATGTCCGTGTTCGGGTTGGCACCGATGGCCTGGTAGATCCACCGCTCCACCCGCAGATGCCGGTCGGAGGAGTAGACCCGGGCCATGTAGTCGCCCAGCGGACGGTGGACCAGGGCGAGCGCCACCATCAGCGCCAGCAACTGGAGCACACCGGCAAGTACGGGACTCATATCCGGTCTAGAACCTCTCCGGGTACAGAAGGGCGAGGACGAGGTAGCCCAGCAGGGCGACGGCCACGATCAGGCCGACGATGTTCTCGGCGGTCACAGCTTTGCCACCCCCTTGGCGATGAGTGCCACCAGCGCGAACACCGCGATCGTGGTGACGACGAAGGCCACGTCGGCCATCGTGAGCTCCTGTATGGGATCGGAACTGCTCGGTTTCGGACTGTTCGAGGAAACCCCGATTTCGGCCGGTTCACCGCATTCGTTGACACGTCCCATACGGGCTGCTCGGCGCTCTTTACGCAACCTGTACGGCAACCTGCCCGGCGGACGCACGGGCTGCCGGTCCGACGTGGCCGGGTGAGGATGATCCCCAGGGCCGCCGTGGCCGGAATCCCGCCTGCCGGGACCGGGGCGGGAAGGACAGGGAGTACGCCCATGAACGGCACACGGGTACGCCCATGAGCGGCGCGGGGACCGACACCGTGCCCCGGCGGGGGCACCCCTACGGGCGCTGGCGCGGCTGGCTGCTCCAGGGGCTGATCGAGCAGACGGCCCGCCATCCGGGGCCGCACGGCACCCCGCACGCCGAGGCGAAGGGCCACCGCTGGTGGCGGGTCATGTGTCTCACCGGCGTGGACTACTTCTCCACCCTCGGCTACCAGCCCGGTATCGCGGCTCTGGCGGCCGGGCTGCTCTCCCCGCTGGCGACGCTGGTCCTCCTCGCGCTGACCCTGCTGGGCGCGCTGCCGGTCTACCGCAGGGTGGCCCGGGAGTCACCGCACGGCGAGGGCTCGATCGCCATGCTGGAGCGGCTGCTGCCCTGGTGGGCGGGGAAGCTGTTCGTCCTCGTCCTGCTGGGCTTCGCCGCGACCGACTTCATCATCACCATCACCCTCTCGGCGGCCGACGCGTCGGCGCACGTGGTGGAGAACCCGTACGCCCCCGCATGGCTCAACGGCACCAATCTGTGGATCACCCTGGTGCTCATCGGACTGCTCGGCGGGATCTTCCTCAAGGGCTTCCGGGAGGCCATCGGGGTCGCCGTCCCTCTCGTGGCCGTCTATCTGACCCTCAATCTGGTGGTACTGGCGGCATCGGCGTGGCAGGTGGCACACGAGCCGGTGGTGATCGGCGACTGGTGGACGGCGATGACGGGTCAGCACTCGTCGCCGTTCGTCATGGTCGGGGTGGCGCTGCTGGTCTTCCCCAAGCTGGCGCTCGGCATGTCCGGCTTCGAGACCGGGGTGGCGGTGATGCCGCAGATCAAGGGCGATCCCGCCGACACCTACGAGAACCCCGCGGGCCGGATCCGCGACACCCGCAAGCTGCTCACCACGGCCGCGCTGATCATGAGCTGTTTCCTGCTGCTGTCCAGTCTGGCGACGACGCTGCTGATCCCCCAGGAGGACTTCAAGGCGGGCGGTCCGGCGAACGGCCGCGCGCTCGCCTATCTGGCGCACAAGAACCTGGGCGAGGTCTTCGGCACGTTCTACGACGTCTCCACCATCTGCATCCTGTGGTTCGCGGGCGCCTCCGCCCTCGCCGGGCTGCTCAATCTCGTCCCCCGGTTCCTGCCGCGCTACGGGATGGCACCCGAGTGGACGCGTGCGGTGCGTCCGCTGGTCCTGGTGTTCGTGGCGATCGCCGTCGGCATCACCCTGTACTTCGACGCGAACGTCGACAAGCAGAGCAGCGCGTACGCCACGGGCGTCCTGGTCCTGATGCTCTCGGCGTCCTTCGCCTCCACGGTCGCCGTGCACCGCAGGGGCCGCCGCAGGGCGGCGGCGGGCTTCGGCACGATCACGGCCGTGTTCGCGTACACCCTGGTCGCGAATGTGATCGAACGGCCCGACGGCATCAAGATCGCCGCCCTGTTCATCCTGACGATCCTGGTGACCTCCTTCGCCTCCCGGGTGCACCGCGCCTTCGAGCTGCGCGCGGCCAAGGTCGTCTTCGACGAGACCGCGGGCAGGTTCATCGACGAGGCGGCCGTGGTGGGGCCGCTGCGGATCATCGCGAGCGATCCGACCGAGCACCCCCGGGCCGAGTACCGCGCGAAGGAGTACAGCAAGCGCGAGGAGACGCACATCCCCGGCGGGCAGCCCGTCCTCTTCCTGGAGGTCTTCATCAAGGACTCCTCCGACTTCACGACCGATCTGCTCGTCCGCGGTGACGAGAAGTACGGCGTCCGGCGGCTGCGGGTGGACGGGACCACGGTGGCCAACACGATCGCCGCGGTGCTGGTGCGGCTGCGCGATCGTACGGGCGAGATCCCGCACGCCTACTTCACCTGGACGGAGGGCCATCCCGTGGGCCAGCTGCTGCGCTTCCTGGTCTTCGGCGAGGGCGAAGTGGCGCCGGTGACGCGGGAGGTCCTGCGCAGGGCGGAGCCGGATCCGGCGCTCAGGCCCAGGGTGCACGTGGGGTGAGCACTCCGCGTCCGCCCGCACCGGGCCGACGGGTGCGGGGGCGCATCACCACCGGGGCGGGCGATCGCCGGCGAGCGTCCGGCGACAGGTGATCGAGTCCGTGAGCCGCACACGTCGCCCGAACGCGTGTCCCTGACCTGGGACCCGAATCCGTGATCCGGACCGTTGATCGGGACCCGTGATCAGGGCGAGCCGTCCGGACGCCTACCTTCACACGAGAGACCGAACGAGCGAAGGGGAGCAGTCATGACCGGGCACACCCGTACGGTGACCGTGCCGGCGCAGGAGGGCCGTGCGTTCGGCGCCGCGGCCGGCGACCTCGTGGAGATCGTGGACGTCGAGGGGCACCAGGTGGGCGACCTGTGGGTGATCGACGCCGCCGATCACGGGCGCTGGCTGTCCACCAGCCATACCCGGGACCGGCTGGAGCGGATGTTCCCCCGGCCCGGCGAGCAGTTCACCGACCAGTTCAGGGAGCCCATCGCCGAATTCGTCGCGGACACCTCGCCCGGCAGCCACGACATGCTCTTCCCGCCCTGCAACCGGTGGCTCTACGAGAGCGAAGGGCTCATGGACCACCCGAACTGCCACGACAACTTCATCACCTCGGCAGCCTCGGCCGGTGTCGTACTGCCCGTGGTGCCCGACCCGGTGAACATCTTCCAGAACTCGGCCCCCGAGCCGGACGGAACCCTCGATGTACTCACCGCCGCCTCGGAGGCCGGCGACTCGGTCACTCTGCGCATCCTGCGCGACGCCGTTGTCGTCCTCACCGCCTGCTCCGTCGACTACTGGCCGACGAACAACATGAAGTGCACCCCGCTGCTCGCCCGGGTCGGCCCCGCGTGAGAGAGCCTCACGAGGACGGGGCCGGGCACCCACGACAACGGTACGAAGACGCGTGGCCGGCGGCGCCGGTGCGGCTCTGCCCGCGCGACGGCGGGAACCGGAGCGGCCCGCCCCCGCGTCCTCGCCCCGTGACGGAGACTGCGGGGTGACGGACACCGGCATGGAGCGCGAGCTGACGTGAAGCGGGCGGGGTGCGGTGCGGCGACGGGTGTACGAGCCACGAGGGCTCTGCGGTCCGCGCTCGGCCGCGGGCGCCCTGGGCGGGAGGCCCCCGAGAACCCCGAGAACCCGGACAACCCCGACAACCGCGAGGACCGCCGGGACCGGGAAGCTCGGCGGGGCCGGGAAGACCGCCGGGACCCGGAGGACCTGAAGGACCGCGAGGACCGCCGGGACCGGGAAGAACGGCGGGACCCGGAGGGCCGGGAACGGGCGGCCGGGGAGAGGCCGAGGGGCCGGAAGCGGTCGGGCCGCGGCTGGACCGGCGTCCTGGTGACCCTGGCGCTGTCGGTGGCCTGTCTGCTGGTCTTCCCCGCGGCCGTCCCGAACTCGATCGGCCGGCTGGGCAGTCTGCTGGAGACCTTCCTGCCGTGGCTCGGCCTGGCCGTTCCGGCTCTGGCCGCCCTGGCGCTGTGGCGCCGCTCGCCGGCCGGTCTGGGCGCCACCCTGGTCCCCGCGGTGGCCTGGGCCGTTCTCTTCGGCGGGACGCTGTTCGCGCGGGCCGAGGACTCCCCGTACGATCTGACGGCACTTCAGCACAACGTCAGCGATGTGAACCCGGACCCCGTGGGCACGGCGACGTCCCTGCTCGGGGCGGACGCCGAGCTCGTGGCCCTGGAGGAGCTGACCCCCTCCGCGCTGCCCGCCTACCGGAGGACCCTGGGTCCGCGCTACCCGTACCACGCGGTCACGGGCACGGTCGGGCTCTGGTCGGCGTACCCGCTCACGGACGTCCGTCCGGTGGACATCAGGCCGGCGGGGGTTCCCGACGGCTGGCTGCGCGGTCTGCGCGCGACGGCGGCGACACCGTACGGCGAGGTGGCCGTGTACGTGGCCCATCTGCCCTCGGTCCGGCTGGGGGTGACGGGCTTCGGCGCCGCCCGGCGGGACGAGAGCGCCGCCCTCCTCGGCGCGGCGATCGCCGCGGAGCCGCTGGAGAAGGTGATCCTCCTCGGCGACCTCAACGGCACGACGGACGACCGCGGGCTGGACCCGGTCGCCGCACGGCTGGACTTCCCGGAGTCGGGCTTCGCCTTCAGCTGGCCCGCGCGTGTGCCCCTGGCGAGGATCGACCAGGTCATGGCCCGGTCGGCGACGGTGACGCACATCCGGGCGCTGTCCGGGACGGGCAGCGACCATCTGCCGGTCGCCGCGCGCATCCGGTTCTGAGGCGGCCGCCCGGCCCGGTCGCGCACGCGAGCCGCCGGGCCCGGGTCGTACGGGAGCCGCCCGGCCCGCGGTGGCCGGTCCTGCGGAGGGGCCCGCGGTGTCCGGCCCCCCGCGCGGCCGACCCCGGGGCATCCGGCCCCGGGATCTCCCCCGGCGGGCGCGGTACCGGAAACGCCGCTGAGCCACGCCCGTGCCGCCGCGACGTCCGGGAACGCCCAATCCCCCTGATCCGTAAGGCCGTTACCGACGCCACGGCCCCGCCCGGCACACCACCTGGCACACCGCCCGGCCGCTCGCCGCCCGCGGCGTCCGGGGCACCTCTGGAGAATCCTGTTGTCAATGCCATAGACTATCTTCCTGGACAGAGAGGGAGGGGAATCCACGTGCGCGTTCACCGGATCGCCGCCATTGCGGGCGACGGCATCGGGCGGGAGACCCTGCCCGCCGCCGCCCGTGTCCCCGACGCCCTTGCCGGGCCCCACGGCTTCACGCTGGACTGGACCGAACACCCCTGGGGCGACGTCGGCGGGGCGCTCACGACGAACGAGGTGTGCGAGGCCCTGATCGAGGTGCTGGCGGCCCCGGCGGCCGGATCGTGAACCCGCGCGCCATGGCCCGGTACGCGCGCTGTTTCGCCGGCCCGGAGGCGGTGCGTGCCTCGTGCGCCGACTACCGGGCCGCCGCCGGGATCGATCTGGAGCACGACGCGTACGACCGTGGCCGGGGCCATGCCGTCGACGCGCCCCTCCTCGCGTTGTGGGGGACGCGGAGCTTTGCGGGCCGGCACGTCGACGTGGCCGGTGTCCGGCGGGCGTACGCGCGGGATGTCACCGCGGTGCCCGTCCACGCCGACCACTACCCGGCGCAGGAGTCGCCCGGGGACGTGGTCCGGGCTCTCGCGTCCTTCTGCTGGACATCCGATGTGGAAGGAACACCATGACAGACACAGCAGAGCTGGACCTGGACCGGTCGCTGGACCGGCTGGGACGGCTGGTGGCGACGGAGTCGCCCTCGGGGCATGTGCCGGGACTGGAGGGCTGCTACGAGCTGCTGACCGAGTGGACCCGGGACCTCCTCGCGGCGCCGCGGCGGGTCGTCGAGGACGGCGTACCGCATCTGTACTGGGAGGAGAGGGCGCCCGCCCCCGGCGGGCGGACCGTGCTGCTGCTCGGGCACGCGGACACGGTGTGGCCCTGCGGGACGATCGACGACTGGCCGTACGGGATCGACGGCGACCGGGTGACCGGACCCGGGGTGTTCGACATGAAGGCCGGGCTGGTCCTGGCCGTGGACGCGCTGGCGCTCGCCGGGGACGTGGACCATGTGCGGATGCTCGTCACCGGGGACGAGGAGCGCGGGTCGCTCACCTCCCGGGGCCTGGTGGAGGAGGCGGCGAAGGGCTGCGCCGCGGTGCTGGTCCTGGAGCCCAGCCTGGACGGAGCCGTGAAGACGGCCCGCAAGGGCGGCGCCTTCTACCGGCTGAACGTCAAGGGGCACGCGGCGCACTCCGGGCTCGAACCGGAGCTGGGTGTGAACGCGCTGGTGGAGCTGGCGCATCAGGTGCTGGCCATCGCGGCGCTCGGTGACGAGGAGCTGGGCACGTCCGTGACCCCGACCGTCGCCGGGGCGGGCACCACGACCAACACGGTTCCGGCGCACGCGTCGGTCGACGTGGACGTACGGGCGTGGCACCGGCGCGAACTGGAGCGGGTGGAAAGGGACCTGCGGCGGCTGCGGTCCCGGGTGCCCGGTACGGAGTTCACGCTGACGGGGGGTGTCAACCGGCTGCCCCTGGAGCACGCGATGTCGGCGGAGCTGTTCGGCACGGCACGGCGGCTGGCCGAGGCGGGCGGGCTGCCGGCGCTCGGCGAGGCGGCGGTCGGCGGCGCGTCCGACGGCAACTTCACCGCGGCGATGGGGATACCCACGCTGGACGGCCTCGGTCCGCGCGGCGACGGTGCGCACGCGCGGCACGAGTGGGTCGACGCGGGGTCCCTGCGGGGGCGGGCGGCGCTGGTCGCGGGTCTCATCCAAGCGGTCGGCACGGGGACCTGACGGGCCCCACCGGCGCGCGTGGTCTCCCCGGGGGCGCCTCCGGTCTTCTCCGGGCCGTGGCCCCGGGGCCCCCGGTGGGGGCGCGGCGAAATCCGGGCCCGGTGGTGCGTTCGGCCCCGGGCCGGGCCTTCCGGGGCTCCGCCCCGGACCCCGCCTCAATCGCCGGCGAGGCTGTAGTTTCCCCCTCGGCCGACCTTCACGGCGGGGCCCGCAAACCCCGTGCCGGCCATGGAGTCTCAGAGCCAGTCGCGCCAGCCTTCCAGGCGCGGGCACACCGGCCCAGTCCCGCCAACGGTCGAGGCGCGGGCACAGCACCCCAAGCCCCGCCAACGGTCCAGGCGCGGGCACAGCAGCCCAAGCCCCGCCGGCGATTGAGGCGCGGGGGTTCGGGGGCAGCGCCCCCGACAAGGGCCGCCACCCACCCCCGCGCACCACAGTGCCGGGACCGACGCAATGAGCCGGATACCGCCCCGGGACAAGCGGGGAGGCGTCAGGGGACCGGGTCGGTACCGGACTCGGGTGCCCGGTTGGCAGCGGCATGGGACTCCACCGCGTCGAGGAACAGTTCGACGACGAAGTCGAAGACACGGGGGTCACCGATGCCGGTGAGATGGTCGGACATCGAGGCGATACGGGGGTACTCCTCCGGCGCGAGCCGGCGGTACTCCAGCTGCCAGGCCAGCGCGTCGCGGTCGCGCGCCTCGGGCTCAAGGGCCTGGAATCCGGCCTCCATGCTGGAGAGGGAACGGACGACGTTGCCGTAGACGCGCAGGAACATCGCGGCCTGGTCCTTCGCGAGCCCGGCCCGCAGCAGGGCGTCGAGCGCGAACTCCACGTTCGCGAACTCCGTGGGGCGGCGGGTCGTGCGCGCGGCCATCTGGAGCGCGAACTGCGGGTAGCGCAGATAGTGCTCGTGAATGTGGTGGGCGAGGGAGCGCAGATCGTCGCGCCAGGAGTCGGTGGCCTTGTAGTGCCCGCCGTACGAGCGCGACCTCAGATTGTCGATCAGTTCGAGAACCAGCTCGTCCTTGTCGCGGAAGTGCCGGTAGATCGAGGTCGGATGGGCTTCCAGTTCCTTGCCGAGCGCCTGGAAGGTGAGACCGTCGAGGCCGTCACGCGTGGCGATCGTCTCGGCCGCGTTCAGGATGACCTCGCGGCTGAGGCTGTCTCGGGCCCGCCGCCTGCGCCGGCGTTCCGGGGTGGGGGTCTTGGACTCTGGACGGGATCTTCCGTCCTGGCTCGGGGTGTTCATGAAGGTCCTTCCTGGACACCGTGCGGACAGTCGCGCGGAGCTGGACCGACCCTGCCGGAACCGCAGCCTGAGCGCAAGTCAACGATATTGACTACAAGCTTGTCGAAACACCTTGCTAACTGGTTGCACCCTCCATACGATGAGGTCGCGTCGCGCCCCGACGGGCTGCGCGAGAGTGAGTGAAGGGTCGTACGTGATGAACCATCCCCAGAACAGCCGCAGACGACTGTCCCGCAGACCCGGGCGCCGCCCGGCCGGGGCCGCCGTCGCCGCCCTGTCGGTCCTCGCGGCCGGGTGCACATCGTCCGCCGGCGAAACCCCGGCGACGGGCGCCGGAACCGCCGCCCCGGCCGTCCCCGCCAAGCAGGGCGGCAGCCTGGTCATCGGCGCGGAGGCGGAGCCGGACTGCGCGGACTGGATCGCCACCTGCTCGGGCTCCGTCTGGGGCACCTTCCTGATGCAGACGACCACCATGCCGAAGGTGTTCGACGTCAGGAAGCGGGGCGCCGACTGGGTTCCCGTCGCCTCGGATCTGATGACGGGCGAGCCCACCGTCACCGACGGGGCCCAGCAGAAGATCACCTACAAGCTCGACCCCAAGGCGGTGTGGTCGGACGGCAAGCCCATCACCTCGGCGGATCTGAAGTACACCGCACTCCAGATCCGCGACGGCAAGGACATCTTCGACAAGACCGGCTACGACCGGATCACCTCGGTCGAGACACCGGATCCGCAGACCGCCGTCGTCACCCTCAAGTCCCGGTTCGCGGGCTGGAAGACGCTGTTCAGCTCCGCGTACGGAGTGCTGCCCCGCCATCTTCTGGAGGGCAAGGACCGGCACGCCCTGATGAAGGACGGATACACCTTCAGCGGCGGCCCCTTCAAGATCAAGGAGTGGAAGAAGGGTACCTCCGTCACCCTGGTGCCCAACGACCGCTACTGGGGCAAGCGGCCCAAGCTGGACAAGGTGACCTTCCAGTTCACCGCCGACACGGCCTCCGCGTTCCAGGCGTTCAAGAGCGGTCAGCTGGACGCGCTCTACCCCACGCCCCAGCTCGATGTGATCGAGCAGATCAAGAACGGCCTCGGCGGCGCGCGCTCGCAGATCGACCCGCAGTCGGGCAACCTCGAAGCGCTGTGGATGAACAACGACCGGTTCCCGTTCGACTCGCCGGACGTCCGCAAGGCGATCGCCTACTCGGTGGACCGCGCCGCGATCGTCAAGAAGCTCTACGGCCCGCTGGGCGTGGAGAAGCCGGCCCAGAGCTTCCTCTCCCCCATCGTCTCCCGCTACGCCGCGTCCGATTTCTCCGTGTACACACCGGATCTGAAGCGTGTGGACAGCATCATGAGCGGCGCGGGCTGGAAGAAGAACGGCGACGGTGTCTGGGCCAAGGACGGCCGTCCCGCGCAGTTCACCATCGTCTCCCTGGCCGGCAACAAGCGCCGTGAACTCATGGAGCAGATCCTGCAGCTGCAGCTGAAGCAGGCCGGGTTCCGGATGACCATCAAGAACACCAGCGCGGCCACGCTCTTCGGCAAGCAGGCCCCGGCCGGCGACTTCGACCTCGGTCTGTGGACGCTCGTCGACTACTTCCCGGACCCGGCGCTCAGCAACAGCTTCAGCACCACCTCGATCCCGGACGCCAAGAACGGCAACTCGGGCATCAACTTCACCCGCACCCGGGTGGACGGCCTGGACCAGCTGCTCAACCGGGTGGACACCGAGCTGGACGACGGCGCCCGCAAGGACGCCTCGCTCCAGGCGGAGAAGCTCTTCGCGAAGGACGTGCCGTCGCTCCCCATCGGCGCCGTGCCGAACATCCTG
Source organism: Streptomyces sp. NPDC004609 (assembly GCF_042873655.1). Lineage (NCBI taxonomy): Bacteria > Bacillati > Actinomycetota > Actinomycetes > Kitasatosporales > Streptomycetaceae > Streptomyces > Streptomyces sp. NPDC004609. The sequence continues at coordinate 66,838 of NZ_JBIALS010000014.1, read as the reverse complement.
CTGTGGAACAAGAACGTCGGCGGCCCGATCAGCATCAACCCGGGCGAGGGGCCGTGGTGGAACCTGGAGGAATGGGGTCTGGCCCAGTGACACGCCGAACACGGCAGCCCGGCCTCCATGGGCCCGCCGGCAGCGACCACGGCTAGGGACGGAACATGTTCGTATTCGTCCTGCGACGGCTGCTCTACTCGGTGCCGGTCGTCGCCCTCGCCTCGTTCGTCCTCTTCTGGACGGTCCGCTCCACCTTCGACCCGCTCGCCAAGCTCCGCCAGGGGCGCGACCCGGGCGCGGTGGAGCGGGAAGTGGCCCGGCTCGGTCTGGACCGGCCCGTCGTCGAGCAGTACGCGCTCTGGATGAAGGCCTTCGTCACCGGGGACTGGGGCACCAGCACCAGGACCGGCGGCGATGTCCGCGCGATGATCGGATCGTCGCTCGGGACCACCCTTCAACTGATCTTCTGGGGCGTGCTGTTCGCGACGGTCCTGGCCCTCGGCATCGGTGTGTACTCGGCCGTCCGGCAGTACTCCGCCGGCGATCACCTGCTGACCGGACTGTCCTACCTCGGTATCGCGATGCCGACGTTCTGGCTCGGTCTGCTGCTCATCCAGCTGCTGGCCATGTGGCCGCGCGAGCAGTTCGGGCTCGCCGAGACACCCCTGTTCTTCGTGGGTCTGCACTCACCGGGACAGAGCGGATTCGGCATGGACTATCTGCGCCATCTCGCCCTGCCCGTCCTGACACTGACGATCAGTCTGATCGCGAGCTGGTCGCGGTTCAGCCGCACCGCCATGCTGGAGGCGCTGTCCAGCGACTACGTACGCACGGCACGCGCCAAGGGAGTGCCCTCCCGGCAGATCTTCTTCCGGCACGCCCTGCGGAACTCGCTGGCGCCGTTCGTCACGGTCGTCGCGCTCGACGCGGCCCTCCTCTTCGGGGGCCTGGTCGTGACGGAGCAGATCTACGCGATCCCGGGCATGGGCCGGCTGTTCCTGGACTCGATGCTGGCGGGCGATGTCTTCGTACTGGTCCCGTGGATGCTGGTCGTGGCGCTGGCCATGGTGCTGTTCAATCTCGCGGCGGACCTCGGGTACGCGCTGCTGGACCCGAGGGTGGTGCTGCGATGAAACTCTCACGCGAAAGCCGCGGAAGCCGCGACGGCGCGGGCGGGACCGGGGAGAAGGCCGCGCAGGCCCCGGCGGCCGCCGAGGGCGCCGTGTCCCCGGACAAGAGCCAGCGGCGGATCATCGCTGAAAGGTTTCTGCGCCATAAGCTCGCCGTCGTCGGGATGGCCGTCCTGCTGGTGCTTTCGGTGTGCAGCTTCGGCGCCGGCCTGATCGCCCCCTATCCGCGCAACGCCCAGAACATCCTGCTCGGCCCGGTGCCCCCGTCGTCGGCGCACTGGCTCGGCACCGACGAACTGGGCCGGGACTACCTCAGCGAAGTCCTGTACGCCGGACAGGTCTCGCTCGCCGTCGGGCTGTGCGTCGCCGTGCTGTCCACCGCGATCGGCACCGTCGTCGGAGCCGTCGCCGGGTTCGCGGGCGGCTGGGCCGAAGAAGTGATCATGCGGGTGACCGATCTGTTCCTCATCGTGCCCGCCATCGCCGTCCTGGCGCTGGCCCTGGAGGCGCTCGGCCCCTCGCCCGTCACGATCGTCCTGGTCCTGACGGGACTGGGCTGGACCGTGATCGCCCGGGTGGTGCGCTCCCAGGTGCTCAGCCTGCGGGAGAAGGAGTTCGTCGAGGCGGCGAGGGTCATCGGCGCGTCGAGGACCCGGATCGTGCTGCGGCACCTTCTGCCGAACCTGGTGGGTGTGATCGCGGTCAACGTGTCCCTCGCCGTGGCGGCCGCGATCATCCTGGAGTCCACGCTCAGCTTCCTCGGGTTCGGCGTCCAGCCGCCCCAGTCGAGCTGGGGCAACATGCTCACCCAGGCCGCGGGGATGATCGGCACCTCCAAGGGCTATCTGCTGTACGCGCCGGGCGCGGCGATCCTGCTCACGGTGCTCGCCGTGAACTTCGTGGGAGACGGACTGCGCGACGCCTTCGACCCCCAGGGGAGGAAGTGATGACAACCGTCTCCCCGGACACGGACTCCGCCACGCGGGAACCCGCGGCGGAGCTGCTCTCCGTCCGTGATCTGACGGTCCGCTACCGGACCGACTCCGGCATGGTGACGGCCGTGGAGGGCCTGTCGTTCTCCATGGCCGAGGGCCGCACCCTGGGCATCGTCGGCGAGTCGGGCTCGGGCAAGAGCGCCGCCTCCATGGCGATCATGGGGCTGCTGCCCAAGTCCGCCCAGGTGTCCGGCTCGATCCGGTTCCGCGGGCAGGAGCTGCTCGGCCTGCCCGACCAGCGGCTGCGGGAGATCCGCGGCCGGCGGATCGCGGTCATCTTCCAGGACGCGCTCGCCGCGCTGAACCCCATGATGAGCGTCGGCGCGCAGATCGCCGAGGCCGTACGGGTCCACGACCCGGCCATGGACCGGGCGGCGCTCACCGAGCGGGCCGCCGAACTGCTCGACGTCGTGGGCATCCCCTCGCCGCGCACCCGGCTCGGCCAGTATCCGCACGAGTTCTCCGGCGGTATGCGCCAGCGCGTGATGATCGCCATGGGCATCGCCAACGAGCCCGACGTCCTCATCGCGGACGAGCCCACCACCGCCCTGGACGTGACCGTCCAGGCACAGGTGCTCGATGTCATCCAGCGGGTGCAGGAGCGCACCGCCACCTCGGTCATGCTCATCACCCACGACCTGGGTGTCGTGGCCGGCATCGCCGACCGGGTCCTCGTCATGTACGCGGGACGCAAGCTGGAGGAGGGCCCCGTCGAGCCCGTCTTCTACCAGCCGTCGCACCCCTACACCCGCGGGCTCCTGGCCGCTCTCCCCCGTATCGACCGGCGCACCCGCCGGCTCGCGCAGATCCCGGGGCGGCCCCCGCTGCCGGGTGAGCGGCCCACGGGCTGCCCGTTCCAGCCGCGCTGCCCCCATGCGGTGCCGGCCGAGTGCGGTGTCGCGGACGCGGCGCCGCTCGACATGGGGGACGACCACACCACGGCCTGCGTACGGGTGCACCGGATCGAAGGGAAGGGCCGATGAGCACGTCAGCTGTGGACGCCGGGAACCGGGTGGAGACCCCGGCGGTGGACGTCAGCGGTCTGGTGGCCGAGTACCGGGTCCGCCGGCGGCCCGGCAGGGCGGGCGGGAGGGTCCAGGCCGTCTCGGGCGTCGACCTGTCGATCGGGCGCGGCAGAACGCTGGGCCTGGTCGGCGAGACCGGCTGCGGCAAGAGCACCCTCGGGCGCTGCCTCGTACGGCTGGTGACCCCGGCGGCCGGCCGGGTAACCGTCAACGGGACGGACACGGCGACCGCCGGACGCACGGCGGTCGCCGGGCTGCGGCGGCAGATCCAGCTCGTCTTCCAGGACCCGTACTCCTCGCTGAACCCCCGGATGAGCGTCCGGTCGATCCTCGCCGAGCCGCTGGTCATCCACGGGCTGCACGGCGGGCGCCGGGAGGAGCGGGTCCGTGAACTCCTCGAACTGGTCGGGCTCAACCCCGACCACGCGGGCCGCTTCCCGCACCAGTTCTCCGGCGGGCAGCGGCAGCGGATCGGCATCGCCCGGGCACTGGCCGTCGAGCCGGACATCCTCGTCCTCGACGAGCCCGTGAGCGCCCTGGACGTCAGTGTGCAGGCGGGCGTGCTCAATCTGCTGGAGGACCTCCAGGAGGAGTTCGGGCTCACCTATCTCTTCATCGCCCACGATCTGTCGGTGGTCCGGCAGATCAGCGACGAGGTGGCGGTCATGTACCTCGGCCGGATCGTCGAGCACGGCCCGGCGGAGAGCCTGTACGAGTCGCCGCACCACCCCTACACCCAGGCGCTGCTGTCCGCCGTGCCGGTCCCCGACCCGCGGGCCGAGCGCGCCCGTGAGCGCATCGTGCTCCTCGGGGAGGCGCCGAGCCCGCTCGCACCGCCCTCGGGCTGCCGGTTCCGCACCCGCTGCTGGAAGGCACAGGACATCTGCGCCGCCGAGGCACCGCCGCAGGCGGACCTGGGCGGCGGGCACCGGACCGCCTGTCACTTCCCGGAGCCCCGGTCGGTGACATGAGAGCCCGCCCGGCCGCCGCGGTGGCCCCCGCAGATCACGGAAAGCAAGGAGAAACAGCGATGCCCCCGACCTGGCACCGGTATTTCTCGGCGCGTCAGTGTGTCTCCACACGGCGCGGCCGAGGTACGGAAGCCGACCTCGAACTGATGGTGGTCGACGCCCCCGACGGGGACGCCCTGGCCGTGTGGGACGTGGACAGGGACGACGTACGCCCCCTGAAAGGGGAGTTCGGCGCCGCGTACGACGCGGTACTGACCGCGGACGGCCAGTCGGTGCTGAGCCTGCGGGACGACAACGGCTCGGAGATGGGCCATGTCTGGTCGATCCCCGGGGACGGCGGCCCGGCGGTCGATCTGACGCCCGCTCTGCCGCCGTACACCCTGCGGGGTGTCGATGTGGCCCGCACCGGCACCCGGGCCGTCCTCACCGCGGCGGCGGACGACGGGTTCGCCCTCTGGCTCGTCGACACCACCGGGGCCGGGCGGCCCCGGCGGCTCCTCTTCTCGTCCGCCGAGGCGTGGAACGGCCTGATCTCGGCCGACGGACTGCTGGCCTCCGTCGACACCACCGACCACAACCCGGGGCTGCGGCGCTTCGCGGTGACCGTCGTCGACACCGGCACCGGACACGTCACGGCCTCGCTCTCCGACGGTCCCGAGGGCCCGGTCCGCGCGGTACGGTTCTCGCCGGTCGCCGGGGACGGCCGGCTGCTGGTCTCCACGGAACGGTCCGGGTTCGCCCGGCCCTGTGTGTGGAACCCGGCCGACGGCAGCCGTATCGACGCCGACGCGCCCGGACTGGCCGGGGACCTGGTGCCGCTCGACTGGTCCGACGACGCGTCACGGGTCCTTGCGGTGCACGTCGACGCGGGTGTGCACCGGGTCATGGAGTTCGACGTCACCACGGGTGAGCTGTCCCGGGTGGAGCACCCGGAGGGCTCGTTCTTCGAACCGGACATCGCCACGGCGCATCTGAACGTCTGGGCCTCGCACTACGGCGCGGACGGCCGGGTCAGACTGCTGCACCAGCGTTTCGACCGGCCGCTGTCGGTGCTGGCCGTGGACCGGGAGACCGGCGGGATCCGTCCCTCCCGACAGGCACCGGAACAGGTGCCCGGGACCCGGGTGGTCTCCCGGACCGTCCGCTCCGCCGACGGCACCCCGGTGCAGCTGTGGGTGGGGCGGCCCGATGGGGCACGGGAGCCCGTACCGCTGGTGCTGTCTCTGCACGGCGGGCCGCAGATGGTCACCGTCGACCGCTACGACCCCTCGGCCCAGGGGTGGCTCGACTCCGGTGTGGCGTACGCCTCGCTGAACTACCGGGGCTCGGTCACCTTCGGCCGGCGCTTCCGGGAGGGCTTCATCGGCGCGGTCGGCGACCGTGAGATCGAGGACATCGAGGCCGCCGTCGACGTGCTGGTCGCGGAGGGTGTCGCCGATCCGGGGCAGATCTTCGTCACCGGCCACTCCTACGGCGGTTTCCTGTCCCTGCTGTCGCTCGGCAGGCTCCCCGGGCTGTTCGCCGGGGCGTTCGCCCATGTCCCGATGGCCGACTGGGGAGGCGGATACGCGGACATGAACCCGGCGCTGCGCAGCGCGGGGCGCATGTTCTTCGGCGGCACCCGGGAGGAGAAGCCCGAGGTGTACCGGCGGGCCTCACCGATCACGTACGTCACGCAGGTGCGCGCCCCGGTGTGGATCAGCCATGGCACGCACGACTCCCGGACCCCGCCGGCCCAGGTCCTCGCCTATGCGCGGGCGCTGGAGGCGGCCGGCGGGGATGTGACCCTCGACTGGTACAGCGGGGGCCACGAGGGAAGCGGCGGGGACAAGTCCCTCGCCGACCACCAGCGCATGCTCGACCTGGTGCGCGCGGCGGGCCGCGGGGAGCGGTGGGCCACGGGACCGGTGCGGCCGCCCGCGTAACACGAACGGCCGTGGGGCGGGTGGCGTGTCCCCGCCCCACGGCGTCCCTTGACGCCCTGTGACCGGCTTCGCGACTGGTGGGCGCATGGTGAGGTGTCGCGTATTCGCCAACGGCATCCGCGTAGGTCGTGACTGTGTGTCGGGGCTCTGCGGCATGATGATCGCCGTGAATACCGAGATACTCGTCGACGTCTGGCAGCGCTTTCTCACCGACCCCGGCAAGTCGTGGGTGCTGTTCGAACACGGCACCTGTGTGGTGCTTACCGCTCCCGATGGAAACCTTGCCGAACAGGCCACCGAGATCCTCAGGAAGTTCGGCCCTGTGCATGCAGGCTCTCCTGCAGGAGACTTCGGGGTGATCGACGTCAAGGACGCCGACGGCTGGGTGGTCACCGGTCACCACCAGGACGTCCTTACTTATGTCGCGCCCAACGAGCCCAGTGGTCAAGAGAACTTGGCTGTCGGGATGTGCGGACGTTCCAAGCGCCACCGGGATGGCACCGAACTGCGCGTCGTCCACGTCGAGGACCGGCGTGGCCCCGCGGGTCCTACGTAAGGACGTGGCTGGTCCTCATCGTCGGTGATCGCCGGGGGCATACCGGCTCCAGGTTCCGCCGACTTCCGTGACGAGACGCATGGTGGTCTTCTGGTGGTGGCCGAGGGCCCGGGCAACGACGGGGGCGGATGAACCGGCAGCCACCGTGGAGGAGTCCCGCCACAAGCCGGCCCGGGACGTGTGCCACGGCAAGCGCGGCACCACCCTGGGGGATCAGCACGAGCCCGGCCGGAGCGGCATGGGCTTCGAGCCGGTCCCGGCCGCGCCCGAAGTGCCGTGGTACTCGGACCACTTACTCTCCGGCGGCTCGTACACCAATCGGTCGCCGTAGCACTTCGGATCTCCCGCGAACCCCGACATGCGCCGCAGTGCCCCACCGCCCAGCCGGCCGGGACAGCTCGCCCTCAAGGCGCTCCACTCGGGAAGCCGCGATGCGCCCCCAACCACGAAGCCTCCGCGAAAACCCGTTGGGCGGACCACGGCGACCACTGCTAACCTTCCACAGGCCGTGCGAGAGAACGAGGAGGTGGTACCCGTGAACGCAGTATCGACATGGGTGCTCCCCTCCGGGGTCACGGTCGGGCGATAGGTCGTCCGGGAGCGCCGTTCACGAGCACTCCCGAAAGGCACGACCATGCAATTCACTTCCGAGCAGCGCCTCGACGACGGCCTCCTCGAACGCGAATTCACCCTCGGCGAGATCCCCGGCACCCTGTGGACGCCTGAATCCGCACCGGCCCCGCTGATCCTGATGGCCCACAACAACGGCCTGCCCAAGGCGCAATCCCGGCTGGTGGCCCGGGCCCGGCAAACCGCGGCGTACGGCTACGCGGTGGCCGCCATCGACGCCACCGGGTGCGGTGACCGGCCCCGTTCCGCCGCCGACGAGCAGGCCCGCGCCGATCTCCACCGGGCGGTGCAGGCCGGCGAGCCGGTCGACGAGATCTTCGAGTCCTTCATCGGCCCGCTGGTCGAAAAGGCGGTCCCGGACTGGCAGACCACCCTGGACGCCCTCCTTTCGCTGCCCGAGATCGGCGGCCCGGTCGGGTACTCGGGGTGGACCGCCGTCGGCATTCGGCTTGCAGTGGTCGAGCCGCGCATCGCGGCCGCCGGTTTCTTCGCCGGGGGTTACGTGCCCCACGCCCAGCGCGAGGAGGCCCGGCAGGTCACCATTCCGCTGCTGTTCCTGCTGCAGTGGGACGACGAAGGGAACCCCCGGCAGCGGGCCCTGGACCTGTTCGACGCCTTCGGCACCAAGGAGAAGACGCTGCACGCCAATCTGGGCGGGCACACCGGCACCCCGTGGTTCGAGGTGGAGGACGGGGCCCGGTTCTTCGACCGGCACCTGAAGTGAGGCCGGGCCGCCGGGCCGACAGCAGACGGTAGGCGTGTCGGCCAGGACGGCGCCGTCGAGGACGGGTCCCGGCCCTCCTCGATGAGCGGTGGCCGGCAGATGCACAACCGCCCCGATCTCGGCGGTACCGGCCATCGCCGGTACCGTCCGGTCGGGGCGGCGCCCGCTCGCGCCCGTGGCACCCGGGGTGCCGGACGGCCCGGTTCCCGAGCGGGTCGACGGAGCCGGTCCGGGCCGTCCCACCGCTCGGCCGTGTCCCGGAGTTCGACCGGGCGCCCACCGCCGACCGGGCGTCCGCCGTACGAGGTCGTCGGGGCGCCCGTATCCGTGGGCACGCTCCGCTCCGGCCGTGGCATCATCAGCACCGCCGGGCGGGGATCTCAGAGGAGGGCGGTGGGCGGACATGACTGCCGACTGGGTGTGGGACGACACCTTGTTCTCGGGTGCGGCCGTCCACTACTAGCGCGGGAGGCTCCCCTACGCCCCCGGGCTGGCGGACGATCTCGCCGGGGCACTGGGTCTCGACGGCCGAGGGCGCCTCCTCGACGTGGGATGCGGACCGGGCACCCTGGCCCTGCTGCTGGCGCACTTGTTCGGTGAGGTCGTCGGGGTGGACCCGGACGGCGGGATGATCGCCGAGGCCCGGCGCCGAGCCGGGGAAACGGGAGTGGCGGGAAAGACCACATGGGTGCGGGCCCGGGCCGAGGATCTGCCCGCGGGCCTCGGCACGTTCACCGTGGCGGCCTTCGGCCAGTCCTTCCACTGGATGGACCGCGACCTGGTGGCGACGACGGTGAAGTCCATGCTGCGGCCCGGCGGGGCGCTGGCACACATCTCGAACCTGAAGACGGAGGCCCGGTCCGCCGAGGGTCTGCCGCACCCGGCAGTGCCCTACGCCGCGATCGGTGAGCTGGTCGGTCGGTACCTGGGCCCGGTACGGCGTGCGGGCCGGGGCGTACTGCCGGACGGGACACCCGGCGACGAGGCCGCGGTGTTCGCCCGCGCGGGTCTCTGCGGCCCGGAGCGTCTCGTCGTGCCCGGCGGGCAGGCGCTGGAACGCCCCTCCGACGCCGTGGTCTCCTGGGTGTTCTCGATGTCGTCCTCGGCACCGCACCTCTTCGGAACCCGCCGGGCCGGCTTCGAGTCGGACCTTCGCCGGCTGCTGCGGAAATCCTCCGCGTCGGGCCTGTTCTCCGAGCTCCTGCCCAGCACGGAGATCTTCATCTGGCGGACGGACCCGGCCGAGCGATGACCGGCCTTTTGTCCCGGCAGCCCGGAAAAGCAGAAGACCCCAGATGAACTGGGGTCTTCGCCGGTGTCCGAGGGGGGACTTGAACCCCCACGCCCGATAAAGGGCACTAGCACCTCAAGCTAGCGCGTCTGCCATTCCGCCACCCGGACCAGGTGTCTGTCGGCCTCGGGTCTCCCCGCGGCGACATGGACAACAATACCAGGGCTCGGGAGTCCCCCTCACCTGTATATCCCGTGGTCAGTGGGGTACCGCCGGGGCGTCGGCGGCGGGGCGGCGGGGCACGTCAGGCCAGGCCCCTCTCGCGCAGCGCCAGCCAGGTGCGGCTCGCCGTGTCGGGGTCGTCGAGGTCCGCGTCCAGCAGCCGGGCGGCGGTCGTCATGCGGTGTCGCAGGGTGTTGCGGTGGACACCGAGGTCGGCGGCGGCGCGCTCCCAGTGGCCCCGGTGGCGCAGATAGGCGGCGACCGCGCCGACCAGGTCGGTGCGGGTGTAGCCCAGGATCGGGTCCAGCGACGGGGCGGCGGGCGCGCCGTGGGCGGCCAGGTCACGCAGGGTGCCCGGCGGGAGGGAGGCCAGGGTGCGGCCGAGCGCCGGGAGCTGCCGGTGGAGTTCGGCCACGGAGGCCGGGGGGCCGAGGACGGCTCTGGCCCCGGGCAGCCGTTCCCCGGTCAGCCGCCGCACCGCGGCCCGGACCGCCGCTGAGTCGTCCGGCCCGGTCAGGGCCCAGACCTCGTCCGGTTCGGCCACGGCCAGGAGCTGGCGTCCCCCGCCGGCGGCCACCGGTTCGAGCAGGTCGAGCACGTCGTCGACGCCGCCGGTGAGCCCGGCCACGGCGAGCAGCCGGACCCGGGGGGCGATCGCGGGCAGGCCGAGGTCCGCGCCCAGGGACCGGGCGGCGTCGAGGTGGCCGCTCAGCAGCAGCCGGGCCACGCAGGACCGCGCGGTACGCGCTTCCGTGATGCCCCGCCGCCGCTGCTCGCCCCGCAGGGCCAGCAGTGCGCACGCGGTCAGGACGAGCTGCCGGTCGGGGGCCTTCATGGGGCGGGGGCAGCCGGTGGCGACGAAGCCGTTCAGCGGCCCGCGTCCGGTCAGCGGATGGAGGACGACGTCGTCGGCCCCCAGCGGAAAGGTCGCCGAGGAGTGCGGGCCCGCCATCCGCAGCCGGGCGACCTCCGCCGCGATCCGCCGGGCGCTCGCACGGTGCTCGCGCGGCCAGACCGCCACGACCTCGCCCTGGGGGGTGAGCTGGGCGGCCCAGCCCTCCACCGCGTCGGCGAGGGTGCGCACCACGGCGCGGACGGGGTCCGGCCCGGCCGCCGAGCGGACCAGTTCGCGGTGGGCGCCGAGGGCCGCGCTGAGTTCCTCCTGCCCGGCGGCGGCGGTCAGTGACCAGTAGGTGCGCGCGACGGTGAGGAAGGGGGTGGGGGCGGGGACGGCGAGCAGCGGCAGCCCGGCGGACTCGCACGCACGCAGGAGGGTCTCGGGAACGGTGGCGTGCACCGGCCCGAGGCCGATGCCGAGCGCGGTGACGCCGTGGGCCGCCAGCCGGGCGGTGTACGCCCGGACCTGTGCCGTCTGGCCGGTGAGTCCCATCCCGGTGGTGAGCAGCAGTTCCCCGCCGGCGAGATAGGGCGTCGGGTCGGTCAGCTCGCTCACATGGACGCCGGTGACCTCGGCCGGGGGCGCGGCGGTGGGGCTGACGGGTTCGAGGTCGGCGCCCAGCAGGCGTACGAGGTCGTCGAGCGCGGGCACGGGCTCTCCCGGGGTCGGATGTTGTGCGGTTCGCACAGGGTCCGGTGATTATCGGTTGGAACGTCCAAGGATTTCCAGGCCCGCCGCGCATAGCTTCGGATCACCAGCGACCCCGCCCCACGGAAGGACGTCCCGGATGTCCCCTGCTGCTGTCCCCCCTCCCGAGGCACACCACGGCGCCGGGCCGGATGCCGAAGTGAGCCGTACGCCCGAGCCGAACCGCGCCACCGAGGTGAGCCGTGATCCGCGGACCGGCGCCGCCACCCCCGGGCCGCCCGCCACCACCCCGGCGGAACTGTCCGCCGCCCTCGCCGCGGCCGCCCGGGACGCCGATCGGTTCGCCGCCACCGCCCCGGCCGTACGGGCGGGGCTGCTCGCCGCCGTCGCCGACGCCCTGGAGGAGCACACCGGGGAGCTGGCCGCGCTCGCGGACGCCGAGACCGCCCTCGGCCCGGAGCGGCTGCGCGGCGAGGTGGGACGCGCGGCGGCGCAGCTGCGCTTCTACGGGACGGTCGCCACGGAGGGCGGCTGGCTCGGCGTACGCATCGACGGTCCGGGCACGACCGGCTCGGGCGAACTGCGCAGGATGAACCGGCCGCTGGGCCCGGTCGCGGTCTTCGGCGCGAGCAATTTCCCGTTCGCGTTCGGCGTCGCCGGGCACGACACCGCGTCCGCGCTGGCCGCCGGGTGTCCGGTACTGGTCAAGGCGCACCCCGCCCATCCGCTGCTGAGCCGGCGTCTGGGCGATCTGGTGTCCGCCGCACTGCACGCCGCCGGGGCGCCCGAGGGCGCGTTCTCCCTGGTCACGGGCTTCGACGCGGGGCTCGCCCTGGTGGACGCGCCCGAGGTGGCGGCCGTGGCGTTCACCGGCTCGCAGAGCGGCGGCACGGCACTGGTCGAACGCGCGGCGCGCCGCCTGGTGCCCGTGCCCGTCTTCGCCGAGATGGGGACCGTCAACCCCGTGGTGCTCACCCCGGCGGCCGCGGGGGACCGCGGCGGACTCGCCGGGGCGGCCGAGGGCTTCACCGGGTCGTTCACCCTCGGGCAGGGGCAGTTCTGCACCAAACCGGGTCTGCTGCTGGCTCCCGCGGGCAGCGGCGCCGCGGACGCCGTCGCGGGCGCGCTGAAGGAGGTGGCGCCCGGTGTGCTGCTCACCGAGTCCATCGCGGCCGCCTACCGGCAGGGTGTGGCCGATCTGGTGGCGGCGGGGGCCTCTCCGGTCGCCTCCGTACCGGCGCTCACCAGGGGGTTCGCCGCCGAGCCGACCGTCCTGACGGTGCCCGCGCGGGCACTGCGGCCCGGCTCGCGGCTGCTGGCGGAGTGTTTCGGCCCGGTGGCACTGGTCGTGGAGTACGGGAGCGGGGCGCAGCTGCGCGAGATCCTCGCCGCGCTGCAGCCGTCCCTGGCCGCCGCGGTGATCTCCGCCGGTCCGGCCGATCCCGAGCTGCCGTGGCTGGTGGAGCACCTGGCGCGGAGGTCCGGGCGCGTGGTCGTCGACGGCTGGCCGACCGGTGTGGCGACGTCCTGGGCCCAGCAGCACGGCGGTCCCTGGCCCGCGACCAGCAGGCCCGAGGCCACGAGTGTCGGGGCGTCGGCCCTCGACCGCTTCACCCGTCCGGTCGCCTACCAGGGCGTGCCACAGGCCGCGCTGCCCGTGGCGCTGCGCGACGGCAACCCGTGGGGTGTGGTGAGGCGGCTGGACGGTGTGCCGACACCGGCGGCGGCCGGCACGGCGGGAGGCCGGGGATGAGCGGGCCGCTGGAGGGGGTGCTGGTCGCGGACTTCAGCCGGGTGCTGGCCGGGCCCCTGTGCACCATGACGCTGGCGGACCTGGGCGCCCGTGTCGTCAAGGTGGAGCGGCCCGGCTCCGGCGACGACACCCGCTCGTGGGGGCCGCCGTGGTCGGCGTCGTCCAGTACGTACTTCGAGAGCGTCAACCGTTCCAAGCTGGGTGTCGCCCTGGATCTGGCCGACGGCGCCGATCTCGCCCTGGCCCGGGAACTGGCCCGTCGCGCCGATGTCGTCGTGGAGAACTTCCGCACGGGCTCGCTGGACCGGCTCGGCCTCGGCTACGAGCAGGTCGCCGCCGTCAACCCGGGGGTCGTGTACTGCTCGGTGACCGGTTTCGGCAGTGGCGCGGGGGCCGGGCTGCTGGGGTACGACTTCGTCGTCCAGGCGGTCGGCGGTCTGATGAGCATCACCGGTGAGCCGGACGGCGACCCGGCGAAGGCCGGTGTGGCCCTCGTCGACGTGCTGACCGGCAAGGACGCCGCGATCGGGGTGCTGGCCGCGCTGGCGGACCGGGCGCGGACCGGGCGCGGCTGCCGGGTGGAGGTCAATCTGCTCTCCAGCCTGCTGGGCTCCCTGGTCAACCAGGCCCAGAGCACTCTGGAGACCGGTCGTCCGCCGGGGCGGATGGGCAACCGGCATCCGTCCATCGCCCCGTACGAGACCCTGCGCTGCCGTGACGGGCTGCTGGCGGTGGCCTGCGGCAACGACGGCCAGTTCGCCAGGCTGGCCGCGGTGCTCGGCGTACCGGAGCTGGCGGAGGACGGGCGATTCGCCACCAACGCCGCCCGGGTCGGCCACCGTGAGGAGCTGGTGGCCGCGCTGGAGGAACGCCTCCTGGGCGACGACGCCGCCCGGTGGCAGGCGCGGCTCACCGCGGCGGCCGTGCCGGCGGGCCGGGTCGGCACCGTCGCCGACGGCTTGGCGCTGGCCGAGGACCTGGGGCTGTCGCCCACCGTCGCCCCGGCGGGGGGCGGCACACCGGCGCCGAGGCATCCGGTGACGTACTCCACCGGGCTGGTGCGCGGGGCCGAACCGCCGCCGGGGCTGGATGAGCACGGGGACGCGGTACGCGCCTGGCTCGCGGGCCCCGGCACCGGCCCCCTTCCCACCGCCGGCTGACTCACGGAGGCCGCCCGTCCGCGCCACCGGCCCACCCGGTTCCACCGGGTCGGTCCCACGGCCGCCCGCCGCCGGACACCGTCGGCCCGGCCCGGTCGGCGGATGTCCCGTCCGGGACCGGCCCGGACCACGGGCCGGCAGTCGTCGGCGCAGGCCCCGGGGCGCCGTGCCCGTACCGCCGGGCTCAGGCCCCCCGACCTCCCGTCCCCGAACCACCGGCTTCCCCGAACCACCGACCTCACCACTCCCCACGTCCCCGACCTCCGACGAACCGTTCGGATCCGCACGCGAAAGGCAGGACGCCCCATGTCCACCACATCCGGCAAGGCCACCGGCACGGCCCGTACCAGGACCGACCCGCTCGACCTGGCGGGCATCGACGACATGCTCAGCCCCGAGGAGAAGGCGGTCCGGGCAGCGGTCCGGCAGGTCTGCGACTCGGCCGTCGACCCTCATGTCGCCGAGTGGTTCGAGAACGGCGAGCTCCCCGCCATCCGCGAACTCGCCAGGGAACTCGGCGGTCTCGGTCTCCTCGGCATGCATCTGGAGGGCTACGGCTGCGCGGGTATGAGCGCGGTCGACTACGGTCTGGCCTGTCTGGAGCTGGAGGCCAGCGACTCCGGTATCCGCTCCCTGGTCAGCGTCCAGGGGTCGCTGGCGATGTACGCGATCTGGAAGCACGGCAGCGAGGAGCAGAAGCAGCGGTGGCTGCCTCCGATGGCCGCCGGTGAGGCCATCGGGTGCTTCGGTCTGACCGAGCCCGACCACGGCTCCGACCCGGCCGGGATGCGGACGCGGGCCCGTCGTGACGGCGGCGACTGGGTCATCGACGGGCGCAAGATGTGGATCACCAACGGGTCCGTCGCCGATGTCGCCGTCGTGTGGGCCCGTACCGAGGACGAGGACGGCGGGGTGCGCGGCTTCGTGGTGCCGACCGGCACTCCCGGGTTCTCCGCCCCGCTGATCAAGCACAAGCTCTCGCTGCGGGCGTCGGTGACCAGCGAACTCGTCCTGGACGGGGTCCGGCTGCCCGCCGACGCGGTGCTGCCCGGGGTGCGCGGGCTGCGCGGCCCGCTGTCGTGCCTCAACGAGGCGCGCTACGGCATCGTCTGGGGCGCGATGGGAGCCGCGCGCAGCTCGCTGGCGGCGGCACTGGAGTACGCCGGGCAGCGTTCGCAGTTCGGCAAGCCGATCGCGGGCTTCCAGCTGACGCAGGAGAAGCTGGCGCACATGGCCGTGGAGCTGACGTGCGGGACCCTGCTGGCCCTGCATCTGGGCCGTCGCAAGGACAGTACGGGACTGCGGCCCGAGCAGGTCAGCATCGGCAAGCTCAACAATGTGAACAAGGCCCTGGACATCTGCCGCACCGCGCGCACGGTCCTGGGCGCCAACGGGATCTCGCTGGAGTACCCGGTGATCCGGCACATGACCAATCTGGAGTCGGTGCTGACGTACGAGGGCACCCCGGAGATGCACAAGCTCGTCATCGGCCAGGCGATGACGGGGCTGCCCGCCTTCCGCTGAGGCGGCGGCAGGGGAACACCGGGTGGGCCCGGCGCGGTATTCGCGCCGGGCCCACCCGGTGTTCCCCCGAAGGCTCCGCCGTCAGACGTCGGCGGGCTCCCGCTCGCCTGTGCCGCCGGTGTCCGCGGAGACGGGCGCCCGCCGGGGGATGGCGTCGTCGTACGGGGCGTCGCTGCGGCCGTGGGAGCGGTGGACGGCCATGTAGACGAGTCCCGTGACGACGACGACCGCACCGGAGAGCAGCACGATGTAGTTGTCGTACCAGGGCGCCTCCGGCGTGCGGGGCCAGACCATGGTGACGATGGCCACGAGGCCGTAGACCAGGGCCGCGGCATTGACGGGCAGGCCCCACTTGCCGAGGGTGTAGGCGCCGGAGGGCTTCCAGCCCTTGAGCCGTGCGCGCAGCGCGGCGAGCACCACCATCTGGAAACCGAGGTAGATGCCGAGCGAGGCAAAGCTGATGATCTTCGTCAGGGAGTCCTCGGAGAATTTCGCGCCCAGGACGATCACGGCCGGGACGGCCCCGGCGATCAGCAGGGAGTACGGCGGGATGCGCCGGGTCGCGGAGAACTTCCGCAGCAGCCGGCTCCCCACGATCATCTCGTCGCGGCCGTAGCTGTAGGCGAGCCGGCTGGCGGCGGCCTGGAGGCTCATGGCGCAGGAGACGAAGGACAGCAGGACGATGCCCAGGATGACCTTGGTCCCGGCAGTGCCGAAGACGGCCTCCAGCACCCCGGAGACGGGGTCGGTGTTCTCGCCGGAGACGACGGCGGGGATGTCGGCCACGGACAGGACGAGCGCCACGGCGACGAAGGTGGCCGCCGCGCCGCCGACGTAGATGGTCCGGCGCATCGCCTTGGGGATCATCCGGCCGGGGTTCCGTACCTCCTCGGCGACGTCACCGCACGCCTCGAAGCCGTAGTAGTTGTAGATGCCGACCAGGGACGCGGCGGCGAAGGCCCAGAGGTAGGCGCTGCCGTCGCCGGCGCCGAAGCTGTCGAACAGGATGCCGAGGTTGTGGTGACGTTCCGTCAGCAGCAGCCAGACGCCCACCGCCACGGCCCCCAGCAGCTCGGCGGCGAAGCCGATGATGGCGGCGGTGGCCAGCACCCGGGTGCCGAGGTAGTTGATGACCGTCGCGAGGGTCAGGATCGCCAGGGAGCAGAGGATGACGGTGTTGACCGAGGTGTCGAAGCCGAACATGGCGGCGAGGTACGGCCCCGCGCCCGACACCACGCCCGCGATGGTGGTGAAGAGGGCGATCAGATAGATCCAGCCGGTCATCCAGGCGTACCTACGGCCCCACAGACGGCGCGCCCAGGGGTAGACGCCGCCCGCGACGGGGAACTGGGCCACGACCTCGCTGAAGACCATGGCGACCATCAGCTGTCCGGCGCCCGCGATGACCAGGGACCAGATCATCGGCGGGCCCGCCGCGGCCAGGCCGACGGCGAACATGGTGTAGATGGCGACCACGGGGGACAGATAGGTGAACCCGAGCGAGAAGTTCGCCCAGGCACTCATGTCCCGCTTGAACTCGGAGGCGTACCCGAGCGAGGCGAGGTGCTCGTCGTCGCTGCCGTGATGCCCCGTGGGAAGGGTGGGACTCATGGAGACTCCCGTTGATTCGTACCGGAAAGGGAAGGTGACCGGAAGGGGAGGGGAAGGCGCGGTGGGGGAACGCGGGTGTACTGCTGTGTGCGGAGCGGCCGGCGCCGGCTCCGGAGCACCCAGCGGGATGCGTCGTCGGCCCGTGAGCGGGGCCGGAAGTGCGTGGCCCGTAGGATGCTCCGTGATGCGTGGGCGAAAAACTACAAGCCCATGTCTTATTGCACAAGAGCCTTCACTGTTACACGCTGGTGTCGGCGTTCCGGGCGCCGGACCAGTGGTGGCCCGGGGCGGGGCGACCGGACCGTGGGGCCGGAGGTCATGGACGAGGAGAGCGGATGACCACGAGCGGCGCACCGGTGATGCGCGCCCTGCTCATCTCCCCCCTGAACGCGGGGGGCCGTGCGGAGGAGGTCGTGGAGCGCATCAGCAGGGCCATCCTGCTGGGCCTCGTCGTGGACGGTGAGCAACTGCCCACCGAGGTGGAGTTCGCGGGCCAGCTCGGCGTCTCCCCCATGACCCTGCGCGAGGCGCTGGCGATCCTGCGGGAGCAGGGCCTGGTCGCGACGCGCCGGGGCCGCAACGGCGGCACCTTCGTACAGCGGCCGGACAGTCCGCCGCCGGGTCCGCTGAAGGAACGGCTCGCGTCCACCACCGTCTCCCGGCTGCGCGACGCGGCCGACGAGCAGTTCGCCGTCTCGGGCGCCTCCGCGCTCCTCGCCGCCGAACGCGCCTCGGCGGCCAGTGTGCGGCGGCTGCTGCACCTGGTCGAGCAGCTCGCGTCGGCCGACGAGTACGGTGCCCGCATAAGGGCGGACAGCCGCTTCCACATCGAGGTGGCGATGGCCTCGCAGTCCGAGCGGCTGACCCGTCTGGAGGTGAACCTCCAGGCGGAACTGACGGCCCTGCTGTGGCTGCCCGTCGAGCCCCAGACGGTGCTGGAGGAGACGGTCGCCGAGCACCACGCCATCGCCACGGCCATCGCCGAGGAGGACGGAGAGCGTGCTCGCGCCCTGGCCGAGCGCCATGTCCAGCGCAATCTGCGCCGATTGATCGAGTTGCATCTTGTGGTGGCGGAACGATGACTGTGGAGGCGTCCGATGTACCCCGAGAACACCGCGCCCGAGGGCGGGACGGCAGAGGTGGGTAAGGAGCTGGAGACCCTGCTGGAGCAGGTCAGGGGCCTGCTCACGGAGGTCTTCGACCGGCTGGGGACGATCGCCGACGAGGTGGTGGCCCGGCGCAGGTCCGCGCTCGCCGACAAGGGCGCCTTCTCCGTGCGCGATGCGGCGGGCGTCAAGTCGGCGCTCGTCCGGCAGCTCGCCGAGCAGCCCGGCGCGGACGGATTCGGGTTCTTCACCGCGCCCGGTGTGCTGCGGGACCGCGACCGGCACTTCGAATGGTGGCAGCGCGGCGGAGCGGGAGTCGTCCGGCTCCAGCTGAACATGGACCCCACCAGCGTGGACGTGTACGACTACTTCGAGATGGAGTGGTTCACCGCCGGGCGTGACCGCGGGCGGCGCTCGGTCTTCGGTCCGTACGTGGACTACTACGGCGCCGACCGGTACGTCATCACCCTCACCGCCCCCGTCACCGACGAGGTCTTCGTCGGCGTGGCCGGGGCCGATCTGCGGGTCGCCGAGTTCGAGCCGCTGCTGCTCGGGGCGCTGCGCGAGACCGGGCACGACGCGGTGCTCGTGGGGCCCGAGCGGCGGGTGATCGCCGCGAACACCTCGCGCTGGCTGGTGGGTTCCCGGCTGCCGCGGGTGCCGCGGGCAAGCGAGGGCGGGTTCGTCGCGGTCGGGGAGGTCGGACTGGACAGCGACTGGGTACTGGCGCTGGCACCCCGCGCGTAGCCCGTCCGCTCGCGGAACGGGGCGCCCGGCCCGCCGAAGCACGGGACGCGCCGGAGCGCGGGGCCCGCCACAAGCGGGTCAGGACGGGGAACGGCGGGACGAGGGACCGTACGGCCGACGGGGCCGTACGGTCCCTCGTCGTTTTCCGCCCCCGTACCGGGCTCGGGTGAACCGCACCCGGCCGGCACGGAAACAACTTCGGCGGACCTATTGACTTACAAACTCTAGGTTTAGAGTATTTGCCTCACCACTGCTCGCCGCGAGAAGTTGGAGAGTCCCACGATGACGGGCACCGCAACGACCGACGCCGCCCCCTACTTCGACGTCGCCGACCCGGGTTTCTCGATCACCTCTGCCGCCGTGCACGAGGCGCGCGAGAGCGGCTGGTACGCCCGGACCAACTACGGCCTGGCGATCCTGCGCTACGACGAGGTCGGCAGACTGCTCAAGCACCCCCGGCTCCGCCAGGGCAGCGTGGCCTGGCCCGCGCACAACGGCGTGACCGAGGGCCCGTTCGCCGACTGGTGGGCCAGCTGGGTGCTCAACAAGGAGGGCGAGGAGCACCACCGGCTGCGCCGGCTGATGAACCCGGCCTTCTCCCCCAAGCTCATCGGCTCCCTCGTACCCCGGTTCCAGGCGCTCGCCGACGAGCTGATCGACGGTTTCGCCGAGGCCGGCCGGTGCGAGTTCGTCTCGGAGTTCGCCGAGCCCTACGCAGCGCGCGTGATCGCCGTCATGCTCGGCATCCCCGAGTCCCAGTGGCCGGTCATCGCCCGCGAGTCGACGACGCTCGGACTGGCGATGGGCGTGACCGTCCGCCAGGACCTCGGCCGGATCGAGGAGGCCCTGGCCGCGCTCTACGCGTACGCCGACGAGCTGATCGCCGACCGCCGCCGCCACGAGCGCGACGACTTCGTCTCCCGCCTGGTGAGCGCCAGCCGCGACACCGACAAGCTCAGCGACGCCGAACTGCGCGACGGCCTGCTGCTGCTGATCTTCGGCGGCTTCGACACCACCCGCAACCAGCTGGGGCTGGCCATGCAGTCCTTCGTCCGCCACCCCGGCCAGTGGCGGCTGCTCGCCGAGCGGCCCGACCTCGGCACCAGGGCGGTCGAGGAGGTCATGCGGGTCAACCCGACCGTCCGCTGGGTGACCCGCGAGGCCGTCGAGGACTTCACCTTCCAGGGCCTGGACATCGAGGCCGGCACCACCGTCCATCTGTGGAGCGAGTCGGCCGGCACCGACCCCCGTGTGTTCAGCGAGCGCTCCTTCGACATCACCGCCGAGCGCAAGCCGCACTTCGGTTTCGGCGGCGGCGCCCACCACTGCCTCGGCCACTTCGTCGCCCGCAGCGACATGAGCGAGGCCCTGCCGCTGCTGGCCCGGCGCATGCGCGACCCCCGGATCGGCGAGGGCGCCGAGTGGCTCCCCGACTCGGGCAACACCGGCCCCGTCCGGCTCCCCCTCACCTTCACCCCCGCCTCCTGAACAGGGAGCGGGCGCACCAGAGCGAGAGGAATCCCCATGAAGGTCACCGTCGACATGGCCCTGTGCCAGGACCACGGCCAGTGCGCCATCGCCTCGCCCGCCGTCTTCCGCATCAACGACGAGGGCAAGCTGGAGTACGAGAGCGAGCCCGACGACCCGCTGCGCGACGAGGTCGAGGAAGCCGCCGACGTCTGTCCCGTCCAGGCCATCCTCGTCCAGGACTGACGGAGAACGCCCATGACCGCACACGTCGCCGTCGTCGGAGCGTCACTCGCGGGCCTGCGGGCCGCCGAGCAGCTGCGGGCGGCCGGTCACACGGGACCCGTCACGGTCTTCGGCGCCGAGCCCCATCTCCCGTACAACCGGCCCCCCTTGTCCAAGGAGCTGCTGTACGCGCCGGGCGCGGCCACCCCCGCCGAACTGCACACCAAGGTGGCCTTCCGCCGCCGGGCGTCGGTCGCCGACGTCACCTTCCGGCTCGGTCTGCCCGTCGTGGCGGCCGATCCCCGGGGCGGGCGGCTGTCGCTGGGGGACGGTTCCTCCGTGGCCTTCGACGCGCTCGTCGCCGCCACCGGGCTGCGGCCCCGGCGCCTGGAACTCCCCGGCCCGCTCGCCGGCCGCCATGTTCTGCGCACCCTCGACGACTGTGTCGCGCTGCGCGGCGCCCTGCGGCCGGAAGCAGCGGTCGTCGTGCTCGGCGCCGGCTTCATCGGCTGCGAGGTCGCGGCGACCGCGCGCCGGCTGGGCTGCCGGGTCACCGTCGTGGAACCCTGCGGCGGGCCGATGCAGCGCGTCCTGGGCACGCGGCTGTCCGAGGGGGTCCGGCGCCACCACGAGGCCGCCGGGGTGGAGTTCGTCATCGGACGGTCCGCCGCCCGCTTCCTCGGCGACGGCTCCGTCACCGGGGTGGCCCTCGACGACGGGAGCACGCTCGCCGCCGACGCCGTCGTCGAGGCGGTCGGCTCGGTGCCCAACACCGAGTGGCTGGCGGGGAACGACTTCCTCGATCTGAGCGACGGCGTCCTGTGCGACAACCGGCTCATGGCACGGGGTGCCGAACGCCTCGTCGCCGTCGGCGACATCGCCCGCTTCCCCAACCCCCTCTTCGACGACGTGCCCCGCCGCGTCGAGCACTGGTCCATCCCCACCGACACCGCCAAGCGGGCCGCCGCCACCCTCATCGCGGCCCTCACCGGGGCCGAGTCGGGCCCGGACCCGTTCGCCCCGGTTCCGTCCTTCTGGAGCGACCAGGCGGATCTGCGGTTCCAGAGCTTCGGCTCACCCGCCCTCGCCGACGAGGTACGGGTGGTGGAAGGCGACCCCGGCCGTCCGGCGGACGGCGTCCTGGCCACCTGCCACCGGCACTCGGCCCACGTCGGAACCGTCGCGATCAATCTCCCGCCCGCCCGTCAGCGCGAACTGCGCGGGGCCTTCGCCACCCTCCCCGCGGCCGTCTGACCGCCGGGAACCCCTCCGCGCCACCGTTGCCGGCAACCACCCCGCGACACCGTTCCTCCCGTCTGCCGCGAGACCACTGCGAGGTACCCATGACCATCACGTCCCCGAGCACCACCACCGCCCTGGACCGGCACCGCGAACGCAATGCCGACCAGGACGCGGTCGACGCCGTACAGAAGCGCATCGCCGACGCGGGCGTCGAGTACGTCTACTACCAGTCGGTGACCGTCAACGGCCGCGTCATCGGCAAGGTGGTGCCCGCCGTGCACCTGCTCCGCAACCTGGAGAAGGGCGTACAGATGCACCGCACGGTGCTGGCCGACTTCCAGGTCGACCGCGCCGGCAATCTCCTCGGCGGCGGCACCCAGGCAGCCGAGTTCACCGCCGTCCCCGACCTCGACACCTTCGCCGTACTGCCCTGGGACACCGGCGTGGGCCGGTTCTTCTGCCGCCTCTACGAGCCCGAGCACCGCGCGGAGATCGGCGGAAGGCCGCTCGCCACCGACGTACGCGGCAATCTCATCCGGCTCCACGCGGAGTTCACCGCCCGCACCGGCCTCGAACTGCGCTCCGGCTGTGAACCGGAGATGACCTGGACCGGCCCGGGGCTGGAGGTGCGCCACCGCCCCGACGACAGCCCGGCCTACCGGGTGGACCTCCTGGAGCGCAGCCGCCCGATCTACCAGAAGGTGATGACCTACGCCAGGGCACTCGGCTTCGACATGATCGAGGGCGACTACGAGGACCCGGGCCAGATCGAGCTGAACTGGATGTACGACCACGCCGACCTGACCGCCGACCGGCTCGTCACCTATCGGCAGATCTGCCGCCAGGTGGCCCGTGAGCTGGGTGTCACCGCCAGTTTCATGCCCAAACCGGCCACCGGCGCGATGGGCAACGGCTGCCATCACAACCTCAGCCTGTGGCGCGGCGGGGAGAACGTCCTGGCCGAGCCCGGCCGCCGGGACCTGCATCTGACCGAGACCGGCCGCCACGCGCTGGGCGGCATCCTGTCCCATGCCGCGGGCGCCATGGCCGTCATGGGGCCGACCGTCAACTCCTACAAGCGGTACTGGGACTCGGGCCAGTTCGCCCCCTCGCGGATCAACTGGGGCATGGACAACAAGACCTGCACGGTGCGCCTGTCCGCCAACGGACGGCTGGAGTTCAAACTCCCCGACGCCATGGTCAACCCCTACCTCTCGCACGCCGTCCTGATCGCCGCGATCTCCGACGGCCTGGACAACCGGATCGACCCGGGCCCGCCGCAGCAGGGCTCCAGCTACGGCGCCGGGTCCCGGTTCACGGCGCTCCCGCTGACCCTGGGCGAGGCCCTGACCGCCTTCGCCGGCGACACCGTGGTCCAGCGGGCGCTGAGCGAGGAGACCGCCGACCTCTACCACGCCTACAAGTCGGACGAGTGGGCCCGCTTCTGCGGGGCCGTCACCGACTGGGAGCACATGATGTACTCGGAGGACACCCCGTGATCACACCACTGCGTCTCGCCTGCATCGACTCGGACGCCCCGCCCCTGTTCCTCCTGGACGACCCCGTCAAGGGACGGCTCGGCTACGAACCGGCCGTCGGCGAACTCCTCGCCGCGGAGCTGGGCCGCCCCCTGGAGTGGGTCTTTCTGCCCTGGTCCCAGATGCTTCCCGCCGTCCGGCGCGGCGACGCCGACGGGGTGCTGTGCGGCCAGGGCGTCACCGAGTCACGGCTGCGCGAGGTCGACTTCACCCGGCCCTACGCGGTGTTCCACGAGTCGGTGCTCGTACGCCGGGGCGATCCGGTGCGCACCCCGGCCGATCTGCGGGGCCGCCGGGTCGCGGCCATCGCGGGCAGCACCAACATGGCCCTGGCCGAGACGTTCGGCGGCGCGGTGACGGTCGCCTTCGGCGGTGACACCCACGATGTGTTCGGCGACATGCTCGCGGCGCTCAGATCCGGCGAGGTGGACGCGGTCGTCGACGACGACGTGGTGTTCGTACCGCTCGGCGAGCACCCGGACTTCGAGCAGGCCTTCACCGTACGGACGGGAAACCACTGGGCCGTGGGCGTCGCCAAGGACCGCCCGGGCGACCTCGCGGCGCTGGACGGCGCGCTCGCCCGGATCATCGCCGACGGCAGGCTGGAGCGCGCGTGGGCCGAGTGGCTCCCGGGCCTGGAGTACCCCTTCGCGGGTCAGGGCGCCGGGCCGGGCCCGTCCCCGGGCGCGGTCGCGCGGGGCCCGGCGTGAGGCCCCGTATCGCCGTGATCGGCCGCCGTGCCGTCTCCGTCTCCGGCCTGCGGTTCAGCGCCACCGTCGCCGCCGAGGCCATCGGTGACGCCGTCTTCGGCGCCGGCGGGGAGCCGCTGGTCCTGCACGGCGGGCAGCGTGACCGGCTGGCCGAACTGCCCGCGCGGCTGGCCGGGTTCGACGGTGTCCTGCTGCCCGGCGGCTCCGATCTCCATCCCTCGCGCTACGGGCAGGCCCCGCACCCGCGGACCGAGCCGGACCACGACGAGCAGGACGAACTCGACCTCGCCGTCGCCCGCGCCGTCATCGCCCTCGGAATCCCCGCGCTGGCCGTCTGCCGGGGCATGCAGGTGCTCAACACCGTCTGCGGCGGCACCCTGGTCCAGCATCTGGCGGACGGCCCGGTGCCCCATCTGGACGCACTGCACGAGGTCACGGTGGAACCGGGCTCCCGTCTGGCGTCCGTGGTCGGGGACAGCGCGTTCAAGGTCTCCTCCTACCACCACCAGGCCCTCGGCCGGCTCGGTGACGGGCTGCGGGTGGTGGCGCGGGCGGCGGACGGCTGCGTCGAGGCGGTGGAGCACACCGAGGCGGACGTACTCGCCGTCCAGTGGCACCCGGAGGACCTGTTCGACCACTCCGGCCAGGACGCCGCTCTCTTCCGCGATCTGACCGATCGTGCCGCCGCACGGCGTGCCGCGACCCGAAAGGAACGCCCAGCATGACCAAGCCCACCGAAAGCCGGGCCCTGGCCGTCCGCGCGGAGCTGGAGCAGCGCTTCGCCGGGCTCGCCCTGCCCACCCGGCCGTACATCGACGGGCGGTGGACCGACCCCGCCGCCGGGGGCACGTTCGACCGGATCTCCCCGCGCGACGGGCGCCTGATCGCCCGCGTCGGCGCGGGGGACGCGGAGGACGTCGACCGTGCGGTGAGAGGTGCCCGGCGCGCCTTCGACAGCGGTGTCTGGTCACGGCTCCCGCCCCGGCGACGGCGCCTGGTGCTCCAGCGGCTGGCCCGGCTGGTCGAGGAACACGCCGAGGAACTGGCCCTCGTCGAGTCCGTCGACATGGGAAAGCCCTACACCGACGCGCTCGCCGTCGATCTGCGGGTGACGATCCAGTCGCTGGACTTCTACGCGGAGGCGGTGGACAAGCACTACGACGAGGTGGCGCCCACCGGCCCGGACACCCTCGCCACCATCACCCGGGAGCCGCTGGGGGTGGTCGGCGCGGTCGTGCCGTGGAACTTCCCGCTGATGATGGCCGCCTGGAAGATCGCGCCCGCGCTGGCCGTGGGCAACTCCGTCGTCCTCAAGCCGGCCGAACAGTCCCCGCTGACGGCCCTGCGGTTCGCGGAACTGGCCACCGAGGCGGGCGTCCCCGACGGCGTCCTCAATGTGGTGCCCGGCCTCGGACCGACCGCGGGAGCGGCTCTCGGCCGCCACCCCGGCGTCGACGCCATCGCCTTCACCGGCTCGGGCGAGGTCGGCCGGGAGTTCCTGCGCTACGCGGCCGACTCCAACCTCAAGGAGGTCTCGCTCGAACTGGGCGGCAAGTCCCCGCAGATCGTCATGGCCGACGCACCCGACCTGGCGGTGGTCGCCCGCGCGGTCGCGAGCGGCGTCTTCTTCAACCAGGGGGAGGCGTGCTCGGCCGGGTCGCGGCTCCTGGTCCACCGGGACATCGAGGAGGAACTGCTGGAACGGGTCCTCGCGGAGAGCCGCCGGCTCGTGGTGGGCGATCCGCTCGACCCGCGCACCGACATCGGCGCGCTGGTGGAGGAACGGCATCTGGAACGCGTCCTCGGGTATGTGCGCGGCGCGGCCGACGACGGTGCGCGGCTCGTCCTGGGCGGCGACCGGGTCCTCGCGGAAACCGGCGGCTACTACGTCGAGCCGACCGTCTTCGACCGGGTCGACCCGCGGTCGCGGATCGCCCGCGAGGAGGTCTTCGGACCGGTGCTCTCGGTCTTCTCCTTCGAGAACGCCGAGGAGGCGGTGCGCCTGGCCAACGACACCGACTACGGTCTGGCGGCCGCGGTGTGGTCGAAGGACCTGTCCACCGCGCACCGGCTCGCCCGGTCGGTCCGCGCCGGCACCGTATGGGTCAACTGCTTCGACGACAGCGACATCACCGTCCCGTTCGGGGGCTACGCGCAGTCCGGGTTCGGAGGCCGCGACAAGTCCCTGCACGCGCTGGAGAAGTACACCCAGCTGAAGTCCACCTGGATCCGGCTGTGAGCGCGCCGGTGCGGGTGCCCGTCGTACGGCGGTCCGAGGTGGAGCCACCGGGCGGCGCGCCCCCGGGCGGGCGTCCGCGGATCGCGGTGGCCGTGTCGCTGAACTTCCCCGGGATGACCGAGCCGGTGGCCGGCCTCGTACGGCGGTTCACCCGATGGTGCTCGGGGGGTGGGCCGTGGGGGCGGGCGGTCGGGGGGCCGTGGGACCGCACTCCGGACAGTGACCGACGCGCTGTATTTTTTGTGGCTCGGTTCTCCCCCCAGACTCCGTCCGGGGGGACCCCCACCGGGGGGCCTTCAGTGTGTGTCGACGGTCGATCGTGCTCGACCGCTCGTACCTCGCGGCCTCCGCGCGTTCTCCCTTTCGACACCCACGGCCCCCTTCGGCTCACTCACCAGGCACAAGGCGTGAGGGGACGGTGCAGGCGACCACAACCGGTGGGGACAGGCAGGGTCGACACCCACGGCCCCCTTCAGCTCACTCACCAGGCCCAAGGCGTGAGCGGGCGGTGCAGGCGACCACAACCGGTGGGGACAGGCAGGGTCGACACCCACGCCCCCTTCGGCTCACTCACCAAGCACAAGGCGTGAGGGGAGGGCGGAGGCGGCCAGAACCGGTGGGGACAGGCGGGTTCTCCCCCTTCGGCTCAGGGGGTGGGCGGCGACACGCCGTGGGAACACACGTACAGCGGGTATGCGTACGAACACATCAGGTGACGCTACCGTCGCATGCGTGACCGCTCGTACGCCTCCTCGCCCCCGCCCCCTGTCGCCCCTGCGTGAGCATCTGCGCGACACCTTGTGGTTCGCCCCCACGGTGGGGCTCGCCTGTGCCGTGCTGCTGTGGTGGGGGGCTTCGGCGGTGGATGCCCGGCTCGTCGAGTACCTCCGGGAGGAACGGGCGTACGAGGAACTCGGTCGGCTGGTCTCGTTCACCGAGGACGCCAAGACGATCGTGACGACGATCAGTTCGGCGATGATGACCTTCATCGGTGTCGTCTTCAGCATCTCGCTGGTCGCGGTGCAGATGGCCAGTGGACAGCTCACGCCCCGGGTGGTGCGGATCTTCGTCCGGAGCAGGATCAGCAAGCTCACGCTGACGGTGTTCCTGGCGACGTTCCTCTTCTCCCTGCTGGTGCTCACCTCGTACGAGAGCGTCACCGATCCCCGGCGGGTGACCTCGGTGCCGCTGCTGCAGAGCCTGATGACGATGGCCTTGCTCGGGCTGAGCCTGCTGCTGTTCATCGCGTATGTGTCCTCCACACTGCGGCTGATGCAGGTGGGGCCGGTGGTGGACCGGATCGCCCACGATGCCGTACGGATGCTGGCGCGGGAGCCGGGCGGGGGCGGGGAGGCGCCGGAGCTGCCGGGTGAGGTGGCGCGGCTCGCCCACCGGGGGCGGGCCGGGGTGCTGAAGGATGTGCATGTCGCGCGGCTGGCGCGGGTCGCCCGGCGGCACGGTGTGGTGCTGCGGCTCATTCCCCGGATCGGGGACTTCGTGGTGCCGGGGACGCCGGTGCTGGCCGTGCACGGTCGTGAGGAGGCGCCGATCGTACGGGTCCCCCGGTTCACCATGTCGGTGGGCACCGAGCGGACCTTCCACCAGGATCAGGGGCTCGGGCTGCGGCAGCTGTCGGACATCGCCATACGGGCGCTGTCGCCCGCGGTGAACGATCCGACGACCGCGGTGCAGTGTCTCGACCGGATCGTGCAGTTGCTGTCGGTCATGGCGGACAGGCCGCTGGGGGCGGTCCACCACCGGGACGGCGGCGGGGTGCTCCGGCTGGTGCAGCCCGTGCCGACCTGGACGGATCTGGTGGATCTGGGGCTGGCCGAGATCCGGGGGGCCGCGGCCCCGGCACCGCAGGTCACCCGGCGGCTGATGGCCGCGATCGACGATCTGCTGCTGCTCGTTCCGCCGGGGCGCCGGGAGCCATTGGAGCGGCACCGGACCCTGCTGGAGCGCGAGGTGGTGCGCGCCCAACCGGAGGAGGCCGAGCGGGAGTTCGCCCTCCGGCCCGACCGCCAGGGAATCGGCTGAGCGGGCCGGCAGGGGCACGGACTGTCACAGCCGGCACCGCCAGGCGCCGAGCGGGGGCGTGTGCGACACCGAAGGGCGCTCCCCCGGCGCCCTGCGCTTGGTGCCGAACGGGAAGGTGCGCGGGGAGAGGCTCTCGGCGGTCCGCGGATCGGTGACGCTCGACCGGATCTCGGACCGGACGAACTCGGCCGCCGTCTCGTTCGCGTTCTCGTCGACGAGCAGGTCGGTGTACGAGCGCAGCATCGCGCTGAGGCCCCCCGCGCTCCAGGCGGCCTCATAGGTGGCCGTGCGCTCCTCCTCGCTCACCTCCAGGGCCGACCGGGTCGGCATCTCGCAGACGGAGCCGCCCTTGGAGCGGCGCTGGGCGGCCCGGAACTCGGGATAGCCCGCCTTGTGCTCCTCGACCTCGGGACCGGACAGCGGGCGGTTCCAGGCGGGCAGGGCATAGGCCGGGGTCCGCTGGAAGACGGTCAGTTCGGCGGCCTGTTCGGCGATGACGGGGATGATCTGGACACCGGAGGACCCGGTCCCGATCACGGCGACCCGCCGGCCGGTGAAATCGGTGCGCCCGGGCCCGGCCGCGGGGCCCGGCGGCCTCCGGTCCGACGGCTGCGGCGGTGTCCCGGCGGAGATGGGCTCAACCCCCGGGACATGACTGTGCGGCCTTCCGGAGCGCTCCGGAAGGCCGCACGGTCATCAGCAGGGGCCGATCGGCCCGGCGGGGGCGGGTGCGCCGGTAAGCCGGCGCTCATCGGCGGTGCCTCAGCGCTTGCGCCGCAGCGCCGCGATGTTGTCGTAGCCGATCCGCGCGTACTCCAGCGACTGGCCGGGCACCGAGCCGCTGGGCGCGTTGTCCTGTTCGACCATCGGGTTGTGGTAGTTGCTCTCCCCGACCCGGGAGAAGAACCGCTCGTAGTCGATGTCGCCGGTACCGAAGGGCACCATGTCGTATCCCATGCCGCTGCCGGTGTTGATCACACCGTCCTTGGCGTGGAACAGCGGGTAGCGCTTGTTGTAGCGGTCGACCAGCCGCGCGGGGTCGAAGACGCTGGTGCGCTGCTGCCCGTCGTGCGCGGTGTAGGTGTGGAACTTGTACCGGGCCACGTGCGCCCAGAAGATGTCCATCTCCAGCCAGACGTTGCGCGGGTCGGTCTGCTTGAGGAAGTACTCCAGCTTGCGGATGCCGGAGCTGCGGGTCGGACGGCCCTGCGCGTCGAGCGGACCGCCGTCGAGCAGGAAGTCGTACGCGCCGTCGTGGTTGTGGGTGTAGAGCTTGATACCGGCACGGCGGGCGATGGCGCCCATCGCGTTCCAGCGTTCGGCGGCGACGTCCCATTCGGCCTTGGTGGAGCCCCAGGTGGGGTCGCCACCGGTGCCCATGTGGTCCATGCCGAGGATGTTGGCGATCTCCAGGGCCTGCTTGAAGCGGTCCAGGTCGGGGGTGCTCAGCGGCCACGAGCCGGGGATGAAGCCGTGGTTGCCCTGGGCCCGCAGACCGAAGTCGTCCAGCCAGGAGCGCAGCAGATGGGCGCCCTGGACGGTGTCGAGGTTGCCGCCGCCGGGGGCGTTGGCGTGCTGGCCGTACCCGGCGAACTCGACCTGCTTGTAGCCGTAGCGGGCGAGCTGCTTGAAGACCTCGCGGAAGCCGGACGGGAGATCGCTGGTGAGCGGGTCCCGGCCGATCGCGTCGCGGACGGTGTAGAGGATGAGGCCGCGCTTGTGGGCGGGGACCAGGGCCTTCTTGTCATGGCCGTGGCCGTGACCCTTGCCGCGGCCCTTGTCGTCCGCGAGGGCGGGCGAGGCGCCGAACACCGGGGCGGCGACGGCCGCGGCCCCGACGGCGGTGCAGGTGGTGAGGAAGCGCCGGCGGTCCACGCCGAGGGTGCGGCGCAGGGAGTCGTCGGTGCCGGGTTCGTCCTTGAACGGGGTCACGGTCTCTCTCTTTCGGCTGGGGTTTCGAGTGGTGCGGAGCCTCGGTTGAGGCCGGCGAGGTGGAGCAGCAGGGACTTCACGTCGGTGGCCGCGACACGGCCCTCGACTGCGCGGGGGGTGGAGCACAGGATGAGCGGACCTTCGTCGTCGCTCGGGGGGAGGCGGCCGTGGCTGCCCCGGATGGGTGAGGGGTCGAGGGGCACGACCGCGAGGCGGTAGCGCATGCCGAGCTTCTTGCGGGCGACCGCCTTGGCGGCCTTCAGCCGGACGTAGGGGTCCTGGGGGTCCATGAACAGCTCGACCGGGTCGTAGCCGGGCTTGCGGTGGATCTCGACGAGCTGCGCGAAGTCGGGGGCGCGGTCGTCGTCGAGCCAGTAGTAGTACGTGAACCAGGCGTCGGGCTCCGCGACCGCGACGAGTTCGCCGGAGCGCGGATGGTCGAGTCCGTGGGCCTTCTTGCCCTCGTCGTCGAGGAGTTCCTCGACGCCGTCGAGTCCGGCGAGGGCCTCCCGGGTGGCTTCGAGGTCCTCGGGCCGCTTGACGTAGACATGGGCGAGCTGGTGGTCGGCGACGGCGAAGGCGCGGGAGGCCATCGGGTCGAGGTACTCCATGCCGTCCTGGGTGTGGACCTCCAGCAGCCCGGCCCGGCGCAGGGCGCGGTTGATGTCGATGTGCCGGCTGACCCGGGTGATCCCGTACTCGGAGAGGGCGACGACCGTGCGTCCCTCCCGCCGGGCGTCCTCCAGCAGGGGGGCCATGGCGGCGTCGAGTTCGGCGGCGGCGCGGTGGGAGCGCGGGTCGTCGGGGCCGTACCGCTGGAGGTCGTAGTCGAGGTGCGGGAGGTAGCACAGCGTCAGATCGGGGTGGCGGGTGCGCATGATGTGCCGGGTCGCGTCGATGATCCACTGGCTGGAGACGAGGTCGGCGCCCGGTCCCCAGAAGTGGAAGAGGGGGAACTCGCCGAGCCGGGAGACGAGTTCGTCGTGGAGCTCCGGGGGGCGGGTGTAGCAGTCGGGCTCCTTGCGGCCGTCGGCGTAGTAGATCGGCCGGGGGGTGACGGTGAAGTCGGTGTCCGCGCCCATCGCGTACCACCAGCAGACATTGGCGACCGTGTAGCCGGGGTGGGCGCGGCGGGCCGCGTCCCACACCTTGTCGCCGGAGACCAGTCCGTTGTGCTGGCGCCACAGCAGGACGTCGCCGAGTTCGCGGAAGTACCAGCCGTTGCCGACGATGCCGTGCTCGGCGGGGAGGGTGCCGGTGAGGAACGTGGACTGGGCGGCGCAGGTCACGGCGGGCAGCACGGTGGACAGGGGCGCCTGGGAGCCGGAGCTGCCGAGGGCCTTGAGATGGGGCATGTGGTCGAGGAGCCGGGGGGTGAGACCGACGACGTCCACGACCAGGAGGGGGGTGGGGCTCGGGGTGTCCGTCATGGCAGCTCCTTGAGGCCGAGGCCGACCAGCAGATCGCGGGCGAGAGTGAGTTCGGCGGCGATGCCCTCGGCGAGCTGGGTGCGGGTGCGCGGCCGCAGCTCGGCGGGGAGGGCCTGCCAGGTGTACGTCTCGACCTCCAGGTGGCGGGTCAGAGGTACGGGGCCGCCGACGAGCCGGGTGAGGGTGTCCTGGAGGACGGGGAGGGTGGAGGTGAGCGGCGGGGCGGGCGGGGCGTGGAGGGGGACGTGGAAGTGGGAGCGCCAGGGGGACGATTCGGGCAGGACCTGGCCGAGAACGGCCTCGTCGAGGTCGTCGGTGCCCCGGAGTCCGGCCGCGGTGCGGGTACGGGTCTGGTGGAGGAAGCGGGGTTCGGCGAACGCGCCGAGGGCGGCCCGTACCTCGGGCAGATGGGGTTCGCCGGCGTGCAGGGCGGCGGACAGCTGCGCCTTGGGGATGGTGATGGAGGCGTCGGCGAGCGCGGCCAGCGCCTGCCCGGGGTCCTCGAAGGAGGTGGCGAGGTGGCAGGTGTCGATACAGACGCCGATGCGGGGGGAGCCGACGGCGGCCAGCGGTGCGATGGCGTCGGCGGTGGTCTCGACGACACAGCCGGGCTCGGGTTCGAGGGCGATCCGGATGGACTTCCCGGTGAGTTCGGCCTGTGCGTCGAGCCGTTCGGCGAGTGTGGTGAGCGCCGCGGTGGCGGTGACGGACGCGGTGGCGTCGAATCCGGTGCGCCAGGCGAGCGGCAGGGTGGAGATCGTGCCCTCGGCGACGTCGTCGGGGAGGAGGGCGGCGAGCAGCCGGGCCAGATCGGTGGTGTGGACCAGCCGCTCGGGCTCGGTCCAGTCCGGCCGGTAGACGCGGTACTTGACCTCCTCGGCGCCGAATCCCTCGTAGGGGAAGCCGTTGAGGGTGACGACCTCCAGTCCGCGGCGGTCGAGTTCGGCCTTGAGTCCGCGCAGCGCCGACGGGTCGGTGATCAGGGCGCGGGCCGCCTCCCGGGCCAGCCAGAGGCCGATGCCGAGGCGGTCGCGGCCGAGCCGCCTGCGCACGGGTTCGCAGTGGTCGCGGAGCTGGGCGAGGACCCCGTCGAGGGTCTCCGCGGGGTGGACGTTGGTGGAGTAGGAGAGGTGGACGGTGGAACCGTCGGGGTGGCGGAAGCGCATGCGTCCCTCCCCTCATTCCCCGCCGCGGAGGATGGAGTTGCCCTCGTGCAGGGCGTCCGGCGCGGGGAGGTCGAGCTGGAGCCGGCCGCTGATGCCGTAGAAGGCGACGGGGTTGCGCCACAGGACCTGGTCCACGTCGTCGTCGGAGAATCCGGCGGCGAGCATGGCGTCGCCGACCTTGCGGGTCTTCAGCGGGTCGCTCCTGCCCCAGTCGGCGGCGGAGTTGACCAGCACCTTCTCCGTGCCGTACGTCCGCAGGATCGTGACCATGCGGTCCTCGTCCATCTTGGTGTCCGGGTAGACGGAGAAGCCGAGCCAGCAGCCGCTGTCCTTGGCGTGCTGCACGGTCGTCTCGTTGAGGTGGTCGAGCACGACGTGCTCGGGGGGCAGCGCGGACTCGCGGACGGCGTCGACGGTGCGGTGCAGTCCGGCGAGCTTGTCGCGGTGGGGGGTGTGGACGAGGGCGGGCAGCCCGTGGTCGGCGGCGAGCTGGAGCTGGGCGGCGAGCGCGGTGTCCTCGGCGGGGGTCATCGAGTCGTACCCGATCTCGCCGACGGCGACGACGGAGTCCTTGACGAGGTAGCGGGGCAGCTCGTCGAGTACGGGCGCGCACCGCGGGTCGTTGGCCTCCTTGGGGTTCAGCGCGATGGTGCAGTGGTGGGCGATGCCGTACTGGGCGGCCCGGAAGGGCTCCCAGCCGAGCAGCGCGTCGAAGGAGTCGTAGAAGCTCTCGGGCGAGGTGCGGGGCTGGCCCAGCCAGAAGGAGGGTTCGACCAGGGCGCGGACTCCGGCCGCGTACATGGCTTCGTAGTCGTCCGTGGTCCGGGAGGTCATATGGATGTGGGGGTCGAAGATGCGCATCAGGACTCCTCGGAGTGCTCACCGGCGAGGGCCAGCACACGGATCAGATCGGGGGGTGTGGCGCGGCCCGCGGCCGTGCGCTCTGCGGCGAAGTCGGCGAGCATCCTGGCGAGTTCGCCGTCTCCGGCGGCGCGGCGCTCCAGGTCGGCGACGGCGTCGACGTCCACACCGGTGAACAGGCATTTGAGGACGGCGTGCCGCCAGGCGTGGGTGTCCAGGTGCTCGGCGGCGTAGGGACCGACGGCCGCGGCGACCAGCCGGGTGTCGTTGGTGCGCAGGGCGTCCTCGACGAGCGGCAGCGCGGCACCGGGCGGGGTGAGGCCGCCGAGCCGGGGCAGGGCGATCAGGAGCGCGCGGCGCTCGGCGGCGGTGCCCCGGGCGTAGAGCCGGGTGAGGGTGTCGGCCCCGGCTCCGGCCGCGGTGAGCAGCAGGACGCGTACGGAGTCGGCGTGCTCCTGGCCGCACAGGCGGCCCGCCTCGGCGAACCGCAGCTCCCAGACGGGCGTTGTGCCCCGGCCCGGGGTGGGGACGGTGGCTCCGGTGGCGGTGCCGCTCGCGCCGGCGGGACGGTCGCCGTTGCCGGGGCCGTTCGCCCCGGCGGCCGATGTCAGGGCCGCGTCTAGCCAGGCCCGGGCGCTGTCGTCGAGGAGTGCGTCGAGTTCCTCGCGGGACCTCAGCATGCCGGTGTTCCCTTCGCGCGGAGGAACTCGATGGACCTGCGGGCCTGTTCGGGGCCCGCGTGGGAGTGACGGGGCAGTTCCACGACGGTCAGGCCCTGGTAGCCGGTGGCGGCGAGCGCCTCAAGCACCGGCGGGAAGTCGATCTCGCCGTCTCCGAACGGAAGGTGCTCGTGGACGCCCCGGCGCATGTCCTCGATCTGGACATGCCGCAGCCAGGGCGCCGCTTCCCGTACGCACTCGGCGGGCGGGAGCTCCTCCAGACACTGGCAGTGCCCGATGTCGAGCGTGAGCCCGAGGTGTTGGGGGCTGCCGAGCAGCGAGCGCAGATGGTGGAAGTCGTCGATGGTGGCGAGGAGATGCCCGGGTTCGGGCTCCACGGCGAGGGGGACGCCCGCGGCTTCGGCCGCGTCGAGCACGGGCGTGAGGGACTCCACCAGCCGCTTCCACGCGGTGTCCGGGTCGGTGCCCTCGGGGGTGATGCCGCTGAAGCAGTGCAGGGCGCGGGCGCCGAGATCCGCGGCGACGCGCACGGAGGTGATCAGCAGGGCGGTACGGGCGGCCCGGCCGCCGGGATCGGCGTCGAGGAGCGTGGGGCCGTGCTTGCGGCGCGGGTCGAGCACATAGCGGGCCCCGGTCTCGACGGTGACGTCGAGCCCCAGCTCGGCGAGGCGGGCGGCGGTCTCCCGGGTGCGGCCGGCGAGGCCGGGCGCGAGCGGGTCGAGGTGCATATGGTCGAGCGTCAGCCCGACACCGTCGTATCCGAGGTCGGCGAGCAGCGCGAGCGCGTCGGCGAGGCGGAGGTCGGTGAGCCCGTTGGTGCCGTAGCCGAAGCGGAGGCCGGATACCGGCGCGGGGCCGGGGACCTGCCCGGTCGCCGGGGTCGGCGCGGGCCCGGGGGTCGGCGCATGGCTCATGTGAGGCTGACCTTTCGTGCGAGTGCGCGGGCGAGCGGGACGAGGCCCGTCAGCGCGAGTGCCGTCGCGGTGCCGGTGGTGTTTCCGGCGCGGGCCGCGAGGGCGGCCTGGAGCGGGATCATGGCCCGGATGCCCCCACCGACGGCCCGCTGGGTGAGCGGCGGGGAGGGGTTGAGCGCGGCGTGCGCGAAGCCCTTCCCGGCGGAACGGATGTACGCGCCCGCGAGTGCGGTGGCGATGAGCGAGGCCGGGGCGCGCCCCGTGCGCTCCCCCGCGGCGAACAGGCCGGTCCCCAGGGTCGCGGCGAGCGCGGCGAGCGGGGTGCCGGTCGATCCGCCCTGCGTCTCGTGCCGTGACACGGAGGTGACGGCGTAGGTGTGCGCGCCGAGCGCGAGCGCGGCGGGCAGGGCGGCGGCCGGGCCGTGCCCGCGGGCGATTGCCGCCGCTGCCGGGGCGCGGCTCACCGTACGGGTGCCTGGGGCCGGGCGCGCCGACCCGCCTCCGGGGGCCGACGCGGCCCACGCGGCGGACGCGTGACGGAATCCGTGTGGCGGTGCGCCGGTACGGGAGTTCGGCTGTGGGGCGCCCGTGCCGGCGGGGGCGGGGGCCGGTGCTGCGCCGGAGCGGTCCGGCCGGCCGGCAGCGGGCGCCCGGGACGCCGTGGCCGTGGCGCCCAGGAGCAGATCCAGGGATCGCGCCGCCGCCATGGCCGCCGGGCCCGCCTTGGTGTGCTTGAGGTGGAGGTCGTAGGACCAGACCGTGGCGGCGAGTGCGGTGGCCACGGCCAGCGCGGGGCGGCCCGCGCGGGAGGCGAGGGTCAGGCCGGTGGCCGTGAGGACGGCCGCCGCCGTGAGGGCGGCCCGGGGGGTGATCCGCCCGGAGGGGATCGGGCGGTGCGGGCGGTCGATCGCGTCCTCGTCGCGGTCCGCCCAGTCGTTGAGGGCCATGCCCGCCTCGTACAGGCACAGCGAGGTGCCGATGGCGAGTGCGGT
Organism: Streptomyces sp. NPDC004609; assembly: GCF_042873655.1. Taxonomy (NCBI): domain Bacteria; kingdom Bacillati; phylum Actinomycetota; class Actinomycetes; order Kitasatosporales; family Streptomycetaceae; genus Streptomyces; species Streptomyces sp. NPDC004609. The sequence goes on along the minus strand of NZ_JBIALS010000014.1, from coordinate 30,555 downwards.
GCCCCGGCCGGGGCGGACTCCGAGGGCGGCGGCTCCCGCGAGGGCGTCGCCGGGGACGGTGAAGAGCGCGGACACCCGGAGCAGTTCGGCCCATGCGCCGAGCCGGTCGCGGGTGGTGGCACCGCCCGCCGGGTCCCGGCCGTAGTCGCGCGGGGGTCCCCCGGGGACCTCCTGCCCACCGCCGCCTCCGGAGGACCGTACGGGATCCGGCTCCCGCCGGTCGTCGGGCGCGGAGCGTACGGCGGCCTCGTGCCCGGCTCCGGACCCCTGACCGGAGTCGGGCACCGCGGCCCCCTGTCCGCCCGGCGCCCGCCCGGACAGACCGGACAGACCGGACTCGCCGGCTGCCGGCGCCGCCCCGCCGAGGGGCGCTGCGGCGCCGGACCCGGCGTCCGGGGACCCGAGCGCCGTGCGAGCGGCCCCGGTCACGGCCGGGATCCCCGGCGATGTGTCCCGGGGGCGCGCCGACCGCACCCCCGGGACGGGCTGCCCGGGCGCCCGGGCTGCTCCGGGCGCCCGGAGTTCCTGGGTCCCGCGCCGGGGCAGGGCGGCGGGTCCGGGGCGGCGCGGGCGTGCCAGCCCGGCGAGAGCCTCGGCGGCCGCCCGGCCCGCGATCGTGGCGCGGCTCAGGCGCGTACGGAGGAATCCGCCGAGCGCGTCGGTGCCGCCGCCCCCGGGTCCCGCGGTGGTCATCCGGCCCAGGAGGGTCACCGGACCTCCCGCAGCCGCCGGGCGAACGCGAGCAGTTCGCCGTACTGCTCGGACAGCGCGGCGGGGCCGCCGTCCGGGTCCTTGAAGTAGAAGCCCAGCGCGGGCAGCGGCCCGGAGAGCCCGGCCTCGTGGGCGCGGGCCACCAGCCGGGCGAGGTCCAGGACGAGGGGCGCCGCGAGCGCGGAGTCGCAGCCCTGCCAGATGGTCTGGAGGATCATGCGGGAGCCGAGGAAGCCGTCGAAGGCGATGTGGTCCCAGGCGGTCTTCCAGTCGCCGAGCGCGGGAACGTCGTCGATGTGGACCTCGCCCTCGGGAGTCCGCCCGAGGACATCGCTCAGCACCCGTTCCTTGCCCGCGTTCTTGGCCGCCGCCGCGGCCGGGTCGGCCAGCGCTGCTCCGTCCCCGCCGCCGAGGAGATTCGTGCCGGACCAGGCCCGTACGGGCAGGGCGCGTTGCACGAACATCGGGGCGAGCACGGAACGGAGCAGCGTCTGACCTGTCTTGCCGTCGCGGCCCGCGTGGGGAAGTCCACTGGCCTCGGCGGCGTCCATGAGGTCCGGGGTGCGCAGCCCGGTGGAGGGGGTGAAGTTCACGAACGGGCAGCCGGCGCGGATGGCGGCCGCCGCGTAGAGGGAGCTGGGGGCGAGCCGCCGCGCGCCCTCCGCGGGGAGGGGTTCGGTGGAGGAGACGTTGACGACCACGACGCGTGCCAGGTCGTGGCGGTCGCGGAAGGCGCGGAGGTCGTCGGCGAAGGTGCCGATGAGTTCCTCGTCGGTGCGGGCGTCGCCGGGCAGCGGGCCGCCGGGGCGTATCTCCCCGTCGGCCGCTTCGAGCTCGCCGCGGATCGCGGTGGCGAGACCGTGCGGCAGCACTCCGGCCCAGGTCAGCTCCTCGGCCCGCTTGGTCAGCGGGGTGCAGGCGGTGTCGTGGCCGCCGAAGACCAGGGACGGCAGGGAGGGCAGTCCGGCGTGGGTGAACGGCTCGGTCTCGGTGACCATGCCCGTCGGCGGATGCAGCCCGGCGGTGACCGCCGCGCATCCGGCGACGGCCGTGGTGGCCACGGAACCGCGCGCTCCGACGAACCAGACTCCGGTGCGTACCCGGTCACCGACGCCTGCGTTCTCGACGGTGCGTGCTGTGTCGCTCGTCACGGACTGCCTCCCTGCCAAGATCACGTACTCGTGTCACTGATGGTCACCGCTGTGACCGGGTTGGTTGGGTGACGGCGGGCGGGGGGTACGGCGCCTCCCCGCCCGCCGCCGTCTGAGGGGCCCTCTAGGAGGACAGCTCCTTCAGGGTGATGTTGCGGAAGGACGCCTGGTCGCCGGCTCCGTGGTTCTGGAGGCCGATGTAGCCGTCCTTCAGGCTGCGCTTCGGGTCCTTGTTGGTGAAGTCGTTGATCTTCGCGCCGTTCAGGAAGACCTGGACACGCTCACCCTGGACCTTGATCTCGTAGTTGTTCCACTGCCCCGGAGGCCGCAGCACCCGGTCGCGGGCCTTGAGGTCGGCCGACTTGAAGCCGTAGACCGAGCCGGTGGTCCGCGCGGGGGCGTCCGTGGCGTCGATCTGGATCTCGTAGCCCTTGTTCACGGCCGACCAGGGGTCGTCGGAGGCGGGGAAGCCGATGAAGATCCCGGAGTTGTCGTCACCGTCGAGCTTCCAGTCCAGCTTCAGGGAGTACGACTTCAGCTCCTTGGCCTGGTACCAGAGCATTCCCATGCCGCCCTCGGAGCGCAGCTCACCGTTGACCACGTTGAACTTGCCGGGACCGGCCTGCTTCCAGCCGTTGGTGGTCTTGCCGTTGAAGATGGACCGCTCGCCCTTCTGGGGCTTGCAGTCGGCCTTCACCTGGCCGGACGCGTAGCGCAGACCGCCCAGCAGGTGGTCGCGGAAGGCCGGCTCGGCGTACGACTCCTTGGTGTGGCCGCCGCCGGTGTAGAAGGAACGGCCGCCCTCGTAGGTCTGGCACCAGGCGATCGGGTGGTCGCCCTTCATCGTGCCGCCCTGGTAGGTGGTCTCGTCGAGGGACGCCAGCACCTTGGCCTGCTCACGCGGGTTGGTGCCGTAGTTGTACCACTCGTCGGTCCGCACCCACTCCTCGCCCAGGTGCTTGGTGGCGGGGTGCTTGTGGTCCTCGACCCGCACGGTCGCGGGCTGGATCTGCGGGTGACCGGAGAAGTAGGCGCCGACGAGGCCGCCGTAGAACTTCCAGTCGTACTCGGTGTCGGCCGCCGCGTGGACGCCCATGTAGCCGCCGCCGGTGGCGACGTAGTTCTCGAACGCCTTCTGCTGCTCGGCGTTGAGGACGTCACCGGTGGTGGAGAGGAAGACAACCGCGTCGTAGCGCGCGAGGTTGCTGGTGGTGAACTGCGCGGCGGACTCGGTGGAGTCGACCGTGATGTTGCTGGTCTTGCCCAGCTCCTTCAGGGCCGCGGTGCCGGCCGGGATGGCGTCGTGGCGGAAGCCGGCCGTCTTGGAGAAGACGAGCACGCGCTTGGCGGTGCGGTCCGGCGGGGTGTTGGAGAGCTCGAAGTCGTCGACGTCGTAGAGCGCTCCGGCGCCGCCCTTGAAGACCAGGAACAGCTCGGTGGACTTCTTCGGCACGCCCCTCAGCGGGATGTCGATGTCCTGGAAGGTCTCCCAGCTGCCGGTCACGGGCACGGGCCCGGAACCGAGGATCTTGCCGGTCGGCGATCCGGTGCGGACCTCCAGGAAGCCGCCCGCGCCACCGCTGGAGATGCGCGCGGTGAGCTTGGTCGAGCCGGCCAGGTTGTACGGCTTGAAGGAGATCCAGTCGTCGTTGTCGATGTCACCGACGGTCTTGCCGCCGTTGGCGGCCGGCTTGTCGTAGGTGCGGATGCCGGACTGGGCGCTGAAGTGCTCGGCCTGGCGGTGGCGCGGCTGGAGCTGCACCTGGTCGTTGGTGGTCAGCGGCGCCTGGCCGCCACCGCCGTTGTCGGTGTACTCGGCCGCGAAGACGCCGTAGATGTTGGCGTTGGGGTCGTGCCCGCCCTCACCCGAGGTCTTGATGGTGCCCGAGCAGCCGTTGGCGGAGGTCAGCTTGTGCGCGTGGCTGTCGTGGCCGAGGAGGTAGTTGACCGTGACCTTCGTGCAGTCGATGGCCCCGGCTTCCTGGTCCTCGGGGTCGGTCACCTTCACCTTGAAGGGGATCTCGTCGCCGAAGTTGAACAGCGCGCCGTCGGCGGGCAGTTCGAGCGTCACCTTCGGGGCGGTGTTGCCGACCACGATCCGGACGCTGGCGGCCGCGGTGCGGCCGGTCGGGTCCTTGACGGTGACGGTCGCCGTGTAGGTGCCGTTCTTCTTGTACCGGTACGAGGGGTTGGGCTCGGTGGACTTGCCTCCGTCGCCGAAGTCCCAGGCGTACGTCAGGGCGTCGCCGTCGGGGTCGGCGCTTCCCTCGGAGGAGAAGTTGACCCGCAGCGGGCCCTTGCCGGACGTCTTGTCCGCCTTGGCCTCGGCCGAGGGCGAGCGTCCGCCGGTCGCGTTCTCGATGCGGTACAGCGCCGAGTGCTCGTTGCCGCCGAACCAGGCGGTGCCGTAGTCGAGGACGTACAGCGCGCCGTCGGGGCCGAACTGCATGTCCATGACCTGGGTGCCGGTCCACGGGAACGGGTTGATCTTGGAGACCGCTCCGTCGGCGCCCTGCTCGATCCGCTTGATCCAGCGGCGGCCGAACTCACCGGCGAAGTAGTCGCCGTCGTACGCCTCGGGGAACTTCACCGGAGACGGGTTGTCCGGGTCGTAGCGGTAGACCGGTCCGCCCATCGGGGACTCGCCGCCGCCGCCGAACTCGGGCACGGAGCCGCCGTCGTAGGGGATCCACGCCTTCTTGGCGGGCGGCAGGTCGACGAGTCCGGTGTTGTGCGGGGACTCGTTCTTGGGCGCCGCGCAGTCGAAGGTGGCTCCGGACGTCTTGGTCGCGAAGTCGTAGTCCACGTACGGGACGTTGAAGGTGTTGCACAGCGGCCAGCCGTAGTTGCCCGGCTTGTCGACCTTGACGAAGCCGACCGCGCCGGCGGGACCGCGCTTGGGGTCCGCGGCACCGGCGTCGGGGCCGTAGTCACCTATGTAGGCGACACCGGTCTTCTGGTCGACGCTGAAGCGGAACGGGTTGCGGAAGCCCATCGCGTAGATCTCGGGCCGCGTCTTGGCGGTGCCCGGCGCGAAGAGGTTGCCCTCGGGGATGGAGTACGAGGCGTCCGCGTTCACCTTGATGCGCAGCAGCTTGCCGCGCAGGTCGTTGGTGTTGGCGGAGGTGCGGCGGGCGTCGTACGCGGGGTTCCGGTTCGGCCGGTCGTCGATGGGCGTGTAGCCGTCGGAGGCGAACGGGTTGGAATCGTCACCGGTCGACAGGTAGAGGTTCCCCTGTGCGTCGAAGTCGATGTCACCGCCGACGTGGCAGCAGATGCCCCGGGTCGCGGGGACGTCGAGGACCTTCTTCTCGCTGGCGTTGTCCAGGGTGCCGTCGGCCTTGAGGACGAAGCGGGAGAGGCGGTTGACGCTCTCGAACTTCGCGAAGTCCGCGGCGGTTCCCTCGTTGGGGGCGTCACCGGGCGGGGTGTCCATCGGCGGCGCGTAGTAGAGGTAGACGAACCGGTTCTCGCTGAACTTCGGGTCCAGCCCGATGCCCTGCAGGCCTTCCTCGTCGTGCGAGTAGACGGGGATCTTGCCGACGACCCGGGTGTTGCCCGCGAAGTCGGTCATCCGCAGTTCGCCGTTGCGGGAGGTGTGCAGCACGCTGCGGTCCGGCAGCACCGCCATGGACATCGGCTCGCCGGTCTCGGCGGCGCCCTTGGCGAGGGTGACCTGCTGGAACGATTCGGCGGCCGGCTCGGGATCAGCGGCGGCAGCGAGCTGCGGTGCGGTGAAGCTGAACGATGTGGCGGCGAGAAGGCCGCCGGTGAGGAGCGCGAGTGCTCTGCGCGCTCGTGGTCTTCTTCGGTTCGTGTGCACGAAATTTTCCTCCGGGATGGACCGGTAGTACGGGCGGGGGTGCCGTGGAACCGGAGTGCGCCGTCACGCCGGGAACCACCTATGTCCTGTACACAACTGGGACGGTAGACGGGTTCGTCCAGATCTGAAAGCCCTTGCGCAGAAGGGAAGTTCAACTTCTTCCCAGCGCAGGACAAAGACGGACCCGGGCAGGCCGGACCGACCCGGCGGCAGATCGGTCCGCCGGGCCATGACATCTGGTCCCACCTGCTGTTACGACCCTCGAAGGGGGCTAGTCGCCACTCCCGAAGGCCGCGTCGAACGAGGCGGTGGGCGGGTCGAAATCGAACCGCTTCAGGTCGGCAAGCGCTTGTGGCGCACCGGCCAACCGGTCCATTCCGGCGTCCTCCCACTCCACCGAGATGGGGCCGCCGTAGCCGATCGACCGCAGCATCCGGAATACGTCCTCCCAGGGGACGTCACCGTGTCCGGCCGAGACGAAGTCCCAGCCGCGCCGGGGGTCGCCCCACGGCAGATGCGAGCCGAGCCGGCCGTTGCGGCCGTCGAGACGCTTGCGCGCCTCCTTGCAGTCGACGTGGTAGATCCGGTCCCGGAAGTCGTAGAGGAAGCCGACCGGGTCCAGGTCCTGCCACACGAAGTGGCTGGGGTCGAAGTTCAGCCCGAAGGCCGGGCGGTTGCCGACGGCCTCCAGAGCGCGCTTGGTGGTCCAGTAGTCGTACGCGATCTCGCTCGGGTGCACCTCGTGGGCGAACCGCACGCCCTCCGCGTCGAAGACGTCGAGAATCGGGTTCCACCGCTCGGCGAAGTCCTCGTAACCGCGGTCGATCATCGACTCCGGCACCGGCGGGAACATCGCCACCAGATGCCAGATGGACGATCCGGTGAAGCCGACGACGGTGTCCACCCCGAAGGCCGCCGCGGCACGCGCGGTGTCCTTCAGTTCGGCCGCGGCCCGGCGGCGTACGCCTTCGGGCTCACCGTCGCCCCAGATCCGCGCGGGCAGGATCCCCTGGTGCCGCTCGTCGATCGGGTTGTCGCAGACGGCCTGGCCCACCAGATGGTTGGAGATCGCCCAGCACTTGAGGCCGTACTTCTCCAGCAGCGCGTGCCGCCCCGGGAGGTACTCCGGGTCCGCGAGCGCCTTGTCGACCTCGAAGTGGTCTCCCCAGCAGGCGAGTTCGAGCCCGTCGTAGCCGAAGTCACGGGCGAGCCGGCACACCTCCTCCAGGGGCAGATCGGCCCACTGGCCGGTGAAGAGTGTGAACGGACGTGGCACGGGGGTCTCCTAGGGTCTTCCGTTTTGATCAGGCTGGATGAGGGAGCGGGGTCTGGCGCCGTGCATCGCAAGGCGGAGGAGGGAGTCCATGCGGAGCATCGGCGACCGACGACAACGCAGCGAGGTGCGGTGCCAGGGCACGCGAGCCCAGAAAGATCCGAACGAGAGGCCCTAGTCGTCTGCCTGTACGGGGGTGTAGACGGCGTTTTTCTCGGCGCTCTCCTCCACCGCGGCGAGCACCCGCTGCACCTGGAGTCCGTCGGCGAACGACGGGTCCGGGTCCCCGCCCGAGGCGATCGCCTCGACCAGATCGCGCGCCTGGTGGGTGAAGGTGTGCTCGTAGCCGAGCGCGTGGCCCGGCGGCCACCACGCCTCCAGATACGGATGGTCCGCCTCGGTGACGAGGATGCGCCGGAAGCCGGAGGAGGCCGCGGGCTCGGTGTGGTCGTGGAAGGACAGCTCGTTGAGCCGCTCCAGATCGAAGGCGAGCGACCCCAGCTCACCGTTGATCTCGAACCGCAGGGCGTTCTTGCGGCCCGACGCCATCCGGGTGGCCTCGAAGGAGGCGAGCGCCCCCGAGCCGAGGCGCCCGTTGAACAGGGCCGCGTCGTCCACCGTGACCGGGCCCCGGCCCGCGCCGCCGGAGCCCGAGAGCCCGGCGGACGCGCCCGTGAGCAGCGGACGTTCCCGTACGAAGGTCTCCGCCAGGGCCGAGACCCCGACCAGGCGCTCCCCCGCCAGATGCTGCGCGAGGTCGACGATGTGCGCGCCCAGGTCCCCGAGCGCACCCGAGCCCGCGTGTTCCCGCTGGAGCCGCCAGGTCAGCGGGAACTCCGGGTCCACCAGCCAGTCCTGGAGATAGATGAACCGCAGATGGCGCAGGGTGCCGAGCCGGCCCTCGGCGATCAGCCGGCGCGCGTACGCGACGGCCGGGACGCGCCGGTAGTTGAAGCCCACCATCGCCAGCTGTCCGCGTGCCCGGGCACGCGTCGCCGCGGCCGTCATGGCCTCGGCCTCGGCGACCGAGTTCGCCAGCGGCTTCTCGCACAGCACATGCTTGCCCGCCTCCAGCGCGGCGACCGCGATCTCCGCATGGGAGTCACCCGGAGTGCAGATGTCGACCAGCTGCACATCGTCCCGGGCTATGAGGTCGCGCCAGTCGGTCTCGGCCGCCGCCCAGCCGTGCTTGTCGGCCGCGGCACGCACGGCTGACGCGTCACGTCCGGCGATCGCGGCCAGGACCGGTCTGACCGGCAGATCGAAGACCCGGCTCACATTGCGCCACCCCTGGGAATGGGCGGCTCCCATGAACGAGTATCCGATCATGCCAACGCCTAGTGTCGGCGGTGCGGCCTCACTGTCCCTGTGTTCCATACGGTTTCCTCCTCGTCGGTCTGCTCGTCGGGGGCGGGCGGCCCGGTCAGATGAAGCCGGTGGGCAGGTACTGGTCGACGTTGTCCTTGGTGACGACGGCGGAGTACAGGGTCAGCGAGTTGGGGATCTCCAGCTCGGCCAGCCCGCTGATCCCCTTGCCCTGCGCCACCGCCCGGGCGACGTCGATGGCGGAGGCAGCCATCGTCGGCGGGTACAGGACGGTCGCCTTCAGCACGCTGTTGTCGGCCTTGATGGCGTCCATGGCGGACTTGGCCCCGGCGCCGCCGACCATCAGGAAGTCCTTGCGGCCGGCCTGGGCGATGGCGCGCAGGGCGCCCACGCCCTGGTCGTCGTCGTGGTTCCACAGGGCGTCGAACTGCTTCTGCGCCTGGAGCAGCTGGGCCATCTTGGCCTGGCCGGACTCGACGGTGAAGTCGGCGGCCTGGCGGGCGACCTTCTTGATGTTGGGGTAGTTCTTCAGGGCGTCGTCGAAGCCCTGGGTGCGCTGCTTGGTCAGCTCCAGGTTGTCCAACCCGGCCAGCTCGATGACCTTGGCGTTGGGCTTGTCCTTGAGCTGCTGGCCGATGTAGTTGCCGGCGTTGAGGCCCATGCCGTAGTTGTCGCCGCCGACGTAGCAGCGGTACGCCTGCGGGGAGGCGAAGACCCGGTCCAGGTTGATGACGGGGATGCCCGCCTTCATGGCCTGGAGGCCGACCTGGGTGAGCGCCTTGCCGTCCGCGGGGAGGATGACGAGGACGTCGACCTTCTTGTTGATCAGGGTCTGGACCTGGCCGATCTGGGCAGCCGTGTCGTTGGAGCCCTCGGTGATCTCCAGGGTGACGTCGGAGTACTTCTTCGCCCGCGTCTTGGCGTTGTCGTTGATGGCGTTCAGCCAGCCGTGGTCGGCCTGGGGTCCGGCGAAGCCGATGGTGACGGCCTTGCCGGGCGCGTCGTCGGCGACCGGGGCGTTGTTGGCGGCCGTCTCCTTCTTCTTGGGCTCGTTGCTGGTGCAGGCGGTGAGCAGGGCGCCGGCGGAGACCGCTGCGGTCCCGAAGAGCAGTCCTCTGCGGCTCGGCTTCGAGTTTTGTGGCATGGCGAATGAAACCCTTCGGCTGGGCGTGGCGTGGGTGAGGGAGGGTCGGGGGTGGACGAGGGTGGTAAGGCGCGCGGAACGCGGGCGGGTGAGCCGGTCAGGCCTCGCCGCTGTTCCGCAGTGTGCGGTGCTGCACCAGGACCGCGGCGACGATGATCGCGCCCTTGGCGATCTGCTGGACGGCGCTCTCCAGGTTGTTGAGGGCGAAGATGTTGGTGATCGTGGTGAAGATCAGGACGCCGAGCACGGAGCCGACGATGGTGCCGCGGCCCCCGCTGAGGAGGGTGCCGCCGATGATCGCGGCGGCGATGGCGTCGAGTTCGTAGAGGTTGCCGTTGGTGTTCTGGCCGGAGCCGGAGAGCACGACGAGCATGAAGGCGGCGATGCCGCAGCACAGTCCGGACAGCAGATACAGGTAGAGCCGCTGCCGCTTGACGTCGATACCGGCGAGCCGGGCGGCTTCCGCGTTGCCGCCGACGGCGAAGGTGCGGCGGCCGAAGGTCGTCCGGTTGAGCACCAGCCAGCCGATGACGACGACGGCCGCGAAGACCAGCACCAGCGGCGGGATGCCGAGAATATAGGCGTCCTTGACGCCGAGGTCGAGCACCGAGTCGACGGTGACGATCTGGGTCTTGCCGTCGGTGATCTGGAGGGCGAGGCCCCGGGCGGAGGCGAGCATCGCGATGGTGGCGATGAAGGGCACCATACCGCCGTACGCGATCAACAGTCCGTTCACCAGCCCGCAACCGAGGCCGACGATGATCGCGGTGAAGAGGATCCCCGCGAAACCGTACTCCTGGGTGGCCAGCGTCGTCGCCCAGACCGACGCCAGGGCCACCATCGCGCCGACGGAGAGGTCGATGCCGCCGCTGGTGATGACGAAGGTCATGCCGACGGTGACGACACCGATGATGGACGCCTGGGTCAGGACCAGCTGGAGATTGCTCGTGGCGAGGAACTCGTCGGGCTTGGTGAATCCCCCGACCACGATCAGGGCGGCGAGGACGCCGAGCAGGGAGAGATTACGGACGTCGAGGCGCATTCCCAGCGGACGACGCGAACCACCGCCCGCCGGCGGCGACTTCACAAGGCTTGTCGGCGCGTCCTGCTGCGCCGGAGAGGCTGGCTGCGTCATGCCGTCGGAGTTCCTTCCATCACAAGGTCGAGTACGCGGTGCTCGTCGAGGTCACGGGCGTCGGCCGTGTGCACGACGCTGCCCTCGCGCAGCACCAGCACCCGGTCGGCGAGGCCCAGGACTTCGGGCACCTCGCTGGATACGAGAAGTACGGCCAGGCCCTCGTCGGCCAGCCGGCGGATCACTGCGTAGAGTTCGGCCCGCGCTCCGACGTCCACGCCCCGGGTGGGCTCGTCGAGGAGCAGCACCTTGCAGCCGCGCAGCAGCCAGCGGGCCAGTACGGCCTTCTGCTGGTTGCCGCCGGAGAGGGTGCGGATACGGGCGTCGGGGTTGTCGGGGCGCAGGGAGAGTTCCCGGGTCGCCTTCTGCGCCTCGGCGCGCTCCGCCTTGCGGTCGATCCAGCCGGCCCGTGAGAAGCGGGAGAGGGTGGAGATCGACACATTGCGGGTGACGGACTCGATCAGCAGCAGGCCCTGGGCCTTGCGCTCCTCGGGGGCGAGCCCGATCCCGGCGCGTACGGCGGAGCCGACGCTGCCCGGGCGCAGGGGCACGCCTTCGACGAGGACCCGGCCGCCGTCCGGCCTGCGGGCGCCGTAGATCGTCTCCAGGATCTCGGAGCGGCCGGAGCCGACGAGCCCGGCGAGGCCGACGATCTCCCCCGGGTACAGCTCCAGGTCGACGGGGTCGAACTCCCCCTTCCGGGTGAGCCCTTCGGCCTTGAGTACGGGCGCCTTGTCCCGGGCGCCCCCGGGCGCGGGGCGCTCGGGGAAGATGTACTCGACGTTCCGTCCGGTCATCAGCGAGACGATCTCGTTGGTCGGTGTCGACTTGGCGGGCAGTCCCACCGCGACGGTCCGGCCGTCCTTGAGGACGGTGACCCGGTCGCCGATGCGGCGGATCTCCTCCAGCCGGTGGGAGATGTAGACGACGGCGACACCGTCGGAGGTCAGGTCGGCGACGACACGGAAGAGGTTGTCGACCTCGTCGGGGTCGAGGGCGGCCGAGGGCTCGTCCATCACGATGAGACGTACGTCGTGGGAGAGCGCGCGGGCCATGGAGACGATCTGCTGCTGGGCGGCGGAGAGGTCCCCGACGAGCCGGGCGGGATCGATCTCGGGGTGGCCGAGCCGCTGGAGAAGCCGGGCCGTGGCGGCGCGGGCCTCACCGGCCCTGATGACGAAGGCGGCCGTGGTGGGCTCATGGCCCAGATAGACGTTCTCGGCGACCGACAGCCCCTCCACCAGGTCGAGTTCCTGGTAGATGGTGGCGATACCGAGACCCATCGCGGCGATGGGCGACTTGAGCGAGACCTCCTCGTTCCGCCAGGTGATGGTGCCGCCGTCGGGCTGATGGGCTCCGGCGAGCACCTTGATCAGGGTGGACTTGCCCGCGCCGTTCTGCCCGAGGAGACAGTGCACTTCACCGGCGATGACCTCCAGGTCCACGCCGTCGAGCGCGCGGACGCCGGGGAACGACTTGGTGATCCCGGACATGGTGAGCAAGGGTGGTTCTGGTGCCATGACAAATCCCCTCGGCGGGTGCGGCCGCCTGGCGTGTCGCGTGGGAAACGAGGTGCTGGACGGCGTCTGGTACGTGTGGGGGGCACGAGTGATGTACGTGTGGGCGCGCTCGGGTGAGGGCGGTGGCCGTGCCTGTCGTGGTGGCACGTGTTACCTGCCGCGCTGAGCGGTGCTGTGGTTACGGTCGGTAGTGGTCTGGGGGTTCGGGACCCCCGGTTCGGGGTCCCCCGTTCGTACTGCGAGTCGTTCGTACTGCGGTTCGTTCGTCGGGAGGGCGGGGTGCGGGTGTTGCGGAAGTCGTCGGGTGCCGGCCCTGTGTCAGGCCGGCGAGAACAGATGGTCGCTGATGAGCCGCGCCGCGCCGATCACTCCGGCCTGCGCGCCCAGTTCACCGATCACGATGGGCAGGTTCCCGGTGGCCAGCGGCAGCGACTGGCGGTAGACCTGGGTCCGCACCGCGGCCAGCAGCGTGTGGCCGAGTCCGGTCACCCCGCCGCCGATCACCACGAGTCCCGGGTTGAAGAAGCTCACGAGTCCGGCGATGACCTGGCCGACACGGTTGCCGCCCTCCCGGATGAGTTCGAGTGACGTGGTGTCGCCCGCCGCCGCGGCCGCCGCGACATCGGCGGCGGTCAGCTGCCCCGCCGTCTGGAGCCGTTCGGCCAGTTCCGGGGAGCGGCCGCTGCGGGCCGCCTCCTCGGCGTCGCGGGCGAGCGCCGCGCCGCTGAAGTGGGCCTCCAGGCAGCCCTTGTTGCCGCAGGCACAGGGGCGTCCGTAGGGGTCGACCTGGATATGGCCGATGTCGCCGGCGCTGCCCGTCGTACCGCGGTAGACCTCACCGCCGACGACGATGCCGCAGCCTATACCGGTACCGATCTTGACGCAGAGGAAGTCGGCCACGGAACGGGCCACCCCCGCGTGCTGCTCCCCGGTGGCCATCAGGTTCACGTCGTTGTCGACCATCACGGGGCAGCCGAGATCCTGGCTGAGCGCCTCCCGCACGGGGAAGCCGTCCCAGCCGGGCATGATCGGCGGCGCGACCGGGATGCCCTCGGGGAAGCGGACCGGCCCCGGGACACCGATACCGGCGCCGTCGAAGCCCTCGGCGAGACCGGTGGCCTTGAGCTTGGCCGCCATCGACAGCACCTGCTCGAAGACGGCGACCGGCCCCTCGCGGACGTCCATCGGATGGTTGAGGTGCCCGAGCACCTCCAGCTCCGCGTTGGTGACGGCGACGTCTATCGAGGTGGCGCCGATGTCGACGCCGAGGAAGCGCAGCTCCGGCGCGAGCCGGATGTTGTGCGAGCGGCGCCCGCCCCGGGAGGCGGCCAGCCCGTCGGCGACGACCAGGCCGGTCTCCAGCAGCCGGTCGACCTCGACGGCCAGCTTGGACCGGGAGAGATCCACCAGATCACCCAGCTGGGCACGGGAGTTGGGCCCTCCGTCGCGCAGCAGCCTGAGCAGCCGCGCCTGGTGCGCGTTGGCAGGTCGAGCGGTCATGCGTCTCAATGCCCCTCCCCTCCCCTGGCCATCGGCGTGGGGACCCCATTCGGCCCTGACTGATCAGGCTTTCGAGGGGAACGTAGCAGCGCTTGCACCGAGTGGGAAGAACTTGAGCAGAGATCAGACATAACTTTTTCCACACTCTGGACAAAGCCGGGATCATGCGAGGACGATCAAGAACGCCCAGAGGCTCCGCCACGGGACAGGGGCGCCCAGGAAGGGTGCGGGTTACCGGTGCGCGGTCCGCGCGGAGGGGTCCGCGTGCACGGGCCTGTGCACGCGGTCCGTGCGCAGGTGTCCGTCCGCGCGGGCCGCCGCAGCGGTGGTCCCGGCGCGGTTCCCATCACGCGTGTGCCTTCCACGCGCTCGCATCCGCGAAGACATCGGGCGCCGGCGTGCAGCGGCGGGCGCGGTGCCCGCGCCCGGGCATCGTGGGGCCGGACCGACCCGTCCCCGGCCCAGCGAGCCCGCACGCCCCGCGGTATCCGGGCCCACACGGTCCGCACACGGCCGGCCCGTGCACAGGTCCCCGCCCCCGCGTGCCGCCACGCGGGTCACGCCGTGCCCGGGTGCCGTGCGCTCGCGTCCGCGAACAGACCGGCGACGGCGAGCCCGGGCGGGCATGCTGCCCTCACACCGTCTGCCCGGCCCGGCGGACGGTGTGCGCGTCCAGGCGTACGGACCGGAGGGGCAAGCCAGCTCCCGGACGCGGCGGCGGATGGGGCCCGGGCCGGCGTGGGTAGGTCCTCTTTCCCCGACGATCCGGCGGGAGTCCCGGGCCCGTCGGCCGGGCCCGGGAGGGCAGGCCCGCGCGCCGGTCGGGCCGGAGCCGTCGGCGACTCGCGCGGCGGCGGACGGCGCCCGGTGTACGTGACCCGTGCGCCGGGACAGGCGGCCGGGCCCCGGGCTCAGGGGTGGTCCGTCCGCAGGAGGTCCTCCAGCCGGTCGAGGAAGACCAGCTGGGCCTCCACCAGCTTCCCGCGTGCGACCGTCACCCCGGCCCACTCGGCGCGGTCGATCTCCGGGAACTCCTGGACGCGGCCCGAGCGCGGCGGCCACTCCATGGTGAAGGTGCCGGGCACCACCAGGGCGGTGTCGAGGTCGCCCTCCAGCGCCCAGAGCGTCACGGTCTTCCCGCTCGACTGCCGGTTCTCCCCCAGGGGCAGCCACTCGCCTTCGGGTGGCGCGAGCCCCAGCTCCTCCTCGAACTCCCGCCGTGCCGCCGCCATGGGCTCCTCGTCGGGTGTGTACTCACCCTTCGGGAACGACCAGGCCCGCTCGTCCCTGCGCGCCCAGATCGGGCCGCCCATATGGCCGATGAGCACCTCGGTCCCGGTGCCCCGGCCGCGGAACAGGAGCAGGCCCGCACTTCGCTTCGCCACCATGCCGTCAGTGTGCCGGGCGACGGCGGCGGTGGGCCGACGAACCGCTCAGGGGCAGCGGACGATCTGGCCCGCGTACGAGAGATTGCCGCCGAACCCGAACAGCAGCACCGGGTCGCCCTTCTTGATCTCCCCGCGCTCGACCAGCTTGGCGAACGCCATCGGGATCGACGCGGCGGAGGTGTTGCCGGAGTCGACGACATCGCGGGCGACGACCGCGTTCACCGCGCCGATCCGCTGGGCGACGGGCTCGATGATCCGCAGGTTCGCCTGGTGGAGGACGACGGCCGCCAGGTCCTCGGGCGCCACGCCGCCGCGTTCGCAGACGCGACGGGCGATGGGCGGGAGCTGGGTGGTGGCCCAGCGGTAGACGGTCTGGCCCTCCTGGGCGAAGCGCGGCGGGGTGCCCTCGATCCGTACGGCGTGCCCCATCTCGGGAACCGATCCCCACAGCACCGGCCCGATCCCCGGCTCCTCGCCCTCCCCGACCGCCTCGACGACCGCCGCGCCCGCGCCGTCGCCGGTGAGGACACAGGTGGTGCGGTCGGTCCAGTCGGTGATGGCCGTCATCTTGTCCGCGCCGATCACGAGGGCCCGTTCGGCGGATCCGGCGCGTACGGCGTGGTCGGCGGTGGCAAGCGCGTGCGTGAACCCGGCGCAGACCACGTTCAGGTCCATCACCGCGGGCGAGCCCATGCCCAGGCGGGCCGCGACCCGGGCCGCCGTGTTCGGGGAGCGGTCGACGGCGGTGGAGGTGGCGACCAGCACCAGGTCGATGTCCTGGGGGGTGAGCCCCGCCGCGGCGAGCGCCTTCGCCGCCGCGTGGGCGGCCAGCTCGTCGACCGGTTCGTCGTCCGCCGCCTTGTGCCTGGTGCGAATACCGACGCGGGTACGGATCCACTCGTCGCTCGTGTCGACGAGGGCCGCGAGATCCTCATTGGTGAGCACGGTGGCGGGCTGGTAGTGCCCCAGCGCGGCGATACGCGAACCGATCATGGACGGGGTCCCCTTCTGCGGACATTCGAAGGCCCCAGTCTTGGCCGCTACCACCTGGTACGGCGACAGGTGACCCGACAGGATTCGGACCCTGTTTTCTGTAGGGGACGCTACCAGGGCCGTTCGCGCTTCCCGCCGATGGCGATCCGGAGCGCCCCGAGGGCCGCGCAGAGCCGCGGGAAGCCCGGCGCCGTCCGGGAGCCGGCGGATCACCTGAAGCACCGCGGCCGGATGGCCGCGACGGGCCGCGCTCTCGATGACCTGCCGCAGGGCACGGACCTCGTCCGAGCCTCCGCACGCGACACCAGCGGGCCACGATCCGGTGTCACGGTGACCGGCCGCCCCTCGCCCCGTACGGCCGGTACAGGACAATGAACGGCGTCGGGGTCAGTCAGCAGCACGTGTGCAGACACCTGCACGAGATCGGAACGGATCACCATGGGACGGGTCACCGAGCGCCGCCGCACCATTCGGATCAGGGACGGCGCGGTCTCGGCCCGCCCGGACACGCTGGTGGCGGAGGAGCCACTGGAGATCCGGCTCAACGGCAGGCCCCTGGCGATCACCATGCGCACCCCGGGCGACGACTTCGCACTCGCGACGGGTTTCCTGGTCAGCGAGGGCGTGATCGCGACGGCGGACGACGTGCGGACGATCGCGTACTGCGCCGGGGCGACCGCGGAGGGGGTGAACACGTACAACGTGGTGAACGTGAGTCTCGCCCCGGGGGTCCCGCTCCCGGACTTCAGTCTGGAGCGGAACGTCTACACCACCTCCTCGTGCGGTCTGTGCGGCAAGGCCAGCCTGGACGCCGTACGGACGACCGCGCGGTTCCCGATCGCCGACACTCCCCCGGTCCGCCTCGAACCCGCGCTGCTCGCGACGCTCCCGGACCGGCTGCGGGAGGCCCAGCGGGTCTTCGACCGGACCGGGGGGCTCCACGCGGCCGCCCTCTTCTCCGAGGAGGGCCGCATGCTGGACGTCCGCGAGGACGTGGGCCGCCACAACGCCGTGGACAAACTGATCGGGCGGGCGGTGCGCGACGGCGGGCTGCCGCTCTCGCGCGCGGTGCTGCTGGTGTCCGGGCGGGCCTCCTTCGAACTGGCGCAGAAGGCGGTGATGGCGGGAATCCCGGTCCTGGCCGCGGTCTCCGCGCCGTCCTCGCTCGCCGTCGACCTGGCCGCCGAGACGGGACTGACGCTGATCGGCTTTCTGCGGGGTCCGAACATGAACGTGTACGCGGGAGAGCACCGCCTCGCCCTGGGCACGGAGGTCTGAGACCCCCGTGCCCGGGTGGGTCACGCGTTCATGAAGTGGTGTACGGGCAGGGCGCGTTCCACGATCCGGATGTCGCCCAGCCAGCCGTGCAGCAGCTGGTCGAGAACACCGCCGTACTCGTAGCCGCCGACCAGCCAGGGCAGTCCGACGGTGGTGAGCCCGGTGGTGCGGGTGGCCGGGTTACGGGCCACGGGGCAGCCGTCCACGTACAGCGTGGTGTGGCGGGTGTCGTTGACCACGGCCACGTGCCACCACACGGAGCGCTCCAGCTCATGGCTCCAGCTGGTGATCGTACGGGGCTGGTTGAGCGGCGCGTACGCCCACTGGACCGCCGGCCCGTCGGACAGCGACAGGGTGGCGACCATCTCGTCGAGGTCGCCCTCGGTCTTGCCCGCCGCCTTCAGGGTGCCGCGCCGGCAGATCATCGCCGACCACGCGTGCCGGCTCGCCTGCCAGTCCTCGGGCAGCCGGACGAAGACCTCGATGGTGTAGCCGGACCGGAACGTCTTCGTGTTGAGCGGGGCCTTGTCCGCCGTACGCAGATACGCGCCGCGCAGCGGGGGCTTGCCGCCGTCGAAGTACAGACTGCCGTGGCCCGGCTGGTCGGGGTGGTGGCTGTCGGACCAGCGCAGCGCGTCGGCCGGGCTGCCGGACACGGTCTCCCGCAGCAGGTCGTTCCCGTGCCCGGAGAGGTCCTTGACGCGCAGGGAGGCGTCGGCGGGGCTTCCGTCGGGGCGCGCGCCGCCGGAGCCCGTGCCGTCGAAGCGCCAGTACGCGACGGTGCCGGGCACGAGCAGCTTCGACGCGGGACGGGCGGGGCGGACGGGCGGGGGCGCGAAGCCGGCGAAGCGCTGCTCGAAGTCGACGGGAACGGAGAAGTCGTCCTGGGGGCCGGTCACCTCGATCTCACGGCGCTCCAGTTCGTTGAGGTCGTCCCAGTCGCGGCCGAGGATCCACGGGGAGACGGTCTCGACGTCGATGGTGCCGCGGGCGAGGTCGAAGCGGTAGAGGCGGATCATCGCGCTGCCGCCGTAGTAGCGGTTCTGGTAGTTGGCGATGTGCAGATGGACGTCCCGTCCCGCGTTGTTCTTCACCGTGGTGCGGGCCGCGGGCCAGTAGTGGCCGTTGAGCGTGAGGAAGATCTGGTCGTGGTCGGCGATCAGCTCCTCCCACAGGCGCTTGCCGTGCGAGGAGAAGCGGGCCGGATCGCCGTACTCGTCCGCGTACACGAGATCGTGGGTGGTGAGGATGACCGGGGACTTCGGGTGCCGTGCCATGACCTCCTTCGCCCAGGCGAAGGAGGCGGCGGAGGGGCGCCAGTCGAGCGCGAGCACCAGCCATTCGCGGCCGCCCGCGCGGAACCGGTGGTACGTGTTGTACCCGTCGGGGGACGCGCCGCCGAAGGTGGGCAGCCCCCGCAGCCGCTTCGGCCCGAACGCGTCCAGATACGGGGTGCGCCCGCGGCTGTCGTCGGTCCGCGAGTCGACGTCGTGGTTCCCCGCGACGACGCTGTAGCCGACGCGCCGCCGGTCGAGGATCTCGAAGGCGTCGCTCAGCGGGGCGAATTCCTCCTTGAGCCCGTGCTCGGTCAGGTCGCCGAGGTGGGACAGGAAGACGATGTTCTCCTCCCTGCCGCGGTCGAGGATGTACCGCAGGGACGCCTTGACCGGCTCGTCCTTGATGCTCTCGCCGTCGAAGAGGTACTGGGTGTCCGGCATGACGACCACGGTGAACCGCGGGTTCTCGGGGTCGGGCCGCCAGCCCGCCCCGCCGCCGGGCTTGCGGCCGTCCTGCGGGGTGGCCGCGGCGACGCCCGCGCCGACGGCACCGAGCCCGGCGGCGGCCCCGGTGATCCCGGTGGCACGGAGGAAGGTACGGCGGCTGGCGGCGTTCTGGGGGCCGCTGGGCCGGTGGAGCGGGCTGCACATGGATGTCTCCGCGGACTGTTGTTGTCGGTTCAAACAACTGTCAGCAAACCTCCGCGTGTGTGCGCTCGGGGGCCACGGGGATGACCACCGGACGAACCCTCCGTGAACGCCCCGGACCTGCGCGTTCCGCCCTGCCCGGACACAGCGTTCGGCCCTGCCCCGGCATCCGCGTTCGGTCCTGCCCGCACCTGCGCCCGCAGCCCGTCCCGGGCAGGTCGGGCCCGCCCGGACCCCGCTTCCCCGCCGTCCTGCGCGAGTTGAGCCCGCCCCGCGCCGGCGACCTCGCCCCGTCGGGCGCCCCCGTGGCGTACCCGCACCGGGGGCGCCGCCCGGAACGAGCGCCTCAACTGCGCGCGGCGGCACCCGCCTCCGCGCTCGCCCGCGGCTCGCGGAGCCCACCCGGACCACCGGCGACCGCGGGCTCAGGGGCTTCACCGCGTTCGCCCGGGTCTCCACCGGGTTCGATCGGGTCTTCGCCGGGCTCGTGGGGATCGCGGGCCCGCCGCTTCGCGAGCACCGCACCCACCATCAGCTGGAGCTGGTGAAAGAGCATCAGCGGCAGCACCGCGAGGCTCGCCTCCGCCCCGAAGAGCACCGTCGCCATCGGAAGCCCCGCCGCGAGGCTCTTCTTCGAGCCCGCGAACTGGATCGCGACCCGGTCCGCCCGCCCGAAGCCGAGCCGCTTCGCCCCGTACCAGGTCAGCGTGAGCATCAGCGTGAGGAGTACCACCTCCACCAGGAGCAGCGCGCCCAGCCGCAGCGGAGTGACCCGGCTCCACACCCCCGCGTTCATGCCCGCGCTGAAGGCGGTGTAGACGACCAGCAGGATCGACCCCCGGTCGACGTAACCGAGCACCTGCCTGTGGCGGGTGAGGAAGCCGCCGACCCAGCGCCTCAGCAACTGCCCCGCGAGGAACGGGACCAGCAGTTGCAGCACGATCCGCAGCAGTGAGTCCGGGGAGAAGCCGCCCACGCGGCTTCCCAGCACCAGCGCCGCGAGCAGGGGTGTGAGGACGATCCCGGCGAGACTGGAGAACGACCCCGCGCAGATCGCCGCGGGAACGTTCCCGCGCGCCAGGGAGGTGAAGGCGATCGACGACTGGATCGTCGACGGCACCAGACACAGGAACAGCAGCCCGCTGTACAGCTCCGGGCTGAGCACCCGCGGTTGCAGCACGGCGGCCGCGAGCCCCAGCAGCGGGAAGACCACGAAGGTCGCGGCCAGCACGGTCGTGTGGAGCCGCCAGTGCCGCAGCCCGTCGAGCGCCTCACGTGTGGACAGGCGCGCGCCGTAGAGAAAGAAGAGGAGGGCCACCGCTCCGGTGGACGCGCCGCCCACCACGTCGGCCGCGCGCCCGGTCGCCGGGAGCAGTGCCGCGAGGGCCACCGTGCCCAGCAGCGCGAGTACATAGGCGTCGACCGGCAGCCGGGCCGGCAGACGCACACCCCGGCGCCGCGGCCGGGGGCCGCCGTCGCGGCCGGGTCCCTCGCCGGAACCCGGCCCCGCCCGGCGGGGCGACCGGCCGGACGGCCCGCGCGAGGACCTGCGGGGGGAACCGTTCGAGGAGCTTCGGAACGGTGGACGGGACCTGCGGCGGCTCATGGACTCCCTCGTGGTGCTCGGCGGTCCTGCGGCCGGACCAGGGGTCCGTCCATGCTGCCCCTCCCCCGACTCATCGGGAAAGACATATACCGCTCTCACTGTCATCACGGAATGCGATGACCGGCGTTACGATCGGACGATGTACGACCCCGTTCAGCTGCGGACCTTTCTCGCGGTCGCGCAGACCCTCAGCTTCACCCAGGCCGCCCGCCGGCTCGGTCTGCGCCAGTCGACGGTGAGCCAGCACGTACGGCGGCTGGAGGACGCGACCGGCCGCCGGCTGTTCGCCCGGGACACCCACAGCGTGGACCTCACCGAGGACGGCGAGGCCATGCTCGGCTTCGCCCGGACGATCCTCCGGGCCCATGAGCGCGCGTCCGCGTTCTTCACGGGCGAGCGGCTGCGCGGACGGCTGCGCTTCGGCGCGTCGGAGGACTTCGTGCTGACGCGGCTGCCGGAGATCCTGGAGTCCTTCCGCAACGACCACCCCGAGGTCGACCTGGAACTCACCGTCGAACTCTCGGGCACGCTCCACCAACGGCTGGAGGCCGGCCGGCTCGATCTGGTGCTCGCGAAGCGCAGGGCCTCGGACACCCATGGCGAGCTGGTGTGGCAGTCCGCCCTGACCTGGATCGGGGCCCCTCGGCTGCGGGTGGATCCGGAGCGTCCTCTCCCGCTCATCCTGTTCCCGCCGCCCGGGATCACCCGCGCCCGTGCCCTGGAGGTGCTGGAGGCGGAGGGCCGCGTCTGGCGTATCGCCTGTACGAGTACGAGTCTGAGCGCGCTGATCGCCGCGGCCCGCGCCGGTCTCGGCGTGATGGCCCACGCCCATGGGCTGATCCCGCCCGGCCTGGTCCCCGTCCCGGCCCGCGCCGGGCTGCCCGACCTCGGCACCGTGGACTTCGTCCTGCTGCACGGCCGCCGCGCGGGCGGCCGGAACGCACCGGAGGCGGCACAGGCGCTGGCCTCGGCGATCCTCGCGGGCGGCGACCGGCTGCACCGCGACCCCGGACCGCCGCGACGCTGACCTTCCGCGCGGGTGGCCCGCCCCCGGGGACCGCCGGGTCCCCGGCCCCACTCAGGCGGCATTGACCAGTCCGGGACCGGCCGGATTCGCACGTGCGCCCGGCGGCGCCCGAGGACCGGCACAGCCCGTAAAGCGCGAGTGCGTGCACCGTACAGATTTCGTGGAGATTCCGGCCCGGCCCGCTTACCCGGAGGTCAGAGGTCCGTCCGGCCCTTCCGCATGTGCCCGGATATCTGCGTCTGACCTGTGCTGATGCCATTCGTCCACAGTTCCCGAACGGTCTCCCGCTCTCGCCCGGCGGTGGGGTAGCGTCGCGGCGCTGTGCGGAGCGCCCCAAGGAGCAGGCCATTGCGCGAGTTCACCGTCCCACCGCTGGACGCGCCCCCTCAGGTCGGCGGACTGGCCGATACCGTGTTCGATCATGCCCGCCAGGACCCCGGCCGGGCCGTGCTGAGCCGGGGCGACGCCGCGGGCGGATGGCGGGACGTGACCGCGGCGGAGTTCCGCGACGAGGTGCTCGCGCTGGCCAAGGGCCTGATCTCGCAGGGGGTGCGGTTCGGGGACCGGGTCGCGCTGATGTCCCGTACGCGGTACGAGTGGACGCTCTTCGACTTCGCGATCTGGACGGTCGGCGCCCAGTCCGTCCCCGTATACCCGACCTCGTCGGCCGACCAGGTCCTGTGGATCCTGCACGACTCCGAGGTCACCGCCTGTGTGGTGGAGCACGAGGACCACGCCATGACCGTCGGTTCGGTCGTCGGCCGGCTGCCGTTGCTCAAGCGGCTGTGGCAGCTGGACACGGACGCGGTGGCCCGGCTGGCGGAGTCGGGCGCGCACATCGACGACGAGGTGGTGCACCGGCACCGGCGCGCGGTGACCCCGGACTCGACGGCGACCGTCGTCTACACCTCGGGAACCACCGGCCGCCCCAAGGGCTGTGTCCTCACCCACGCCAACCTCATGTTCGAGACCGACACGCTCGCCGAGCGCTGGGGCCCGGTCTTCCACGCCGGGCCCGGTGAGGAGCCCGCCACGCTGCTCTTCCTGCCGCTGGCGCATGTCTTCGGACGCATGGTGGAGGTGGCGGCGGTCCGCAGCCGGGTCAGACTCGCGCATCAGCCGGACCTGCGGTCGAGCGCGCTGCTCCCGGCGCTCGCGTCGTACCGGCCCACCTTCTTCCTGGCCGTGCCGTACGTCTTCGAGAAGATCTACGGTGCCGCGCGGCGCGGGGCGGAGCGCGAAGGCAGGGCCGGTTCCTTCGACAAGGCCGTCGAGGTGGCCGTGCGGTACGCGGAGGCGCTGGAGCACCGGGCGTTCGGGCTCGGACCGGGGCCGTCGGCCGCGCTGCGGGTGCAGCACCAGTTCTTTGAGCGGGCGGTGTACGGGAAGATCCGCGCGGCGCTGGGCGGCCGGGCGCGGCACGCGATGTCGGGGGGCTCGGCCATGGACCGGCGGCTCGGCCTCTTCTTCGCGGGCGCGGGCGTCACCGTCTTCGAGGGGTACGGGCTGACGGAGACGACGGGCGCGGCCACCGGGAATCCCCCGGAGCGGACGAAGTACGGCACGGTCGGCCATCCGGTCCCGGGGACCGCGGTCCGTATCGCGGACGACGGGGAGGTGTGGCTGCGCGGGCCGCAGGTCTTCTCCGGATATCACGCGGATCCGGAGGCCGGCGCCGCCGCGCTGCGCGGGGGCTGGCTGGCGACCGGCGATCTGGGGGCGCTGGACGACGACGACTATCTGACGATCACCGGGCGGAAGAAGGAGATCCTGGTGACCTCGGGCGGCAAGAGCCTCTCGCCCGTACCGCTGGAGGATCGGGTGCGCTCGCATCCGCTGGTGGCGCAGTGCATCGTGGTCGGCAACGACCGTCCGCACGTCGCGGCGCTGGTCACCGTCGACCAGGAGGCCGTCGACCACTGGCTCGCCATGCGCGGCAAGCCCGCGCCGGCGCCCGCCGAGCTGGTGCGGGACCCGGATCTGGAGCGGGAGATCCGGCGCGCGGTGGTCGCCGCCAACACCCTCGTCTCCCAGGCCGAGTCGATCCGTACGTTCCGGATTCTGGCGCATCCCTTCACCGAGGAACACGGGCTGCTGACCCCGTCGCTGAAGCTCAAGAGGAAGGCGATCGAGGCGGCGTACGCGGCCGAGGTGGCGGCGCTCTACCGCTGAGCCACCGCTGAGCGGACATCGCTCGACGTTACCTGACGGTTCATCAAATAACGCTGCATCAGTTATTGACGACCCGTCAGGTCCAGCACAGAATTCGGACATCCCCGATGGGAGGGATCCACTGTGTTGCGAACCGTCCGCACCCTCGCCGCGGCCACCGCGGCGCTGCTTCTCGCCACCGCCTGCAACTCCGCGTCCACGTCGGGAGAGTCCTCCGGATCGTCCGGGAAGGGCTCCTCCGTACGCGGCGTCACCAAGGACTCCATCAAGGTCGGAGGCATCGTCTCCATGACGACGGCCAGCGGCTACTCCAAGAAGGACACCGACCTCGGCGCGAAGGCGCGCTACGACCGCGCCAACGCGGAAGGCGGGGTCAACGGCCGGAAGATCGACTACCTCGGAGCCGAGGACGACGGTCAGGATCCGGCCAGAAATCTCGCGGCCGCGCGCAAACTGGTCCAGCGGGAGAAGGTGTTCGCGGTCTCCCCGATGAGCTCCGTGACCTTCTCCGCCGGAGACTTCCTCAATCAGCAGAAGGTCCCCACGTTCGGCTGGGGCACGGTCCCGAGTTTCTGCGGGCCCGAGTACATCTACGGCTTCGGCGGCTGCATGGTCCCGATGCCGGGCGGCACCATCACCCAGAGCTGGCCCGAGAGCCTGGCGCAGGTGCTCGGCGGCGCGAAGGGCAAGTCCGTCGCGATCCTCGCCACGGACAACGACGCCGGCACCTTCGCCATCCGCACCTACAAACAGGGCTTCACCGCGGCGGGCTTCGAGGTCGACTTCGCCAAGGCCATCGTCCCCGCCACCTCGCTGCCGAACGACTGGTCCGCGTACACCAAGGAGATCCTGCGCAGCAACGGCGGCAAGGCGCCCGACGCCATCGTCTCCGTGATGCAGACCCCGTACAACATCGGCCTGTTCACCGCGGTGAAGCGGGCCGGGTACAAGGGCGTGATCACCGATCCGACCGACTACGACCCCGGACTGCTGGCCAAGGACGCCACGCGCCAGGCGCTGGACGGGGTGCATGTGCTGCTGTCCTTCGAGCCCTTCGAGTCGGGCACCCCGGCCATGCAGCAGTTCAAGGAGGACATCCGGAAGGCGGCGGGCAAGGACGTACCGCTCAATATGCACATGATGACGGGCTATATGTCCGCCGACCTCTTCCTCTCCATCGCCGAGAAGGCCGGGAAGGACCTGACGGTGGAGAGCTTCCAGAAGGCCGCGAAGGGCTTCTCCGACACCGGGACCATGGTCGGTGACCGGGCGATGCCGAAGGGTCAGCGGGAGTCGTTCGGCTGCGGAGCGCTCGTCCAGCTGAAGAACGGGGCGTACAAGATCTCCTCGCCCTTCAAGTGCTACCAGCCGATCCCCTTCAAGTAAGGGGGCGTCCCTCATGGCGGATCTGCTGGGCTTCGTGCTGAGCGGGCTGGTGTCGGGTGCGCTCTACGCACTGCTGGCGACGGGACTCGTCCTGTCGTACTCGGCGTCCGGGCTGTTCAACTTCGCCCACGGCGCGACCGCGTATCTGTGCGCGCTCGCCTTCTACGAACTGCACTCCGGGTTCGGCTGGCCCGCCGTGCCCACCGCGCTGCTGCTCGTCCTCGTGGTCGCCCCCGGCATCGGCTGGGCACTCGACCGGATGATGTTCCGCAAACTCGCCCGGGTCGGCGAGACCGCGCAGATCGTGGCCACGATCGGTCTGCTGGTCGCGCTCCCCGCGCTGGGTCTGTGGGTGGTGGAACTGCTGGAGCACGCGGGTGCCCCGGTGAAACCCGCGGAGAACCAGTTCGGCCTGCCGGGAGTCGGGCCCAGCCCGGCGACGTCCTGGCAGCCGCTCGACGGGGTCGGCGTGGACTCCGACCAGCTCATCACCTGGGTGACCACGGCGGTGGTCGCGGTCGCGCTGTGGGTGCTGCTGCGGCACACCCGCCTCGGGCTGCGGCTGCGCGCCGCCGTCGACAACCGGGGGCTGGTGGAGCTGCGCGGCATCAGCGCCGACCGGCTCTCCTCCATCGCGTGGATGCTGGCCTCGGGGCTGGCGGGGCTGGCGGGAGTACTCGCCACCCCGCTCCTCGGGCTCTCCGCGCACGACTACACCCTGTTCCTGTTCGTCTCGGCGACGGCCGCGGTGCTCGGGCGGTTCGCCTCGATCCCGCTCGCCTTCGCCGGCGGGCTCGGCCTCGGCGTCCTGCAGAATCTGGTCGCCGGCTACGCGTCCTTCGCGGACCGGATCACCGGGTTCCGTACGGCGGTGCCGTTCCTGATCCTGTTCGGCGGGCTGCTGTTCCTCACCCGCCGCGGCCGGACCGCGGGCATCGCGGCGGCGGACGCCCCGCCGATCGACTATCTGGCGGGCCGGTCGTGGCGGCGCACCTGGGGTCCGTGGGCGGTGGGCGGGCTGCTGCTGGGCCTCTCCTTCTACACCGTCACCACCCCGTTCTGGAGCGGGATCCTCGCCCAGGGGCTCGCGATCTCGCTGGTCTTCATCTCCTTCACCGTGGTGACCGGCCTCGGCGCGATGGTCTCGCTGGCACAGGCGACCTTCGTGACGGGCGCGGCCCTGGTCGCGGGTCTGCTGATGAGCCACGGCTGGCCGTTCGTGGCCGCCGCCGCGATCGGCACCTGTGTGGCGGCGGTGCTGGGCGCGCTGGTGGCCCTGCCCGCGCTGCGCCTGGGCGGCCGTTCCCTCGCCCTCGCCACCCTGGCGCTGGCCTTCCTCGCGGACCAGGTGCTGTTCCAGATGGGCTGGCTGCGGAACGGGGACACCGGGTGGGAGATCCCGCGCCCCGTGTTCGGCCCCGTCGATCTGACGGACGACCGGGCGATGGGGCTGGCGCTCCTGGTCCTGGTCGCGGTGGCCGTGGCCGCCCTGAGCGCGCTGCGCAACTCCCCCTCCGGCCGCGCGATGCTGGCGGTACGGTCCGCTCCCGCGGCGGCGCTCGCCAGCGGGGTGTCGGTGATCCGGACGAAGCTGCTGCTGTTCACGCTCTCGGCGGGGCTCGCGGGCTTCGGGGGCGTGATGTACGCCTCGTACAACACCCGGATCACGGCGACCGACTTCACCGCGATGACGGGCCTGATCTGGCTGGCGGTGGTGGTCGCGGCGGGTCTGCGCCGGCCGCAGTTCGCCGTGGTCGCCGGACTGGTCTTCGCGATCGTGCCGCATCTGCTGTCGGAGTACGTGACCGAGTCCGCGCATCTCCCGGTGATTCTCTTCGGTCTCGCGGGCCTCGCCCTCGCCAACGACCCCGACGGCTACTGCGCGGCCGTGTCCGTACGCCGTCACGCCCGCGCGCTCGCCAAGGGCACGGCGGCACCGGGCGCGGGTGCGCGTACCGGCACCGGCACGGGTGCGGGTATCGGCTCCGGAGCCGGGAAGGAGGCCGGTGCGGGCGCGGCGGCCGGATCCGGAACCGACACGGAAGCCGGTGCGGGCGCCGCGGCCGGAGCCGGCGCGCCGGGTGGGACGGCACCGGTCGTGGTCACCGGTACGGCGGACGGGAAGCCGTCGCCCAACGGAAGCGGGAGCGCGGCCCCCGGCCCGGGGTCCTCCGCCCCGGCCACGGTGCCACAGCCCGTCGGCGCGCCGCCCGGGGAAGGGTCCCGGACGAACGGCTCGGGAGCCGCCCGCGCCAACGGCTCCAAGGGCGCGGACCCGGTACCGGAAGGAGCCGGGCCGGATGCCCGGGTGCCGGCCGGTGCCCCCGTCCTCCGGCTCATCGGCGTGGACGCGGGATACGACACCGCGCCCGTCCTGCACGGTGTCGACCTGGAGCTGCGCCCCGGGGAGATCCTCGCGCTCCTCGGCCCCAACGGGGCCGGGAAGTCGACGATCTGCCGGGTCGCCGCCGGGGTCATCACCCCCACCCGGGGCACCGTGCGGGTCGGAGCGCGGGACGCCACCCGCGACGGCCCGGTGGAACGGGCGCGCGGCGGAGTGCTGCTCGCGCCCGAGGGGCGGGGCATCTTCCCGTCGCTGAGCATCGAGGAGAACCTCACCCTCCAACTGGGGGACGCCGAGGCCAGGGACGCCGTCTACGAGCGGTTCCCCGGGCTCGCCGGCCGGCGCACGGTTCCGGCCGGGTCGCTCTCCGGCGGTGAGCAGCAGATGCTCGCCCTCGCCCCGCTGCTCCAGCGTCCGCCGGAGGTACTGATCGCGGACGAGCCCTCGCTCGGGCTCGCCCCCCGTGTCGTCGAGGAGGTGTTCGGGCTGCTGACCGATCTGCGGGCGCGCGGCACCGCGCTGCTGCTGGTGGAGGAGAAGGCGGCCGAGGTGCTCGGGATCGCGGACACCGTGGCCTATCTCGCCCAGGGCGGTGTCTCCTGGTGCGGCCCGCGCGCCGAGGTGGAGACGGACCGGCTGACCGAGGCGTATCTCGGGATCACGGAAGGGGTCCGGCCATGAGCGGGTATGTGCTGGAGGCGTCCGGTGTGGGGGTGCGGTTCGGCGGGATCCGGGCCCTGGACGGAGTCGGGCTCGGGATCGCGCCCGGCGAGGTCTGCGGGCTCATCGGGCCCAACGGCGCGGGCAAGACGACGTTCTTCGACGTCGTCTCGGGCATCCGGCGGCCGGACGAGGGGCGGGTGCGTCTGAACGGAGTGGACATCACCCGCCGCTCGCCGGTCTGGCGGGCCCGTCACGGCATGCGCCGGACCTTCCAGCGCCAGCAGCTGTTCGGACAGCTCACGGTCGCCGACAATCTGCTGGTGGCGCAGGAGTGGCGCGGCGGCGGCGGAGGGCTCGCGGCGGATCTCGTCGCGTCGCCCACCCGGCGCACGAGGGAGACCGCACGCCGGGCCAGGGCCTCGGCCGTGCTGCGCGACTGCGGTCTCGACGCCCTCGCCGACGGCTACGCGGGTGCCCTGCCCGTGGGCCAGGCCCGCATGGTGGAGCTGGCGCGGGCGCTGGCCGACCCCCCGCGGGTGCTGCTGCTGGACGAGCCCGCCTCGGGGATGTCCGGCGACGAGCGGGCGCGGCTGGCCGCCGTCGTACGCCATCTCGCGGACGAGGAGGGCTGTGCGGTCCTCCTCGTCGAGCACAATGTGGCGTTCGTGATGGAGCTGTGCGCCCGGGTCGTCGTCCTCGATCTGGGCTCGGTGCTGGCGGAGGGCACGGCCGCCGAGGTACGGGCCGACACCAAGGTCGTGGAGGCGTACCTCGGCACCACCTGAGGCACGGCCGTCCCCGTTCGGCCCCGGCGATCGGATCGTGGAGCAGGAACCGTCCGCGTGAGCGGTTCTCCCTGAACCGTTCGAGATCGCCGGGGCCGAACCCGCCGTACGCGGAGTGCGGTGCCACCGGAGGGGTCCTTCACTGAAACGAACGTTCCCTTCAGCGGGATACCCGCCGGAGCGCCGCGGCCCGCGCAGACGGGCGACCGGCATTCGGGTGGACGTTCCCGATGCCCCGGCCGGCGGCATCACGGCCGTACCGCGCCGCCCGGGACGGTGGCGGGAGGCGGCCGGGGGCACACCGCGGCCCTCGTGGGCGCGTCGCGGGAATGCCGTCACCGGGCCGTACGTTTTTCCTGGAACTCCACGGGCCTCCCCGGACTCCGCGGGTTTCCCGGAACTCCGCGAAGGTACGTACGTGAGTGCCCCCCGACGACGTAAGGATCCACCCCTCGTGAGCAAGGTCCCCTCCATCACCCTCAACAACGGCCTCCGGATGCCGCAGCTCGGCTTCGGCGTCTGGCAGGTGCCCGACAGCGAAGCGGCGAAGGCGGTCTCCACGGCGCTGGAGGCCGGGTACCGGAGCATCGACACCGCGGCCGTCTACGACAACGAGGGAGGCACGGGCCGCGCCGTCACCGCCTCCGGAATCCCCCGCGAGGAGCTCTTCGTCACCACGAAGCTCTGGAACGACTCGCAGGGGTACGACAAGGCCCTGCGCGCGTTCGACGCCTCGCTGGAGCGGCTCGGCCTCGACTACGTGGACCTGTATCTGATCCACTGGCCGATGCCGTCCAAGGGCCTGTACACCGACACCTACCGCGCCTTCGAGAAGCTCCTGGCCGAGGGCCGCGCCAAGGCGATCGGCGTCTGCAACTTCCCCGCGGAGCACCTGGAGCGGCTGATCGACGCGTCCTCGGCCGTCCCCGCGGTCAACCAGATCGAGCTGCACCCCCAGCTCCAGCAGCGCGAGCTGCGCGAGATCCACGCCCGGCACGGCGTCACCACCGAGGCGTGGTCGCCGCTGGGCCAGGGCAAGGGGCTGCTGGAGGCCCCGACGGTCATCGCCGTCGCCCGCAAGCACGAGCGCACCCCCGCCCAGGTGGTGCTGCGCTGGCACCTCCAGCTCGGCCATGTGGTGATCCCCAAGTCCGTGACCCCGTCACGGATCCGCGAGAACATCGACGTGTTCGACTTCGAACTGGACGCGGACGACCTGGCGGCCTTCGCCGCGCTGGACGAGGGCAAGCGGCTGGGCCCGGACCCGGCGACGTTCGACTACGTCTGAGCGAGGATCCGCGGGAGGGGGGGGGGGGGGGGGGGGGGGGGGGGGGGGGGGGGGGGGGGGGGGGGCGGCCCCGGCCCCCCCCCCCCCCCCCGCGCGCCCCGCCCCCGCCCCGCCCGC
>NZ_JBIALS010000013.1:0-187569 GCF_042873655.1 Streptomyces sp. NPDC004609 | reverse complement strand
CCCCTAACCGCCCCCCCCCCCCGGCCCGGGGGCCCCCCCCGCGGCCCGGGGGGGGGGGGGGCGGGGGGCCCCGCGGGGGGGGGCCCCACTGCCGGTCAGACGAGGTCCTGCGCCATCTGGTCGCGCTCCTCCTTGGTTCCGTACGGGATCTCATAGGTGCGTTTGCCCCGGGTCATCCACAGGACCGCGGCCAGCGCGAGCACCGTCAGCAGCGCGATGGGCGCGTAGTTGAACGACGCGGTCGTGATCGGGCTGACGGGCGGCAGACAGAACAGCACGGTCACGAAGCCGACCCAGATCACGGCCGTCCAGCCGATGGGTCTGCTCCAGCGGCCCAGCTGCCACGGGCCCGGTATGAACCCGCTGCCGGCCCGCAGCCTCAGGTAGATCGGGATGGCGTAGGCGGGGGTGATGCCGATGACGTTGATCGAGACGATGGCGGTGTACGCGGTCGTGGAGTAGAGGGACGGCAGGGCGATCAGGAACGGCACGGCGACCGAGAGCCACACGGCGGGCACCGGAGTGCGGGTGCGGGAGCTGAGCCGGCGCCAGGTGCTGGCGAACGGCAGGGCGCCGTCCCGGGAGAACGCGAACACCATGCGGGAGGCGGAGGCCAGTCCCGCGTTCGCGCAGAAGAGCTGCGCGATGATGATGACCAGCAGCAGCGCCTTGGCCGCGTTCACACCGAGCGCGTCCAGGAAGATCTGGGCGGGCGGCACCCCCGTCGCGGTGCCGATGGTGCCCGCGTAGTCCTGGATGGCGAACAGCATGCCCGCGAGCAGGATGAAGCCGACGACCCACGACAGGAAGATCGAGCGGACGATGCCCCGGGCGGCGCTGACCTGGGCGTGTTTGGTCTCCTCACTGAGATGCGCGGAAGCGTCGTACCCGCTGAAGGTGTACTGGGCCAGCAACAGGCCCAGCAGACCCACGTAGAGGGGATTGCTCCACCCGGTCTCGTTGGCGAACTCCCCGAAGACGAATCCGGCCGACTGGTGGCTCGACGGCACGATCGCGAGCGCGCCGACGATGACCGCGACACCGCCGAGGTGCCACCAGACGCTGATCGAGTTGAGGATGCTGACCAGGCGTACGCCGAACAGATTGAGCGTCGCGAGCAGCAGCAGTATGCAGCCGAATATCAGGAGTGTTCTCTCCGGTGTCGGCGTCACGTCCCACTGGAGGTTGAGCCACGCGCCGATGAACAGCGCGGAGCCGTAGCAGCCGCCGGCCATGCCGCCGAGCAGGCCGAGCAGATTGAACCAGCCCGTGACATAGCCCCAGCGCGGACCGCCGAGCCTGCTCGCCATGTAGTACAGCGCCCCGGAGACGGGGTAGGCCGAAGTGACCTCGGCGAGCGCGGCACCCACGGCCAGCACCATCAGGCCGACGAAGGCCCAGCCCCACAGCATGACCGCAGGACCGCCGGTCATCAGCCCGAAGCCGAAGAGGGTCATACAGCCGGACAGGATCGAGATGATGGAGAAGCTCAGTGCGAAGTTCCCGAACGGGCCCATGCGCCGGGCCAGTTCGGGCTGGTAGCCGAGTCCTCTGAGGACGTCTTCGTCATCGGGGACGGCTTTGCCGTTATGTGTATTCGCCACGGAAGTAACCTCCGGAAGAAGCGGACGGACGAGACCTGAGGGCCCCGGGCGCGGGGCCGTCCAGGGGTGGCGCCTATTCGTCGTTCAGGCAGCGTCGACGGGCCTGAAGGAACTCCTCCTGCCACCGGTCCGGGGCATCGGCGACATAGCGCCAGGGCACCGGGGTGGCGCAGGAACCGATCGCCTGGAATACCTCGGCACAGGCAGCCGCTCCGAAACCACCGGAATACAAGGCCTGTGCAAGGTAGTTCAGGTCGAGCGGAGACCAGGACGAGCGATCGGCGTGGGGGAACCACCGCTCCAGTGCGTGCCGGGTGTAGTACGAAACGGGCGCGGTCGTCCAGAACAGCGAGGTGAGCTGTCCGCTCTCCCGGCGCTCGCGGTATATGTCCGCGTACACGTACAGCGGAATCACCGCGAGCGGGGAACCGGGCTCGGCCCAGGAGGAGACCCAGCGTGCAAAATCCGATGTGTTGCGGCCGTATGCCTGAAGTGCCTGGAGCAGCCGGTGCCATGCCTCCCGGCTGCCCCGGTCGCGCTTGAGCACGGCGGAGAGCAGCCCCCAGGGCCCTGCGGGCAGCGGCGGCTCCCAGGCGGCGATCCGGTGCTCGGGCCGGCGGTGGTACTCGTCGGAGGAGTCCACCTGGGCCAGCGTCAGCAGCCCCAGCCACGGAACGGGATCGTCCGGGTGCTCGCTCGCGGCGTGCTCGCAGGCGAGCCTGGCCCGGTCGGTACGGCTCTCCGCCTCGCGGTCACCGGCCCGGTGGGCGTTGAGCGCGCGCTGCACCTCGACCCGGGCGCGCATCATCCGGGCCGGGTAGGAGCGCGGCTCCTCCTGGGCCCAGGCCTCGACCGCGTCGCCCGTGGCGGCCGCCGCCGCCAGGATCTGGCTGCGTGAGGTCCACGACGCCCAGGTGCTGGTGTTGTGCAGCAGTTCCCTCATCGCTATCCATCGCCCGGCGCGCACGTCGTCGAGGGCCGGACGCAGTTCCACGTCGAAGCCCGCCGGGTTGAACAGAGGGATCGCCGCCGCCATCAGAGCCTCCCGCTCGGCGCTGCGGGGAGGCGGCGGCCTGACCCCGGCGGGAGGCGTAAAAAGGGCGCCGGCCCTAAGACGGCGACGGTGCGGGCACCGCCTGTGACGCACGGTGCCGACGCAACGGCTTGCCTGAGCGGGCTGAACATGAGGGTCCTCGGCAGCAAATCATCTGGCGGCAGGCCGCCGGGTTACGGGGCGTGACGCGCGGTGG
Source organism: Streptomyces sp. NPDC004609 (assembly GCF_042873655.1). Classification (NCBI taxonomy): domain Bacteria; kingdom Bacillati; phylum Actinomycetota; class Actinomycetes; order Kitasatosporales; family Streptomycetaceae; genus Streptomyces; species Streptomyces sp. NPDC004609. The sequence goes on along the minus strand of NZ_JBIALS010000013.1, from coordinate 184,715 downwards.
ACGAGCGGCTCCTCACCGCCCCCGGCATGGCCGTGTTCCGGCCGCTGTGCGGCGGGCACACTCCGGGTTCCGACTGCTTGCAGGCAATGGGCAAGAACACCGTCCGCGCGACCACGGGTATTTCTTGGGTCGACACGCGATATTCGGGCCAGGACCACGGCCTGCGCAACCCAATCACAGAAATCACCTCTCAGCACCACTTCGCGTCACCACTTGACACCCGTACGGCCTTCCCTCTAGGGGGAGTTGGGGCTCCTGGGGCGTGTGTGACAAATCATGGGGAATAGGATGCGGAGGCTCCGGATCCGATGTGTGGGTCGCTTCGGCGGTCCCGGTCCCGGCGCGGGCACCCGCCCACCGGCGTACCGGCGGGGAACGGAGCCCGCGGACCGCCCGGGCACCCTCGGACCCGCGTCGGTGCGTTCCGCGGGAATGCTCGCTGTGTGTCACCAGCGGTCCCCCGGCACACGGGTTCCCGAGCCCGCCCCGCGCCCGCGCCGCGGACAGGGCGGCGCCTCCGGTCCGCCCCCGGCTCCCCCACGGCCCGAGAGGTGTTGCGGAACCGTCGGAACGATCACCCGGCATGCCGGCTGGGCTGTACCAGCCGTATCAGAACCAGACAAAGAGCCCCCCCGGGACGCTGGATCATGGCGTGAATGAGGCCCGCGGGTCTGCAACGGCTGTTGGGCCGTGCCGTCGAAGTCCCGTCCGCCCGGCGGGGGCTGACACGCACACTCTCCCCCGTAACCCTGCGGGCGCGGGTGGTGCCCTTGCATGGTCGTCGGTCGCCGACGGCCCCACGGCCTGGCGGCCGTTGCGCCAGCGCTTCCCGGTACGCCGGTTGATGCCGACGATCCGGCAAGCCTCCACGCTGCTGACGCCCTGGTCCATGAGCCGGAAGTACTCCTCCCGCTCACGGACCAGGGCCTTACGGCCTGGCGCCTGGCCCGGTCCTCCCGGATCTCGAAGTCCATCGCATCCCCTGAGCTGGGGTGTTGCGACGACCACGAGAACGGAAGCCGGCCGGGGCGGGGCCCTCCCGGCGGAGCCAGGGGTGGGGGTCCCTCCCGGCGGAGCCAGGGGGAGTGCCCCCATCCTCCGCCGTGCGGTCGCGCGCACCGGACCCCGCCGGGCCCGCCCTCCGGCGGAGGGCGCCACCGTGACGACGCTCGCTAGCGGCACCGCGGGTGGGTTCCCTCCAACCGGGTCCGTGTCCTGTCGTCCTCGATCAGCTCCACCGCGTCAAGCGCCGTCCGGTGCGCGTACCCTTTCGGGTCCTCGTCCTCCAGCATCCGGACCAGCACCGGTACCGCACGCGGGTCCTGACGCTTCGCCAGCCCGGCGGCCGCCTCCGCCGCCGTCGTGGTGTCCCGGTCGCCGAGCCGGGCCGCCAGCGCCTCGCGGACCTCGGGCGTGTCCGTGTCGAGGACGGCCAGCGCGGTCGTCGCCCAGTCCCTGATCCGCTCGTCCCCGTCCCCGCTGAGGGTGATGAGTGCCCCGACACCCCCGGCGTGGTCACCGGGGACGAGCCCGAACAGCGCCAGCGCCACCTGGAGGCGCACCTCCGCCTCCGGGTGCCCGGAATGGCGCAGAATCTCCGGCAGCGCGGCCGGATCGCCGTGGTGTCCGAGCGCGAGCACGGCCGCCCGGATCAGCCCGGCGTCCTCCGCCTCCCGCGCCGTCTCCCGCAGCACCGGCAGCGCCCGTGCGGTGAACGGCCCGCGCGGTCCGCCGTCCGTCACCCCCAGGTGCCCCAGCACATCGGCCCCGAAGGCCCGCCGCAGGGGATCGTCGCTCGCGCACCACGCGACAGCGGCCTGGAACGTTTCCTCGCCGCCGCGCCGCCACAGCGTGAACACCTGCTCGATCCAGTTGTCCTGCCCGCGGTCGCCGCAGCTCAGCGCCCGTCCCGCCAGTTCTTCGTACGGGGTCCGGATGCCCAGCTCGGCCTCCAGCAGGGTCGCGATCGCCGCGTGCCCGCATCCCCGCTCCTTGCCCGCGGTGGGCCTGCCGTCGCGCAGCAGGTCGACGACGACGGTCACCCCGCCGTCCTCCGCCATCCGGCGCGAGACGGTCTCGTACTCCCCGTCGTACAGCTCCAGGAGCTCCTTGCGCAGTTCCTCGCCGACATCGAGCGCGAGCTGGGCGCGGGCCTCGGCCAGCGCCGCCTCCTTCGCGCTCGCGCCGTGCTCCAGGAGCGCCCGTACGGTCGTCGGGGAGCCCCGGCGCGTGGCCGACACCAGCGGCGGTTCGCCGTCGGGGCCGGCGAGATCGGGGTCGGCGCCGTGCTCCAGCAGCGCGCGCACCGTGGCCGCGTACCCCTGCCGCACCGCCCAGATCATCGCCGTGAAGCCCATCGACTCGGGCGTGCCGGGCCGTGCGCCCGCGGCGAGCAGCGCCCGCACCACGTCCGTATGACCGCCGACCGCGGCTCCGCACAGCGGGAGGTCCCCGCCCTCGGAGCCGCTGGGCCGCTCGGGCTCGGCGCCCGCGGCCAGCAGCAGCCGCACCGTGCCCGGATCGTTCTGGAGGGCGGCCAGATAGAGCGGGGTCTGCCCGTCCTCGTCGGTGGTGTCGGCCGGGAGCCCGGCCCGCAACAGCCGTACGACGGCGTCCTCGTCGCCCTCGTACAGCGCCGTGAACAACTCCGCCGCCGCTGCCTCCGGTTCGCGCCTCATGCGCCGAGGCTACGGAGTCCGCTCAGGTGTCGCATTCGAGAATCGTGCGGCAGAGCCCGCAGCGGGCCCGCACCCGCCCCCGCACCGGGATCCGGATGCGCTGGTGGCAGGTGGGGCACGGGAAGGAGACGCGCATGCCGTCGGGGCTGCGCTCGAAGGCGTACGGCGCGGCCGGGCCGCCCTCCGCGCCGTGGCTCCCGGGTCCCCGCCCGGCGCTCTCCAGCGCGTGCCGCCGGTCCTTCGCGTAGCGGTGGCGGCCCGCCCAGCCCGCCGTGGTGAGCGGCGGCTGCTGCGAGTCGCGCAGCGCCCGGGCGCGGCCCTTGGTGTACGCCGTGTACCCCTGCGGGCTGGTGAACCACACGGCGGGGTCCTCGTCGAACGCCAGCGCCCGCTTGGCGAGGACGTACCCGAACTCCTCCGGTGTGAGATAGCCCAGCTTCTGGCTGGAGACGCCGTCCTCCCGGAAGGCGTCGAGCAGCAGCCAGCCCGCGCCGAGATACGTGGTCACGGTGTCGGTGAGGATCTCGTTGTCGCGCGTGCCCGGGAACGACAGCCCGAGCCGGTGCAGCAGCACATGGGTGATCTCGTGCGCGAGGGCGGCCCCGATGTCCCTGCGGTGGGTGCGGAAGCGGTCGTTCAGCTCGATGAAGTACTCCGGTCCGGCGGTCAGTTCGACGCTCGCCGCGTGGTGCATCTCCCGGAAGCTCACGATCATCCGCGCGTCCGGCAGCTGCAGATGCTGCACCAGCGCGCGGGCGACCCGCTGCGCCCCGAGGTGGAGGTCGTCCAGATCCGAGAAGGCCACGTCCGCCGGGAGCACGCTCGGGGCGTACGAGAACATGGCCTCGGGCGACAGCCGCCGGTGCAGCGCCGTGATCGCCTCCCGCACGGTGCCGAGGTGCGGATAGCCGTGCGCGACCTCGCCACCGCCGCTCCCGCTGCCCTTCGCCACCACGTTCCGTACCCCCTGTACGACGGTCGGCCCCGATCCAACTCTACGGGGAACGCCTGGCGGATCCGGGTGGGTGACATGCCGGGGGCATGGCCGAAAATTGCGCCTTGTGTGGCGGGCTCCGGGCTCCACATAATCCCCTCACGTCTTGTCGGGCCCATGACAGATGTGGGGTGTGTCTTGCGCCGCGTACTTCGTGGGTACGGCTTCGGCGTCAGACCGAACCCCCCACGAAAGGCAGCCCGTTGAAGCTCCTCGGTATGTTCAAGAGATGCGCCGCGGCCAGTGCCGTCGTCCTCGCCGCGATCAGCCTTCAGCCCACCCCGGCCTCCGCCGCCCCCGCGCCCGTCGTCGGCGGCACCCGGGCGGTCCAGGGTGAGTTCCCCTTCATGGTCAGGCTCTCCATGGGCTGCGGCGGCGCGCTCTACAGCAAACAGATCGTCCTCACCGCCGCGCACTGCGTCCCCGGCTCCGGCAGCAACACCGGCATCACCGCCACCGCCGGGGTCGTGGACCTCCAGAGCGGCAGCGCCATAAAGGTCCGCTCGACCAAGGTCCTCCAGGCCCCCGGCTACAACGGCACGGGCAAGGACTGGGCGCTGATCAAGCTCGCCCGGCCGATCGACCTGCCCACCCTGAAGATCGCCGGCACCACGGCGTACAACAGCGGCACCTTCACGGTCGCCGGCTGGGGAGCGGCCAGCGAGGGCGGGGCGCAGCAGCGCCATCTGCTGAAGGCCCAGGTGCCCTTCGTCTCCGACGCGTCCTGCCGGCGGGCCTACCCCCGCCTCGTCGCCGCCGAGGAGATCTGCGCCGGGTACACCCAGGGCGGTGTCGACACCTGCCAGGGAGACTCCGGCGGTCCGATGTTCCGCAAGGACAACACCAACGCCTGGGTCCAGGTCGGCATCGTGAGCTGGGGCGAGGGCTGCGCCCAGCCGAACTACCCGGGTGTCTACACGGAGGTCTCCACCTTCGCCTCCGCGATCCGCTCCGCGGCGGCCACCCTCTAGGTTCGTGGCGTCGAAGTCCCGTCTGCCCGGCGGGTCCGGCACCCGCGCTCGCCCGTAGCCTGCGGGCACGGGTGGTGCCCCGTGCGTTGTCGTCGGTCGCCGGTGGACCCCACGGCCTTCGGCCTGGGTGGGGGCGGCCCCGGCGGAGCCCGGGGGAGTGCCCCACCGCAGTGGCTCCGCTCCCGGAGCTTCGCCGGGGAGGCACCACCCTTGCGGTCGTGCGCACCGGACCCCGCCGGGCCCGCCCTCCGGGCGGTCGACGCCACGTCGACCCCACTCCCCGGGGCCTCTCGTCCGGATCCCTCCGGGCTCGCGTGCCCCGGCACCGCTGAGGTCCCCGCCGTGAGGGTGGGGCAGGCCGCACTCCTGCCCCACCACCCCGCCCCCGCCCTGCGGCTCCGCCACCGGCGCCCCGTCGGCTGTCCGGCACCCGTGGACACGGCCCCGGGCGCGTCGGGGCGCTCGGCATGCCCGGGACCGGTGCCCCCGCGGCCCACCCGGCGTCCGGGCGCGACCGGCCCCCGGGCCCACGCGCGGTCACCGGGACGGCCGCCCGGCCGGGACGCGGCCCCGGGCCGCCCGCCGCGTGCGACCTGCCCGTAAGCTCGACGACCATGACCACCAGGGACATCGACGACAGCGTGCGCGCCGAGCTGGACCGCCTGCGCGGAAGCATCGACAACATCGACGCCGCCGTCGTCCATATGCTCGCCGAGCGCTTCAAGTGCACGCAGCAGGTCGGCCACCTCAAGGCCCAGCACCGGCTGCCCCCCGCGGACCCCGCCCGCGAGGCCCGCCAGATCGAACGGCTGCGGCAGCTCGCGGAGAGCGCCAGGCTGGACCCCGCGTTCGCGGAGAAGCTGCTGAACTTCATCATCGCCGAGGTGATCCGCCACCACGAGACGATCGCCGCGAACCCGGCGGCCGCGCCGGGGGCCACCACCGCGAACCCCCGGTAGCCCGGCCCGCCGCCCGTGCGCTCAGAGCGCAACCACTACCCCGTGTGCGATCAGGTCCTCATCAGGCAGCATGGCCCCCATGCCCGTACTCACGCGCGCCGAAGCGCAGACCCGAGCCCAGCTCCTCGACGTCCACCGCTACACGATCGCCCTCGACCTGACGGCGGGGGCCGACGCCCCGGCGGGTACCGGGGAAGAGATCTTCGGCTCCCGGAGCGTCATACAGTTCACCGCTCGCGCGGACGGGGACACCTTCGTCGAGCTCAGGCCCGCGGTGCTGCGCTCCATTACCCTCGACGGACGGCCGCTGGACCCCGGGGCGCTCACCGGCAACCGGTTCCCGCTGACCGGGCTGACCGCGGGCGAGCACGAGCTGACCGTCGAGGCGGACATGCGCTACTCCCGCACCGGCGAGGGCATGCACCGCTTCACGGACCCGACCGACGGTGAGACCTACGTCTACACCCAGATGTTCCTGGAGGACGTCCAGCGTGTCTTCGCCGCGTTCGACCAGCCGGACCTGAAGGCCGTCTTCGAGGTCTCCGTGACCGCCCCCGACGGCTGGAGCGTCCTCGGCAACGCCGTCGCCACCGACAACGGCGACGGCACCTGGACGTGTGCGCCCACCGCGCCGCTCTCGACCTACTTCGTCGCCGTCGCCGCCGGCCCCTGGCACTCCGTGCGCACCGAGCACGCCGGGCTCCCCTTCGGCCTCCACTGCCGCCGCTCGCTCGCCCCGTACCTCGACGCGGACGCCGACGAGCTCTTCGAGATCACGCGCCAGTGCTACGACCGGTACCACGAGAAGTTCGAGGAGCCCTACCCCTTCGACTCGTACGACCAGGCGTTCGTGCCGGAGTTCAACGCGGGCGCGATGGAGAACCCGGGTCTGGTGACCTTCCGCGACGAGTTCGTCTACCGGTCCGCGGTCACCGACACGGAGCGCCAGACCCGTGCCATGGTCATCGCGCACGAGATGGCCCACATGTGGTTCGGCGACCTGGTCACCCTCAAGTGGTGGGACGACATCTGGCTGAACGAGTCGTTCGCCGAGTACATGGGCTTCCAGATCCTCACCGAGGCGACCCGTTTCACCGACACCTGGGTCGACTTCGCCGTCAACCGCAAGGGCTGGGGTTACGACGCCGACCAGCGCCCCTCCACCCACCCGGTCGCGCCCGCCCCGGACGCCGTCCCCGACGTCGCGTCCGCGATGCTGAACTTCGACGGGATCTCGTACGCCAAGGGCGCGTCCGCGCTGCGGCAGCTGGTGACGTGGATGGGGGAGAAGGACTTCCTCGCGGGTATCAACATCCACTTCGCCCGGCACCGGTTCGGCAACGCGACCCTCGCCGATTTCATCGACTCCCTCGCGCGGGCCACCGACCGCGATGTGCACGCCTGGGCGGAATCCTGGCTGCGGACCAGCGGTGTCGACACGCTCAAGCCGGTGGTCACCGACGGCGGCGGCACCTGGTCGCTGACCGTGGCGCAGGACGGCGGCCGTCCGCACCGCGTCGCCGTCGCCGCGTACGACACCGATCCGGTCGATCCGGACCGGCTGGTTCCGCGCGGGCGCTTCGAGGTGGACGTCCCGGACGGCGGGAGCCCCGCCGAGTCCCACCCCGGCCGCAGGCCGTCGCTGGTCGTCCTCAACGAGAACGACACCACCTACGCCAAGGTCCGCTTCGACGCGACCTCCTGGGACACGGTCGTACGCTCCCTGTCCTGCCTGCCCGAACCGCTGTCCCGCGCGGTCGTCTGGAACACGGCCCGGGACATGGTCCGGGACGGGGAACTGGCCCCCACGGCGTATCTGGACGCGGCCCGCGCCCATCTGCCGCGCGAGTCGGACCTCGCGATCGTGCAGGGCGTCCTCGGCTTCGCGGCGACGCAGATCGCGGACCGGTATCTGCCCGCCGACCGGAGGCCCGCCGCGCTCGCCACGATCCGGGACATCTGCCGCGACTTCCTGCGGCGTACGGAGGACGGCAGCGACGGCAGTCTGCGCCTGATCGCCGTACGCCACTACATCGCCGCCGCCGCGCAGCCGGAGACCATCCAGGAGTGGCTCTCCGACGGCAGCGTCTCCGGCGGTCCCGAACTCGACCCCGAACTGCGCTGGCGCGTCCTCTACCGGCTGGCCGTCCTCGGAGCCCTCGACGAGCGCACGATCGCGGCGGAGGAGCAGCGCGACCCCAGCGCGACCGGCCGGGAGGGCGCGGCCCGCTGCCGCGCGGCGCTCCCGGAGCCCGAGGCGAAGGCCGCGGCCTGGGACCTCCTCTTCACCGACGACACGCTCTCCAACTACCTCTTCATCGCGACGGCCCAGGGCTTCTGGCAGCCCGAACAGGCCGATCTCGTACGGGAGTACATCCCCCGCTACTTCGCCGACGCCGTCGCCCTCGCCGACCGCCGCGGCCCGGCCATCGCGGACGCGGCGGGCCGCTACGCCTTCCCGCTCCACGCGGTGGACCCGGAGACGCTGGAGCTCGGCGAGGGGTGTCTGCGCGACTCACCCGTGATCCCGGCGCTCCGCCGAAAGCTCGGCGACCAGCTCGACGACCTCCGTCGCGCCCTCGCCACCCGCTCCCCGTCCTCCTGACCCGCGCCCCGCCCCTCGACCGCCGGCGCGCCGCCCTTCCGGGAGGTCCGGCCGGCGGATGCCCCTGCCCCGTTCCGGGAGGCGAGGGGCGGGAGCCCCCGCCGGTCCCCGCGCGGGCCGTCCCCGCGTGTCCCGTCGGGCGACGGCCGGGTCCTGCTGTGGGGTGCGGGCTCCCGGCGGGCGGCCCGTTTCCCCCGATGGCGCGGGGACAGCCGGTCTCTCCGGAGCGGCCCGGGACGGAGCCCCGGCCGGACCTGCGCGGTCCGGCCCGTTTCCCGCGCCGGGCCGGGGTGTTGCCCGCCCCTCCCGGCCTTCGAGGAGCGGTGTACGGGAGGAGCCCCGGCGAGGGCCCGCACCGTACACCCGCCCGCTCCCGGCACCCCTGGCATCTCGCACCGCAACACCCCCAACACCTCCCGCCCCTCCGGCTCGTTGAGCACAGGGACCCCCCACACCGGGGGGCACCGCCCGCCACCGGAGGAGCCCGCGATGACCGTGCCCCGCACACCCCCGCTCGCCGGCACCCCCGGCGGCACCGGACGAAGCGGTACGGACCCCGCCCGCACGGACCCCGCCCGCCCCGGAAGCGACCGCGACGGACACGAGCACACCGGAGGGGACGGCGGCGGAGGCGAGCACAACCGAAGCGACGGCGGCGAACGGGACGCCCTCCGCCCGCTCCTCACCGTCGTGCTCGACGCCCTCCGCACCGGCGCGGCCTCCCGTGGCGGCCCCTTCCCGCCGGGTGGGCCCGACGCCGTCGCCGCCCGGACCCGGGAAGCGCTCGGCGAGGTGTTCCCCGCCCACGGCACCGGCGCCGAGGACGCGCTCCGCCACCTCGTCCACGCGACGGCGGCGGGCGCGGCGGACCCCGCCGACCCGCTCTGCGCCGCCCATCTGCACACCGCCCCCCTCGCCCTCGCCGTCGCCGCCGATCTCGCCGTCAGCGCGCTCAACCCGTCCCTGGACTCCTGGGACCAGGCCCCGGCCCCCTCCGAGGTGGAGAAGGCCGTGACCGCCGTGCTCGCCGCCGAGGTGTACCCGGGCACGGAGACCGCGGACGCCCTGGTCACCACCGGCGGCACCGAGTCCAACCAGCTCGCCCTGCTGCTGGCCCGCGAGCGCCACGGCGCGGTCCAGGTGGTCTGCGCGACCAGCGCCCACCACTCCGTACGCAGAGCCGCGTGGCTGCTGGGGCTGCCCGAACCCGTCGCCGTACCGGCACCCGGGGGTGTCCTCGACCCCGCCGCGCTCGACGACGCGCTCACCCGGGTCCCCGGCCCGCATCTCGTCGTCGCCACCGCCGGGACCACGGACACCGGGCGGATCGACCCGCTGCCCCTGATCGCCGGTCTGTGCGAGCGCCACGGCGCCGAACTGCACGTGGACGCCGCCTACGCGGGCGCACTGCTGTTCAGCGAGCGCCACCGCGCCGTGCTGGCCGGTGTCGAGCGCGCCCACACCGTCACCCTCGATCTGCACAAACTGGGCTGGCAGCCGGTCGCCGCCGGACTGTTCGCCGTACGGGACCGCGCCCGACTCGCCCCCCTCGCGGTCACCGCCGACTACCTCAACCCCGGCGACGACACCGAGGCCGGGCTCCCCGACCTCCTCGGCCGCTCGCTGCGCACCACCCGGCGGCCCGACATCCTCAAGATCGCCGTCACGCTCAAGGCCCTCGGCCGCACCGGACTGGCCGAACTGGTGGACCGTACGCTCCACCTCGCCCAGGAGCTCGCCGACCGCGTCGAGGCCCGCCCCGGGCTCGAACTGTGGGACCGGCCGACCCTGACCACCGTGCTGTTCCGGCCCGCCGGGGCCACCGATGACGAGACCGCCGAGATCCGCCGTGCCCTGCTCACAGAGGGCCGCGCCGTCCTCGGACGGGCCCGCGCCGACGGCCGGCTCTGGCTGAAGGCCACCCTGCTCAACCCCCACGCCACCCCCGGCGACCTCCAGAAACTGATCGAACTCGTGGAAGGCGGCACCCGCAGATGACCGGCACGCCCGCAACCGAATCCTCACCGACGGCCGACGGGACCTCCGCCGAGCGCACCTCGGCCCGGAGCGCCTGGGAGGACCCACGGCCCCGGGACCTCGTGGGCATCGGCATCGGCCCGTTCAACCTCTCCCTGGCCGCGCTCGCCGACGGCGTCCACGGCGGCCTGGACGCCGCGTTCTACGACCAGCGCCCCCACTTCAGCTGGCACCCCGGGCTCCTGATCGAAGGAACGACCCTGCAAGTCCCCTTCCTCGCCGATCTGGTGACCCTCGCCGACCCGTCGAGCCCCTGGAGCTTCCTCAGCTATCTGCGCTCGCGCGAGCGGCTCTTCCCGTTCTACTTCGCCGAGAAGTTCCACATCCACCGCGCCGAGTACGACGCCTACTGCCGCTGGGTCAGCGACAGCCTGCCGTCCCTGCACTTCGGCCACCAGATCGACGCGGTCCGCTGGAACCCCGAACGCGACGTGTTCGAGGTCGACTTCACCCAGCTCGACTCCCAGGGCGAGGTGGAGGCCCTCGGCCGCACCCACGCCCGGAACGTCGTGCTCGGCGTCGGCACCGAGCCGTACGTCCCCGACGCCCTGCGCCCTCTCACCGACGACCCGACCGTCCCGGTGATCCACTCGGCCGACTATCTGGCCCACCGCGACCGGCTGCTCACCGCCGGGCACGTCACGGTCATCGGCTCGGGCCAGTCGGGCGCGGAGGTCTTCCTCGATCTGCTGAGGTCGCGCCCGGCCGGGTCCGAGGGGCTCCACTGGCTGGCCCGTACGGAGGCGTTCGCGCCGATGGAGTACTCCAAGCTCGGCCTGGAGCACTTCACCCCCGACTACTCCCGCTACTTCCACGCGCTGCCCCAGGAGACCCGCGACCTGCTCCTGCCGCGCCAGTGGCAGCTCCACAAGGGCATCGACGCGGGCACGATCTCCGCGATCCACGAGGAGCTGTACCGGCGCAGCCTGCACGGCGGCTGGCCGGACGCCGTCCTCACCCCCGGTGTACTCGTCCGGACGGCGGGCCGGGTCGCCACCACCAAGGTCGAACTCCACCTGGACCACGTCCAGCAGGGCACCCGCACCCGGCTCACCACGGACGCCGTCGTGCTCGCCACCGGCTACCGCGAGCGTCCGCTCGGCCGGATGCTCGCCGGGCTCGACCCGTACCTGCGGCACGACTCGGCCGGACGGCCGCGGATCGACGAGGAGTTCCGGATGGTCCTCGACCCCTCGGTGACGGGCTCGCTGTACGTGCAGAACACCGGGACCCACGCCCATGGCGTCGGCGTCCCCGATCTCGGCCTCGCGGCCTGGCGCAGCGCGGTCATCCTCAACGCGGTCACCGGACGGGAGCCGTATCCGATGCCCCGCCGCACCGCTTTCACCAGCTTCGGCCTGGAGCGGCACCGGGAGCCCGTGATCCCGGGGCAGGGCAGGGAACTCACGCCCCTGGCCCGCGGGGTCTGACGTCCGGCGCCCGGGGACGGCGCCGCGGGGCGGCCCGCCGGTTTCCCCGGATGTCCGCCGCCGGACCCCGGGGAGTGCGAGAGTGTCGGTACGGCGGCGGACGCCCGGTACGCGACGCCGTGCGACGCCCGGCGCCGTACACCGTGTGCGGGCGTCGCGCCGGCCCCTCTCCGGGCCGGACTCGTGTCAGCTTTCGGGCAAAGGGAGAGAGCACGTGACGACCGATGGACCCACCCCCGACGCACCTCCTCTCCCCTCGCCCTTCGGCACCCCCGAGGCGCCCCGGGTCGCGGTGCGCGGTGAGGCCCGGCTGGAGTTCGATCCGGAGATCGCGCGGATCACGGTCTCGGTCAAGGCCCGCGGCACCGACCGGCGCAGCGCGCTGGAGGATCTCACCCGCCGCAACTCCGCCGCCCTGGAGCTGATCAAGTCCTACGGCGACGCGGTGGAGAAGCTGGAGACCGGCGCGTTTTCCATCACCCCGGAGCTGACCCGCCACGGCAGGGGCGAGCGTGTGCGGACGTACCACGGACACGTCCATCTGGGCGCCACGCTCGCCGACTTCACCGCGCTCGGCGAGCTGACGACCCGTCTCGCCGATCTGGAGCTGAGCAGCGTCGGCGGACCCTGGTGGGCGCTGCGGCCCGACTCGCCGGCCCATGGCGAGGCCCGCCGCCAGGCGGTGCTGGAGGCCGTCAAGCGGGCCCGGGAGTACGCGGCCGCGCTGGGTGCCCGGCTGACCGCCCTGGTCGAGCTGGCGGACCTGGGCGCCGAGGTGCCGATGGCCTACGACGCGGCGATGCCGATGCCGGGCGCCCGCTCGGCCGCCTACGGGGGCGCCGTCGCCGAGGCCGCGCCCGCCCTCGATCTCGAACCCCGCCGCCAGACCGTCTACGCACAGGTGAACGCCCGCTTCACGATCACTCCCCCCGCGTTGTGACGGAAAGCCACGGTGTATTCACGCAGCGACGCCCGGAAATGCTCATCGGAGCACCTCTCCGCACAATTCAACACTTGTCAATAAGCGTTAACGCAAAGGATGTTGGGCAGTCACGCGGTACCAATTTCCTACCCACCGGTAAGCAATAGGCTCGCACCATGCGCCGAGCCAAAATCGTCTGTACCCTGGGCCCCGCCACCGACTCCTACGACCAGATCAAGGCATTGGTCGAGGCCGGAATGGACATCGCCCGCCTCAACCTCAGCCACGGCTCGTACGCCGAGCACGAGGAGCGCTACCAGCGCGTCCGCAAGGCGTCCGACGAAACGGGACGCAGTGTCGGGGTCCTCGTCGACCTTCAAGGTCCGAAGATCCGGCTCGGGCGCTTCCGCGAGGGGCCCGTACTCCTTGAACGCGGCGATGAATTCGTCATCACCGTCGAGGAGACGGAGGGTGACCGCAATATCTGCGGCACCACGTACGGCGGGCTCGCCGGCGATGTCACCACGGGCGAGCGTATCCTCGTCGACGACGGCAAGGTGACCCTTGAGGTGACCGGGGTCGACGGCCCCCGGGTGCGTACCACCGTCGTCGAGGGAGGCATGGTCTCCGACAACAAGGGCCTGAACCTCCCCGGTGTCGCGGTCTCGGTGCCGGCGCTCTCCGAGAAGGACATCGAGGACCTCCGCTGGGCGCTGCGGACCGGTGCGGACATCATCGCCCTCTCGTTCGTGCGCAGCGGGCGGGACATCGTCGATGTGCAGCGGATCATGGACGAGGAGGGCCGCCGGCTCCCCGTCATCGCCAAGGTGGAGAAGCCCCAGGCCGTCGAGAACATCGACGACATCGTGGCGGCCTTCGACGGCATCATGGTCGCGCGCGGCGACCTGGGCGTCGAAATGCCCCTGGAGCAGGTGCCGATCGTCCAGAAGCGTGCGATCAAGCTCGCCAGGCGCAACGCGAAGCCGGTCATCGTCGCCACCCAGATGCTGGACTCGATGATCGACAATTCCCGTCCCACGCGCGCCGAGGCGTCCGATGTGGCCAATGCGGTCATCGACGGGACGGACGCGGTGATGCTCTCCGGCGAGACGAGCGTCGGGAAGTACCCCGTGGAGACCGTGCGCACGATGAGCCGTATCGTCGAGGCGGCCGAGGAGGACGTGCTCGCCAAGGGGCTGCCCCCGCTGACCGAGCGCAACAAGCCCCGTACCCAGGGCGGCGCGGTCGCCCGGGCGGCGGCCGAGATGGGGGACTTCCTCGGCGCGAAGTTCCTGGTGGCGTTCACCCAGTCCGGCGACACGGTCAAGCGGCTCTCCCGCTACCGCTCACCCATTCCGCTGCTGGCCTTCACGCCCGACCCGGCCACCCGCTCCCAGCTGAATCTGGTCTGGGGTGTGGAGACCTTCCTCGGTCCCCATGTCGAGTCCACGGACGCGATGGTGGCCCAGGTCGACGAGGAGCTTCTGAAGATCGGCCGCTGTGAGCGCGGCGACATCGTGGTGATCACGGCCGGCTCCCCGCCCGGAGTGCCCGGATCGACCAACCTGGTGCGTGTACACCGCATCGGTGAGGACGATTCCCCCAGGTGACGCACCGAGGCCCCTCCACGGAGGGGCCTCATCTATGACCTTGGAATGTGAGGGAATGTACCCCGGGTGGGATTCGAACCCACGCTGGATGGTGTTTGAGACCATTGCCTCTACCGCTGGGCTACCGGGGCGCCCTTGGAAACTAAGGACTACGAACACCCTTCGTGCCCCAACCATACAGGAGCTGGGTAGTCTCATGGGGAGCACCCTGCCTTGGAATGAGGAGTCCCGTGACCGCCCCCGACCAGCCCCACCCCGTCGCCGACGACGACAAGTCCCATGTCCCTCCGCTCACGACCCGCGTCGTGATCGCCGAGGACGAGGCCCTCATCCGGCTCGACCTCAAGGAGATGCTGGAGGAAGAGGGATACGCGGTCGTCGGTGAGGCCGGGGACGGTCAGGCGGCCGTCGAACTGGCCCGGGAACACCGGCCCGACCTGGTCATCCTCGATGTGAAGATGCCCGTCCTCGATGGCATCTCGGCGGCCGAGAAGATCGCCGAGGAGTCCATCGCACCCGTTCTGATGCTCACCGCCTTCTCCCAGCGCGACCTGGTGGAACGGGCGCGGGACGCGGGAGCCATGGCGTATCTCGTCAAGCCCTTCAGCAAGAGCGACGTGGTGCCCGCCATCGAGATGGCCGTCTCCCGCTTCACCCAGCTGAGGGCGCTGGAGAAGGAGGTCGCCGACCTCTCCCAGCGGCTGGAGACCCGCAAGCTCGTCGACCGCGCGAAGAGCATTCTCCAGACGGAGTACGGGCTGACCGAGCCCGCCGCGTTCCGCTGGATCCAGAAGACCTCCATGGACCGGCGGATGTCGATGCAGCAGGTCGCCGAAGCGGTCATCGAGGACGCGGAGGAGAAGAAGGCGGCCAAGGGCGACCAGTAGGACCAGCCCCCCGGCCACCGGCACACGGAAGCAGCCGCGGGACTGATGCGGATACGGACAGGGAAGGGGCCCGCGCCCCTGAGACGGGCGCGGGCCCCTTCCGGTGTCCGCGGCGGCGGTCGGCCCCGTGCCCGCCGGTCGGTCCGGCGGCGACGGGGGACGGCCCCGGGCCCCGGATCAGTCCTCGCCGAGATACGCCTTCCGGACGGACTCGTCATGGAGCAGATCCTGTCCGGAGCCGGACAGGACAACATGGCCGACCTCCATCACATGCCCCTGATCGGCGAGCGAGAGCGCGGCCTGGGCGTTCTGCTCGACCAGCAGAATCGTGGTGCCCTGGGCCTTCAGCTCCGAGATCGTCGCCATGATCTTCTGCATCATGATCGGCGACAGCCCCATGGAGGGCTCGTCCAGCATCAGCAGCTTCGGCCGGGACATCAGCGCCCGGCCCATGGCGAGCATCTGCTGCTCACCGCCGGAGAGGGTGCCCGCGGCCTGCTTGCTGCGCTCTCCCAGGATCGGGAACAGCTCGTAGGCCCGCTGGATGTCCTGATGGATGCCCGCCTTGTCCGTCCGCAGGAACGCGCCGAGCTGGAGATTCTCCGCGATCGTCAGCCGGGGGAAGATATGCCGGCCCTCGGGGGAGTGGGCCAGGCCCAGCGACACGATCTTGTGCGCGGGGACCCCCGCGAGCGGCCTGCCGTCGAAGCGGATCCGTCCGGCGGAGGGCTTCAGCAGTCCGGAGAGTGTGCGCAGGGTGGTGGTCTTGCCCGCGCCGTTCGTCCCGATGAGGGTGACGATCTGCCCGGCCTCGACGCTGAAGGAGATGCCCTTCACGGCCTCGATCTTGCCGTAGGCGACCCTGAGGTCCTCGACCTCTAGCAGTGCGGTCACTGGGCTTCCCCTTCCGGGCCGGTGGCGGTGCTGGTGCCGCTCTGTGCCTCCGCCTCGGCCGCCTCGACCTCCGCGACTTCCTCCGCGCCCGGCGCCCCCTCGAAGGGTGTGCCCAGATAGGCGGCGATGACCCGCTCGTCGCCCTGGACGACCTCGGGGGTGCCCTCGACGAGTTTCTCCCCCTGCACCAGACAGGCCACCCGGTCGCAGAGATTGAAGATGAAGCGCATGTCGTGCTCGATGACGAGTACGGCGATGCCCTGGTCCCGGATGGCGAAGATGAGTTCCTCGGCGGCCCGGGTCTCCTGCGGATTCATACCGGCCGTCGGCTCGTCCAGGAGCAGCAGCCCCGGATCGCTCGCCAGCGCCCGGGCGATCTCCAGCTTGCGCTGTTCGCCGTAGGGGAGATTGCGGGCCAGATGGTCGGCCTTGTGGTCGAGTCCGGTGAACGACAGGAGTTCCATGGCCCGTTGGTGCGAGGCGGCCTCCGCCTTCCGGAACCCGGGGCCGCGCAGCAGGGCGGACCACAGGCCCTCCTTGGTCCGTGTGTGGCGCCCCACGAGGACGTTCTCCAGGACCGACATGTTGTTGAACAGCCGGATGTTCTGGAAGGTGCGGGCCACCCCCGCCTGGGTCACCAGATGCGGTTTGGGCGGCAGGACGGTGCCCTTGTAGGTGACCTTGCCCTCGGTGGGGATGTACAGACCGGTCAGGCAGTTGAAGAAGGTGGTCTTCCCCGCGCCGTTGGGGCCGATGAGACCGACGATCTCGCCCGAGCGCACCGTGAGGTCGACCGAGCGCACGGCGGTCAGACCGCCGAAGCGCATGGTGACCCCGCTGGCGTCCAGCACGGTCTCGGCCACGGTCTTGGTGGTGGTCGTCATGTCGTCACGCCCCAGCCTTGGCGATGCTGACGCCGGAGTCCGGGGTGTCCTCGTCCGGCACGTCACTCTGATCGTTCTCGTGGTACTCCAGCTTCGCGCGGCGGTTGGCGATCAGACCCTCCGGACGGAAGCGCATCAGCAGGATCAGCGCGACGCCGAAGCCGAGGAGCTGGTAGTCATGGAGGAACTGGAGCTTCGCCGGGATCATGTAGAGCAGCGCGGCGCCGATCAGCGGACCACTGACCGTGCCCATGCCGCCGAGGATGACGGCCGCCAGCAGGAACGCCGAGTTGGGCGGCACCGGATGGGCGAACAGATACATCTCCGGCACCACGGTGTGCTGGACGTGTGCTTGCACGGTTCCGGCGAGACCGGCGAGGGTCGCGCCCAGCGCGAAGGCGATCAGCTTCACCCGGAAGCCGTTGATGCCCATGGCGGTCGCGGCGGTCTCGTCCTCGCGGATCGCGACCCAGGCACGGCCGATGCGGGAGCTCTCGGACCGGTTGAAGATGAGGACGACCAGGATCATCGCCAGCAGCATCAGCAGGTAGTAGTTGGCGTACGGGCCGAGCACGACCCCCAGGACGGTATGGGACTCCCCGAAGTCGAACCCGAAGAACTCCAGGTCCGGGATGTTGGGGATGCCGTTGGGTCCGTTGGTGATGTCCGGGCCCGAGGTGCCGTCCAGATTGCCCATGGAGATACGGAAGATCTCGCCGAATCCCAGGGTCACGATGGCGAGGTAGTCGCCGCGCAGCCGCAGGGTCGGCGCGCCGATCACCACGCCGAAGACCAGTGAGGCGGCGGCACCGGTGAGAACGGACGCCCAGAACGGGAACTGGATGTCGAGCACGGAGGCCGTCGAACCGGAGACGATGGCCGCCGTGTACGCGCCGACGCCGAGGAAGGCGACGTAACCGAGGTCGAGCAGCCCGGCCAGGCCGACGACGATGTTCAGACCCAGCGCCACGGTCGCGAAGATCAGGATGTTGACCGCGACGAGTGTGTAGGTGTCGGTGTTCTGGGTGAAGGGAAAGGCCGCTGCCGCGACGAACGCGGCGATGACGGTCATCTGCCGGTACTTGGTGGTGAGGGCGGAGATCCGTCCCAGCAGGCCGGACTTGACGAAGGCCGCGGCGGCGAAGCCGACCGTGATGAGGTAGCCGGTGAACAGTTCGGCGTACTCGGTGTCGATGCCGTACGTGACGATGTACAGCCCGATGCCGAAGACGGCGACGATGAGCAGGACCTCGGCCCAGGAGGGGAGTTCCTTCGCGGGCGGAGCCGGTCGGGTGTCGTCGGGCAGCAGGAAGGCGACGAGCGGCACGAGGGACGCGACCGCCGCGACGAAGCCACCCGGCTCCAGATTGGCCAGACCGCCGAGCTTCGCGGCGATGGCGACAACGGTGTACCAGGTGGTGCCGAGGGCGCCGAGGGCGAACAGCCGCAGGGCCTTGGACGTGCCGGTGGGCGCGAGCCAGCCGAGGCCCTTGATGCCGAGTGCGGCCAGGGAGTGGAAGACGACGAGCGCTCCGGCCACCAGGCTGAGCACCTGGAGGCCGCCCGGGTA
The DNA here is from genome assembly GCF_042873655.1 of Streptomyces sp. NPDC004609. NCBI lineage: Bacteria > Bacillati > Actinomycetota > Actinomycetes > Kitasatosporales > Streptomycetaceae > Streptomyces > Streptomyces sp. NPDC004609. The sequence continues at coordinate 166,274 of NZ_JBIALS010000013.1, read as the reverse complement.
GCCGTAGACGGTCAGATCACCGGGGAACTCGTCCGTGTACGTCCACGACATGAAGGCGCTGGCGACGGTGGCGAGTCCGCCGAACGCCGTGACCCAGCGGAGTGTCGCGGTACGGGAGTCGCTGTCCGCGGGTACGAGGTCTGTGGTCTTGGTGGTGTCGGTCATCGCTCTCACGCCCGATCCGCGACGCGCTCACCGAGCAGGCCCTGTGGCCTGACCAGGAGCACGAGGATGAGAAGTACGAACGCCCAGACGTTGGACCAGGCGCCACCGCCGAGCTGCTGCATTCCGGGGATTTCCGCGATGTATGCGATCGACATCACCTCGGCGAGACCGAGGACGACACCGCCGACCATGGCTCCGTAGATGTTGCCGATACCGCCCAGGACCGCTGCGGTGAACGCCTTCAGTCCGAGCAGGAAGCCCATCTCGTAGTGGATCTGCCCCTTGTCCAGGCCGTAGGCGACCGCCGCGACGGCGGCGAAGGCCGCACCGATGGCGAAGGCCATCACGATGATGCGGTCCGTGTTGATGCCCATGAGCTTGGCGGTGTCCGGGTCCTGCGCGGTGGCCTGCATGGCCCGCCCGCTCCGGCTCTTGGAGACGAAGAAGCCGAGGGCGAACATGCAGAGCGGGGCGAGCACCAGGAGGAACGCGTCGGAGCGCTGGATGGCGAGGTTGTCCAGGAGCTTGTAGGACTCGCCCGCGAACTCGGGGAAACTCCGGGCCTTCTTGGCGTCGGGATACCAGGCCCAGACGATCTGCTGGAGTGCGATGGACAGACCGATCGCGGTGATCAGCGGGGCCAGCCTCGGAGCACCGCGCAGGGGCCGATAGGCGAACCGTTCCGCAGCCGTCGCGACCGCGACGGACGCGATGGCGCCACCTATGATCATGAGCGGGACCGCAACGAACAGCGAGACCCCGTTGGGGAGCCATATATAGGTGGTCAGGGCGCCGAAGCCCCCGATCATGAAGATCTCGCCGTGGGCGAAGTTGATGAGCTGAACAATGCCGTAGACCATGGTGTACCCGATGGCGATGAGGCCGTACAGGGCACCGAGGGCCAGGCCATTGGCCAGCTGTTGCGGCAGTTCGTTCACCGCAGAGCCTCCGATGAGCGTGTCGGATATGACTCCGCGCGAGGGCGCTGTTTGCGCCCTCGCGCGGCATGAGGTCAGGTGCTGCGGGGCAAGGCGGTGAGGATCAGTCCTCGAACGTGGCGCTCTTGACCGAGGCCCACTCGCCGTTCTTGACGGAGTAGACCGTGAGCTGCTTGTTCGTGGTGTCACCGAACTCGTCGAAGGCGACCTTGCCGGTCACACCTTCGAAGGCGACCTTGGCCATCGCCTCGGTGACCTTGGCGCGGGCGTCGGAGGGAACCTTGCCGTCGTTGGCGTCGACGACCGACTTCACGGCCTGGATGATGGCCCAGGCGGCGTCGTAGGAGTAGCCGCCGTACGCCGCGTACGGGTCCTTGAACCCGGCCGCCTTGTAGTCGTCGATGAACTTCTTCGCCGTCGGCAGCTGCTCGATCGGGTAGCCGACGGAGGTGGCGAGGTCACCGTCGTTCGACTGGCCGGAGGCCTTGATGAACGCGGGGTCGTAGAGCGCGTCGCCACCCATGGTGGGGATCTTCGCGCCGACCTTCTTGACCTGGTCGGAGAGCAGACCGCCCTCGGGGTACTGGCCGCCGAAGAACACCGAGTCCGCGCCGGACGCCTTGACCTTGTCGGCGGTGCCGGAGAAGTCGGTCTCCTTGACCGTGACGTTGTCGGTGCCCGCCACGGTGCCGCCGAGGCGCTTGAACTCCTCGGCGAAGATCGCGGCGAGACCGGCGCCGTAGGTCTGCTTGTCGTCGACGACGTAGACCTTCTTCTTCTTGGCCTCGTTGTACAGGTACTGGGCGGCGAACTTGCCCTGGATCACGTCGGTGGTGGCGGTACGGAAGTAGGTCTTGAAGGGGCGCTTCTTCTCGCCCGAGCCCCACTTGTCGCCCTGTGACAGCGACGGGTTGGTGTTGGCCGGAGAGATCTGGACCAGGTTGGCCCTGCCGAACTCACCCTGCATCGACTGCGCGACCCCGGAGTTGAGCGGGCCGACGACGCCGAGGACGTCCTTCATGCCGGCCAGCTTGACGGCATTGGCCTGTCCGGAGGCGGGCACGGCCTGGTCGTCGAAGGATTCGACCTTGAACTCGACGCCGGGTACCACGTTGTCCTTGTTGGCGTTCTTCGCCGCCAGCTCGACGGAGTTCTTGATGCCCTGGCCCAGCGCGGAGAGCGAACCCGTCAGCGGGGCGTCGAGGCCGATGACGACGGTGGTCTTTTTGTCCTTGCCCCCGTCGCCGGAGTTGTCGTCGCGCGATCCGCAGGCGGTGAGGGTGAGCGCTCCCGTGGTGACCACGGTGGTGAGTATGAGCAAGGAACGGTTTCGCACGATAAGTCCTTTCCCTGGCACGGCCCTCCCCTGAGGTGCCGTTTGGTCGCCGGGCCGTACGGGAATGCGCCGTGCTGATATTGCCCGGCGGCGCGGTGACTGGCGGTGACTCTAAGCGCAGGTGGTTGGGTGGGGCAGTCTCGGGGTCAGGATGTGACTCTCTTGTTATGCCAAGCTCAAAAATCGCTCAGATCCCGTGCGGGCGGATCGGGCATCTCGTGCTGACGCGCGCGCTCATATGCTGAGAACGCCCTGTTCCACCACGGCGCTTGAGGTGATCTTGGGGTGGTTCGCGGGCCCCCGGATCCGGGCGTCCGGGCGAGATCGTCCGCGCGGACGAGCCGCGGAGCGAGCCTGATTTTGTCGATCTCTCTCTTATTGCGGAGAGTGACGTTCGGCGGAGGTGATCTTCCAGGCCCGTGGTACGGCCACGCGGTATTGCACCGAGCTCCGCCCGGTGGCCGCCAGGGGTGCGCGGGTGGTGGCCGCACGGTCCGGCGCCGCGTGGACAGCGGCCCCGGTCGTGGGTGTGCGCCGGCCGCCGGGCGGACCCGAACGGTGGGGCTACGGCCGATGGGCGGGGGCGCTCCGCACGGCGAACGCGCCGGTGCGGAGGCCGGGTCGGCGGAGACGGCGCGCCCGGTGCGGATCGGGCGGCCCGGACCGGCGCGGGCTGCCGTGCGGGGTGCCCCGGCCCCGGGGGCGGCCGTGGGCCTCGCCGCGGGTGGTCTTCGGCCCGGCACACACTCGAAACGACGGTGGCCGCAGGGAGCGGGAGCGCCGGGTGATCACGGCGGTTCGAGTGCGCTGACCACGGATGATCGTCGGCGGCGACTGATCGGCCCCACCGGCCGGTGCCGCCGCTCACCGCGGTGGCCGCCAGTTCTCGGAGCTGCCCGTGGCGCCGTTCCGTGCCGCGCACTTCTGCCTGGTCCGGGCGTCGATCAGGGCGAGCGCCGCCGTCCGGCCTCGGCGTCTCTCCTCGGCGCGGGCCGCTGCGACGACCTCCTCGTGGAGGTCGTACTGCTCGTTGGAGAGCCCCTTCTGCTCCCAGTCGAGCCCTGCCCACTTACCGCCCTTCAGTGCCTCTTTCGCCCAATAGGCAACAAGATTCGTGCAGATGTCGGCAAGTGAGGTCTTCTGCGGGGCGGGAGTTGTCGTCGCGGGTGGTGGGGCCGACGGGGTCGCCGTGCAGCCCGTGGCGACCACGACGGCGAGAAAAGCGCCCAGAGTGTGCCCGATCGAGGCGTGCCGTGAGGTCCCCATGGGGGCAAGCTAAACCGTCACGATCGGTGACACAACGAGCCTGCGGGTGATCGCCGCAGGGGGGGCGGGCCGCTCGGCCGGGTGGTCGTCCACGGCCCGCCGGGTGCCGGTGTTGTGCGGGGAGCTACGCGGGACCGGAGGCCGGCGCGCCCGGCAGCAGATCGGCGTCGCCGGGCCGCACGTCCCGCAGCATGCAGGTCAGCCGGGCGGTACAGACCCTTTTGTCCTGCTCATCGGTGATCACGATCTCGTACGTGGCCGTCGAACGGCCGCGGTGCACCGGCGTCGCGACCCCCGTCACCAGCCCGGACCGCGCCCCCCGGTGATGTGTGCAGTTGAGGTCCACCCCGACGGCCATCCTGGTGCTGCCTCCGTGCAGCATCGAGCCGATCGAGCCCAGGGTCTCCGCCAGTACGGCGGACGCTCCGCCGTGGAGCAGTCCGTACGGCTGGGTGTTGCCCTCCACCGGCATGGTGCCGACCACGCGCTCCGCCGCCGCCTCGACGATCCGGATGCCCATACGGCTGCCCAGATGCCCGGCGGAGAAGAGTGCCGGGAGATCCACCCCGAGGGCGGCGTACTCGGCGACGACGTCTTGCGGGAACTTCACGGTGTGCTGCTCGCCCATGGGGCCCGGCTCCGATCTCGGTGTCCTGCGTGCTGTATGCACCGTCATACCAGATGCCTGAGCGAACGCTTAGGGCGGTCTTTCGTTCGGATCGGGCCGGGTCCCGCCACTCCACGGGCGACACCGGCACCGCGCACCCGCCGTCCCCGCTACACCGGCTCGAACCGCACCACCACCGACTTGCTCGCCGGTGTATTGCTGGTGTCCGCCGTCGAGTCCAGCGGTACGAGCACATTCGTCTCCGGGTAGTACGCCGCCGCGCAGCCCCGCGCGGTCGGATAGTGCACGACCCGGAAGCCGGGGGCGCGCCGCTCCACCCCGTCCTTCCACTCGCTCACCAGATTGGTGTACGAACCGTCCGCCAGGCCCAGCTCGCGCGCGTCGTCCGGGTTCACCAGGACGACGCGGCGGCCGCCCTTGATCCCGCGGTAACGGTCGTCGAGGCCGTAGACCGTGGTGTTGTACTGGTCGTGCGAGCGCAGGGTCTGGAGCAGCAGCCTGCCCTCGGGCACCGAGGGGAACTCGACGGGCGCGGCGGTGAAGTTGGCCTTTCCCGTGGCGGTCGGGAAGCGGCGCTCGTCCCGGGGCGCGTGCGGCAGGGTGAAACCTCCCGGACGGGCGATCTTCGCGTTGAAGTCCTCGAAGCCGGGGATCACCCGGGCGATCCGGTCGCGGATCGCCGCGTAGTCCTGCTCGAACTCCTCCCACGGAGTCGACGAACGCGCCCCCAGCACCGCCCGCGCCAGCCGCGCCACGATCGCCGGCTCGGAGAGCAGATGCGGGCTCGCGGGCGGGAGGTTGCCGCGTGAGGCGTGCACCATTCCCATGGAGTCCTCGACCGTCACCACCTGCCGTCCGCCCGCCTGCACGTCCCTGTCCGTACGCCCCAGCGTCGGCAGGATCAGCGCGCGCCTGCCCGTCACGGCGTGCGAGCGGTTCAGCTTGGTGGAGACGTGGACGGTCAGCCGGGCCCCGCGCATCGCGGCCTCGGTGACCTCCGTGTCGGGCGTCGCCGCCACGAAGTTCCCGCCCATCGCGAAGAAGACCTTCGCCTCGCCGTCGCGCAGTGCCCGGATGGACCGTACGACGTCGAAGCCGTGGTGGCGCGGCGGCGCGAAGCCGAACTCCTTCTCCAGGGCGTCCAGGAAAGCGGGCGCGGGCCGCTCGAAGACGCCCATGGTCCGGTCGCCCTGGACGTTCGAATGGCCGCGCACCGGGCAGACACCGGCGCCGGGGCGGCCGATGTTGCCGCGCAGCAGCAGGAAGTTGACCACTTCGCGGATGGTGGCCACCGAATGCTTGTGCTGGGTCAGGCCCATCGCCCAGCACACGATCGTCCGCTCGGACTCCAGCACCATCTCCAGCGCCCGCTCGATCCCGGCGCGGTCGAGTCCCGTCGCCGCGAGCGTCTCGTCCCAGTCGGCGGCGCGGGCCGCCGCCGCGAACTCCTCGTACCCGTGCGTGTGATCGCGGACGAACTCCTCGTCGACGGCTCCCGCGGTCTCCAGGATCAGCTTGTTCAGCAGCCGGAACAGCGCCTGGTCGCCGCCGATGCGGATCTGGAGGAAAAGATCGTTCAGTGCGACGCCCTTGAGCATGCCGCGCGGGGTCTGGGGGTTCTTGAACCGCTCCAGACCGGCCTCGGGCAGCGGGTTCACCGAGATGATCCGCGCACCGGCCGCCTTGGCCTTCTCCAGGGCGGAGAGCATCCGGGGGTGATTCGTGCCGGGGTTCTGCCCGGCGACGATGATCAGATCGGCCCGGTGCATGTCCTCCAGGGACACACTGCCCTTGCCGACGCCGAGCGTCTCGGTGAGCGCCGAGCCGGAGGACTCGTGGCACATGTTGGAGCAGTCGGGGAGGTTGTTCGTGCCGAACTCGCGGGCGAAGAGCTGGAGCAGGAACGCCGCCTCGTTGCTGGTGCGGCCCGAGGTGTAGAAGAGCGCCTCGTCGGGGGAGGAGAGGGCGGTCAGCTCCTCGGCGATGATCGCGAACGCGCGCTCCCAGCTCACCGGCTCGTACCGGTCCGCGCCCTCGGGCAGCAGGACGGGCTCGGTGATACGGCCCTGCTGCCCCAGCCAGTACCCGCTGCGGGAGGCCAGATCGCCGAGCGGATGCGCCGCGAAGAAGTCGGGGGTGACCCGGCGCAGGGTCGCCTCCTCGGCCACCGCCTTCGCCCCGTTCTCGCAGAACTCCGCGGTGTGGCGCTCGTCGCCCTCGGGCCAGGCGCAGCCCGGACAGTCGAAGCCGTCCTTCTGATTGACCTTGAGCAGGGTCTGCGCGGTGCGCCGGACACCCATCTGCCGCTGGGCGATCCTCAGGGTGTGTCCGATGGCGGCGGCTCCGGCCGCGGCGTGCGGCGGGGCGGTGACCTGCGGTGTGTCCTGGACCGGGTCGCCTGCGGGCGGCTTGCTGGCCATCGTGCTCCCCTTGCGAGAGATCCCACCGCCGGGCGGGCGCCGCTCCCGTACACACCGCCGGTCCGCGCGCACGACCGGTCACCGTACGTACGGACTGCTCTGCCGCCATGCGGATCTGTCACGGGCAATCCTGCCATGCGGCGCTGACAGCGCCGCTGCGGAGCCAGGTGTGGACGGCAATGTCAGTGGGGCGTGGCAGGATCGTGTCCGTGGCTGAGACAGCGTCGAAGAAGACCCCAGACGACAACCGTCCGCGCCTGCTCCTCATGGACGGGCACTCCCTGGCGTACCGGGCGTTCTTCGCGCTGCCCGCGGAGAACTTCTCGACCGCGAGCGGCCAGACGACCAATGCCGTCTACGGCTTCGCGTCGATGCTGGCGAACACGCTGCGCGACGAGGCGCCCACGCATTTCGCGGTGGCCTTCGACGTGTCCCGCAAGACCTGGAGGTCCGACGACTTCCCGGAGTACAAGGCGAACCGCTCGTCGACCCCCGACGAGTTCAAGGGCCAGGTCGAGCTGATCGGCGAGCTCCTCGACACCATGAACGCGGTGCGGTTCGCGGTCGACGGCTTCGAGGCGGACGACATCATCGCCACCCTCGCCACCCAGGCGGAGGCCGCCGGCTTCGACGTGCTGATCGTCACCGGCGACCGGGACTCGTTCCAGCTGGTCAGCGACCATGTCACCGTGCTCTACCCGACCAAGGGCGTCTCCGAGCTGACCCGCTTCACCCCGGAGAAGGTCCAGGAGAAGTACGGACTGACCCCGCAGCAGTACCCCGACTTCGCCGCCCTGCGCGGCGACCCGTCCGACAATCTCCCGGGCATTCCCGGTGTCGGCGAGAAGACGGCCACCAAGTGGATCAACCAGTTCGGTTCCTTCGCCGAGCTGGTCGAGCGCGCCGACGAGGTCAAGGGGAAGGTCGGCCAGGCCCTGCGCGACCATCTGGACGCCGTCAGGCTCAACCGCCACCTCACCGAGCTGGTGCGGGACGTGGAGCTGACCGGGACGGTCGCCGACCTGGAGCGCGCTCCGTACGACAGGACGGCGCTCAAGGGCTTCCTGGAGATCCTGGAGATCCGCAATCCCAGCCTGCGTGAGCGGCTGCTCGCCGTCGACCCGGGCGCGGCCGCCGAGGAGGCCCCGGCCCCGGCCGCGGGCGTCGAGCTGGACGGTTCCGTGCTCTCGGCCGGCGAGCTGGGCCCCTGGCTGGAGCGGCACGGCGCACAGCCGCTCGGCGTGGCGACGGTCGGCACCTGGGCCCTCGGTGTCGGCAATGTCACCGAGGTCGCGCTCGCCGCGGCCGACGGGAAGGCGGCCTGGTTCGACACGACCCAGCTGGACGAGGCCGACGAGCGGGCCTTCGCCGCCTGGGTCGCGGACCCGCACCGTCCGAAGGTCCTGCACAGTGCCAAGGAGGCCCTGCGGGTCTTCCCCGAGCACGGCTGGCACATCGCGGGCATCACCATGGACACCGCGCTCGCCGCCTATCTCGTCAAGCCGGGCCGCCGCTCCTTCGCCCTGGACGCGCTCTCGATCGAATATCTGGGCCGCGAGCTGGCCCCGGCCGCGGCCGACGGCCAGCTGGCGTTCGGCACCGACGAACGGGCCGAGGCCGACGCGCTGATGGCCCAGGCCCGTGCCGTCCTCGACCTCGGGGACGCGTTCGGCCGACGGCTCTCCGAGGTCGGCGCGGCCGAGCTGCTGCACGATGTGGAGCTGCCCACCTCCCTGCTGCTGGCGCGGATGGAGCGGCACGGCATCGCCGCCGACCGCGCCCATCTGGAGACGATGGAGCAGTTGTTCGCCGGAGCCGTCCAGCAGGCGGTGAAGGAGGCCCACGACGCGGTGGGGCACGAATTCAACCTCGGTTCGCCCAAGCAGCTCCAGGAGGTCTTCTTCGGGGAGCTGAACCTGCCCAAGACCAAGAAGACCAAGACCGGCTACACCACGGACGCCGACGCACTGGCCTGGCTCGCCGCCCAGACCGAGCACGAGCTGCCGGTCATCATGCTCCGCCACCGCGAGCAGGCCCGGCTGCGCTCGACGGTCGAGGGGCTGATCAAGACCATCGCGGCAGACGGCCGTATCCACACCACGTTCAGCCAGACCGTCGCGGCAACCGGCCGGCTGTCCTCCACCGACCCGAACCTGCAGAACGTTCCGGTGCGCACCGACGAAGGCCGCGCCATCCGCCGGGGCTTCGTGGTCGGCGAGGGCTTCGAGTCGCTGATGACCGCCGACTACAGCCAGATCGAACTGCGCGTCATGGCCCATCTCTCCCAGGACGAGGGCCTGATCCAGGCGTTCACCTCGGGCGAGGACCTCCACAACACCGTGGCCTCACAGGTGTTCGGCGTCGAGACCTCCGCCGTCGACGCGGAGATGCGCCGGAAGATCAAGGCCATGTCGTACGGCCTGGCGTACGGACTCTCCGCGTTCGGCCTGTCCCAGCAGCTGAACATCGAGGCGGGCGAGGCGCGGGCCCTGATGGACACCTACTTCGAGCGCTTCGGCGGGGTCCGTGACTATCTGCACCATGTCGTCGAGGAGGCGCGGGCCACGGGGTACACGGCGACGATGCTCGGCCGCCGCCGCTATCTGCCCGACCTGAACAGCGACAACCGCCAGCGCCGGGAGGCCGCCGAGCGCATGGCGCTGAACGCGCCGATCCAGGGCACCGCCGCGGACATCGTCAAGATCGCCATGCTCAAGGTGGACGACGCGCTCCAGGAGACGAAGCTCTCCTCCCGGCTGCTGCTCCAGGTCCACGATGAAATCGTGCTGGAGATCTCGCCGGGGGAGCGGGAGGACGTCGAAGCGATCGTGCGGCGCGAGATGTCGTCGGCCGCGTCCCTGAGCGCACCGCTGGACGTCTCGGTGGGCGTCGGCCCGGACTGGGAGTCCGCGGCACACTGACCGCTTCCCGGGCCCCGGCCTTCCCGGTCCGCGACCACGACCGGGAAGGCGGGGGCTCCGGGCCGAGGGGCGTTCGCAGGGCTTGCGGGGTTTGCGGAGGCGAGGACGGCCCGGGGTGTACGCGCCGGGCGCACCGGAGCGTACGGCACCCGGGAGCGCCGGGAGGCACCCGGCATCGGGCCGCAGCGTTCGGACAGGCGCGGAATCGGCGGGAACGGCGGCCGGATGCGGTCGGTCGCCTCGGGTCACGTCCGTACGGGGCCGGGCGCGGCGCGGGCGCCGGAATTGCCGGTGCCGGAGTTCAGAGCCGGCCGGATACGCGTGCCGTCACCCGCTCCCGCAACCGCATCCCCGCCCCGTACACCACCAGCCCCAGGGCCAGCCCCGCCCCCGCTCCGAAGCAGGCGGTCGGGACGAGGTCGAGTGCCGAACCCACCTGCCCGTGGACCCCGTACCACCGCACACATCGTTCGACGGCCCCGGCCAGCAGGCATCCGCCCAGAAGCACGCCCGCGAGTCGCCGCGCACGTCGGTCCAGCACCGGTACGCAGGGCGGCGCGGGCTGCGGGGGCTGCCGCCGCAGCGCGGACACCGCGCAGCAGACGATCACCATGGCCGCGAGAACCGACGAACCGTACTGCGCCAACTGGTAGCCGTGAAGTCCGCCCACCGACTCATTGAGCACGGGCAGCACCTCCGTACCCCATCTGCTGTGGTGGGTGAACGCGTCCCAGACGACATGGGTGGTCGCACCGATCACCGCCGACACACAGAACCACACTCCCGACGCCGGGGACTTGTCCCCGCGCCGCCCGCGCAGTACGGCGTGGACACGGCCCTGCCATTCGCCCGGGAGCAGGGCGAGCAACGGCTCGCGCATCATCAGCCACAGGGCCACCAGGACCGCGGTCACCGCCACATCGACGGTGAGCACGCCCGCCGGGGAGTGGGTGAACCGCCCGAACCCCATGGCCCCGGGCACGAGCGTCGCCGCGAAGTACGTCATGTCCGGTGACAGCGACCCCATCACCAGCGCCGAGGCGACCAGCGGACCGCGCGCGGTTCCGTCTGCGCGAAGGCCCGGCAGCACCGCGGCGACATGGCTCAGTGTGAACGGCATGGACGGCGGTCCTCCCCGTGACCCTCGCTGATCCGTGACCCTTGTCGACCGGACCGATCGGAGTGTCGATCACCCGGCGCCCAGTATGCGCGATCCCGGGTCCCGGACTCCGGGCGACCAGGAAGTGGCCAATAGGTGAAAAACGGTCAAGGTCCGGTGTTCTGGCGCCCGTAGTTGCCGTAGGGTCGCCTGAGTCGACGCATCGGGAGCGCGGTCAGCCGCTCGGGGAGGGGACAGACGTATGGCAGCGCAATTCGGCCGCCGGTTCCGCAGAGGAGCGACCACCACGGCGGTGGCCGCAGCCGCCGTAGCGGCGCTCTCCGCCTCGCAGGCGCCCGGCATTACGCATGCCATCACCGGTGACGGCCAGGGGGCGCTGGAGGCGTCGGACGTGTCACCGCCGTCCGACACGCCGGTTACGGGCAACTCCCCTTACTACACGGACCTTCCGCCGCTGAACACCCCGGCCAAGCCGGACGGCTCCACCGGCCTCCCGGTGACCGGACCGTCCGAAGCGGGCATACCCGCCACGGTCCTCGCCGCCTACAAGCGGGCCGAGCAGACCATCGCGTCCTCCGACCCCGGCTGCAAGGTGCCGTGGCAGCTGCTCGCGGCTATCGGCAAGGTGGAGTCCGGCCAGGCGCGCGGCGGCAAGGTCGACGCCGACGGCACCACCACCTCCCGGATCCTCGGCCCCGTCCTCAACGGTGTCGGCTTCGCCAACATCTCGGACACCGACAACGGCGCGTACGACGGGGACACCACCCACGACCGGGCCGTCGGCCCGATGCAGTTCATCCCGTCGACATGGGCCACATGGGGCCAGGACGCCAACGGCGACGGGCGCAAGGACCCCAACAACATCTACGACGCGGCCCTCGCCGCCGGGCGCTACCTCTGCGTCGGAGACCGTGATCTGACCGTCCAGGCGGACCTCGACCGGGCGATCCTCGGCTACAACCACTCACGTGAGTACCTCCGTACGGTTCTGTCCTGGTTCGAGTACTACAAGCGCGGCACGCACGAGGTGCCCGACGGGACCGGAGCGCTGCCCGACTCGGACACCCCGGACAGTTCGAGTGGCTCGCCCTCGTCTTCCCCGTCCCCGTCGTCCTCGCCGACGTCGCCCGCCTCATCGCCCAAGCCGGGCGACAAGCCGAAGCCCGGCAACGCCACCAAGCCCAAGCCCGAGCCCAAGCCCGTGCCGCCCACCCGGCCGGCCACTCCCTTGCCCGTGTCCCGCGTGGAGAACGCGGGCACCGGCGTGCTCTCCGCGGTCACCGGACGGCAGTTCTCCGAGCGGGTCACCGTGCGGGTGGAGAACGTCAGGGGCCGGGGTGTCGCCAAGCAGAGGGTGCGCTTCGAGATTTCCGGTGACACGGACACCACCTTCCCCGGAGGCAGGAAGTCCGTCGTCCTCGCCACCGGCGGCGACGGCAAGGCCGTCTCGCCGGCTCTGAAGGCCGGTGAGAAGACCGGTGCGTTCACCGTCCGAGTCACAGTCGTGGGGCACACGGTGCCCGCGGTCGCATTCCCCGCGAGGGTCACCGCGCCCACCGCCGACACTCTCGTCCGGATCGACAACAAGGCTCTGACAGCCGCCCCCGGGGCGGAGTTCGCGGACACGGTGGCGGTCAGGGCCACCTTCGGCGGCGACGCCGCCCAGGGGGTCGCGGTCACGGCCACCATGATCAAGCCCGTCCAGGGGGGCGACCCGGCCGAGAACGACAAGGGCCCCCACTTCAAGGACGCCGACGGCAAGACGATCCGCACACTCACCGATCTCAGGACCGGCGCCGACGGCGTGCTCCGGCTCCCGAAGCTCTTCGCGGACGCCGAGGCCGGCACCTTCACGCTCCGCCTCACCGCCGCCGGTGGCGCGACCCTGACCGTCGAACTCCAGGTCATCGCTTCCCCCACCCCTACGGAGTCGGCCACTCCGGCCTCCTGACCTCCCGTGTCCTGACCTCCTCCACAGCTCACTCCCCGCACCGCCCCTCTGCCACCACCCGGTGGAGGGGCGGTGCAACGTGTTCTCATCTCACGGCTCGATTGCTACGGTGCCCCCGCCCTGACGCCGTATCAGATCCACTGGGATCCGAGCCCCGGGAGGCCGAGCATGCGCGCCCTCGTCGCCGCCGCCATCGGGCTGGCCGCAGCCCTCGCCCTCGTCCTCGCCATGACCGGAATCGGCGCGCCCCCGGGCGAGACCTCTCCCAAGCCGCTGCTGACCACCGTCCCCGGCCCCAAGAAGTAGGAGGGCCAGCCCATGCGCCGCCGAGCGAGCCTCGTACTCCTCGCCTTCGCCGTCTTCTTCGCCGCACTCTCACCGCTGCTGCGCTGGTACGCCTTCCCCCGGCTCGCCAAGATCCCGCCCAGCCAGTACCAGGAGGTGGTCATGGAGGCGAGGCCCGCCACCCTCCTCGACTACGGCACCCTCCGGGCCAAGGAGGTGGAGAAGCTCACCATCGTCCAGACCCTCAAGGGCAATGTGGAGGAGTCCGAGAAGATCGAACGCAGCGCCGGCCGCGATGTCGTCGTCTGGGACACCCTCTCCTATGTCCAGGGACCCGACGGCAAGATGGTGTCCCAGATCCCCGAGCGCTATATCTTTGACGCCCACAGCCAGGCTCCCGTCCACGCCACCGGTGAGTCCGTCGACGGCGAACCGGTCCGGCGCGAGGGCATCGAGTACAAGTGGCCCTTCCTCACCGAGAAGCGGGACTACGAGTACTTCGACGCCCAGACCCGCAGCTCCGCCCCCATCCACTACAAGGGGACGCAGAAGTACCGCGGCCTCGACGTGTACTACTTCGAGCAGACCATTCCCTGGACCAAGGTGCCGTTCCCCAAGAAGATGCCCATCCCCGGTATCGACGCCGGCACGCTGGAGAAACAGACCGGGACCACCCGCTGGTACACCACCAAGCGCATGTTCTGGGTCGACCCGGTGACCGGGGCCCCCGTCAACGGCGAGGAGATCCACACCGAGGAACTCCGCGGCGGCACGCTCCTCGGCGGCCGGGACAAGGTCACCGCCTTCGCGGGCCATGTGAAGATGCGCCCCGACTATGCGGACCACACCGTCGAACTGGTGAAGTCCCAGCGCCAGCTGGTCCTGCTGCTCACCTCCTATCTTCCATGGGGATTCCTCTTTCTGGCGGCGGGACTCCTGACCCTGTCCCTGGTCCTGGAGGCCCGCAGCCGCCGCCCCCGGCAACAACGATCGGACCCCGAACCCGAACCGGTCCCGGTGTGAACCCGGTCCAGGCGCCGTGAGCCCGGGGCGGTGCGGTCCGCCCCGTCGCCCTGTCGTCGTGCGCGGGTGACCGCCTGGCGCGCCCGGCCCCGGCGGCCCGCACACCGGCCGGGCGCCGTGCGGGCTCCGAAGTGGGGTCGGCGCCCCGGTGCGTGATACGGCCCGGCGCGCTGGAGTGCGGCCCAGTGGGCGTTGGGCGGTGCGGCTCGGTGGGGAGTGGAGAGCGGTGCGGCTCGGTGGGTGTTGGGCGGTGGAGCTCGGTGGGGAGTGGAGGGCGGCGCGGCCCGGTGGGTGTTGGGAGGTGGGGTGGCTCCAGGCACCCACGAGGCGCGGGTGCCGGGCTCTCGCCGCCCCGGGGGTGCCCGGCGACGGGTGCGATCCCGAACCGCGTGGCCCCCTGGCGTCCCGGTGCCACCGGGCGATGACGGGCTGCGAAGCCCACGGGGGCGGGCGCCTGGGCGGCCGACCGCGCCCACCGGGAGTGCTGGGTGATGACGGCCCGGCGGGTTGTGGCGCCGCCTGATCGGGTGGCCCCGATCACCGGGCGAGCCAGGGGGCGACGCCGGTCCCATCAGCGGTCCCTGTCGAGCCGCGCCTTGGTGTGGCGGGTCGGCCCCGCGACCGACGGGTCCTCCGGCCAGGGGTGCTTGGGGTAGCGCCCCCGCAACTCCGCCCGTACAGACCGGTATCCCTCCTTCCAGAACGACGCCAGATCTGCCGTGACGGCGGCCGGTCTCCCCGCCGGGGAGAGCAGATGCACCACCACCGGCACACCTGTCACCGTGGGCGTCTCCCGCAGCCCGAACAGCTCCTGGAGCTTCACCGCCAGGACGGGCTGCTCCCCGCCGTACTCGACGCGTACGCGTGATCCACTTGGCACCTCGATCCGCTCCGGCGCCAACTCGTCCAGCCGGGCCGCCTCACCGCTCGCCCACGGCAGCAGCCGCTGCACGGCATGCCCGGCCCGGATCCGTCCCAGATCGGCCCTTCTCCGGGCTCGCGACAGCTCGGGTTCCAGCCAGTCCCCGGCACGGCCCAGCAGACCCGCGTCCGACACATCCGGCCACGGCTCGCCCAACTCCCGGTGCAGAAAGGCCAACCGCTCCCGCAGCCCCCGGGCGTCCCGCGACCACTGCAGCAGCTCCGGTCCTTCGCGCCGCAGTCCGTCGAGAAGGGCGTCCCGCACCAGGGCGGGGTCCGGGTCCCGGATACGGCGTACCGATAGCTCGATCGCGCCCAGCCGCCGTACATTCCGTGCGACGACATCGCCGCTCTCCCAGTGGACCTCCTCGACCGAGCCGAGGAGATGAGCGGCGGCGGTACGCGCGACGTCCTCGTCGATCACCGCGGCGAGCCGCATCCGGGCGGAGGCGGCGGACGCCGGCCGGTCCGCGACCGCGACCCCCAGCCACTCGGCGCCGCGCAGACCCGATTCGGCCCCGACGTCGGCCCTGGTCCCGGAGGCCATGAGGAACGCGCCCTCACCCCGTGCCCTGGCCACCCGCTCGGGGAAGGCGAGCGCGGTGATCAGTCCGGCGACCGCGTCATCGCCGAGTCCACCCCCGGCCTGGCGCCCGGTCCCGCGCCACCCGCCGACCGGCCCGGCACCGGCACCGGAATCCTCTCGTCCTCCTTCCGCGCCAGCTCCCGCTCCGTCGCGGGACCCGGCTGGCACACCGGGCCCGCCCTCCGCACCCGAGTCCGCAGCCGGGCCGGGCCCGACAACACCCGCCCCGGATCCGGCACCCGGGCCGGACGTGGCGGCAGCGGCGAGGGATCGGGCATCCGGCCCGGAATCAGCTCCCCGGTTCATCTCTCCGGCGTGCGGGCCCTGACCGGAGCCGGTGCCTCCGACCGTGACTCCCGAACTCTCCGTCGCTGGCAGTGAGGACGCAAGCCGCCGGGCTTCGGTGCGCCAGCGGGCTCCGTAGCCGTCACCGCCACGGCGGGCCGCCCGCCAGGCGACGGCCAGATCGTCGCCATAGTCGCGCGGCGGCTCCTCGCTCAGCAGGGCCACCACCTCGGCGGCGCGGCGCGCGCCCACCTCGGGGGCACCGTCGAGGAGGGCGCGGGCCAGACGGGGATGCAGCCCGAGGCGGGACATCCGGACCCCTCGGTCCGTCGCCCGACCGTCTCCGTCCACCGCGCCGATCGCGGTCAGGGCCTCCCTCGCCGCGGCCATGGCTCCGGCGGGCGGTGCGTCCAGCAGGGCGAGCCCCGACGCCCGGGGATCCCCCCAGCAGGCCACCCGCAGGGCGAAGGCGGCCAGATCCGCGATCCTGATCTCGGGCGAGGGGAACCGCGGACGCCGCCCGTCGTCGGCCTCGGCCCAGCACCGGTAGACCGTCCCCGGTGCCTCGCGTCCCGCGCGGCCGCTGCGCTGGGCCGCCCCCGCGACCGAGACCTGGACGGTCGCCAGTGACCCGAGACCGCGCGCGTGGTCCATCCGGGGCTCGCGCGCCAGCCCCGAATCGACCACCACCCGCACACCGGGCACCGTCAGACTGGACTCGGCCACCGAGGTGGACAGCACCACTCGCCGCCGCTCACCTCCGCTGCCCCGGAGCACGGCGTCCTGCACGGCGGCCGGGGCGCGCCCGTGCAACTGGAGCACCTCGGCGTCCACGCCGTCGAGCATCCCGGCCGTCCGGGCGATCTCGCCCGTGCCCGGAAGAAAGCACAGGACGTCCCCCTCGTGCCGTTCGAGTGCGAGCCGCACCATCGATGCCACATGCCGAAGCAGCGCCGGATCGACCCGCGTCCCGTGCGCCGGCCGGATCCCGGCGGGAGGAGCGGCGAAGTGGATCCCGCAGCTGTACCCCTCGCCCTTGCTGTGGACGACCGGTGCGGGGCCCGTGCCGTCCAGGACGGTCAGCAGCTGCGACCATGCCTGGGCATCGCCCGTCGCCGAGGCCGCGACCAGGTTCAACTCCGGCCGCAGGACCGCCCGTACTTCCACGAGGAACGCCATCGCGGTGTCCGCGTCGAGATGGCGCTCATGGCACTCGTCGAGCAGCACCGCGTCCACCCCCGGCAGTTCGGGGTCCCGCTGCAGGCGCTGCAACAGCACACCGGTCGTGACCACCTCGACACGGGTGGCCGGGCCGGCGCGCCGCTCGCCGCGGACCGTGTAACCGATGGTGTCCCCGACCTCCTGGCCGAGCAGCCACGCCATCCGGCGCGCGGCCGCCCGCACCGCCATCCTGCGGGGCTCGGCGACCAGCACCCGCCGGCGCGGGCCGCCGCCGACGAGTCCGGCCAGCGCCAGCGGCACCAGGGTCGTCTTGCCCGTGCCCGGCGGGGCGTGCAGCACCGCCGTACCGCGCTCGTCGAGCGCGGCCATCAGTCCGGGCACGGCGTGGCGTACCGGCAGGCGGTCGAGTGCTTCGGTTCGGATCATGCGTTCAGTGTTGTCCGTCTCCGCGAGCCGTGTTCCCGGTTGTCCACAGCACGATGAGTTCATCAGTTCATATGACTAATGGCGTCAGGTGTCCGGCCCGGATGCCCCGCCGACGACGGTTCCGGCCCGGATACCCCGCCGGTCCTGCCGCTCGGCCGGGCGGCAGGACCTCGCGGAGCCGGACCCCGGACCGAGGACGGGCTTGTTCCGGCAGACCGGATCACCCGGCCGACGACGGGCCCGGCCCGCCGGCCGTCACGACCCGCTGCCGGTCCCGGTCCGGGCCGGCGGGGGCGGGCCCGGAGCCGGGCGGGGCCGCTCCTGCGCGGCGGGCGTCGTGGTGGCGGAACCGCCGCCGGGGGCGCTCAGGGCCTCAGTCCCGTACACACACGAAGATCGCCGTCCCCGGAATCAGATTCCCCCGCAGCGGGGACCAGCCGCCCCACTCCTGGCTGTTCCACGCAGGCCACTCCGGTTCGACCAGATCCACCAGCTTGAAGCCGCCCGCGACCACGTCCCGTACTCGGTCGCCGACCGTCCGGTGGTGCTCCACGTACACGGCGCGCCCCTCCGCGTCCTGCTCGACGTAAGGGGTGCGGTCGAAGTACGAGGCCGAGACACTCAGGCCCTCCGGGCCCGGCTCGTCGGGGAAGGCCCAGCGGATGGGGTGGGTGACCGAGAAGACCCAGCGGCCGCCGGGCCGCAGCACCCGGTGCACCTCGGTGAACACCCGCACCGGGTCCGCGACGAACGGAATCGCTCCGTACGCCGAGCAGGCGAGATCGAAGGAGCCGTCCCGGAACGGCAGCGCCGTCGCGTCGGCCTCCACCAGGGGGACGTCCCCGCCGATCCGGAGCGCGTGCTGGAGCTGCCGGTGGGAGAGGTCGAGGGCCACCGCCCGCGCGCCCCGGCCGGCGAGCCAGCGCGAGCACTGCGCCGCGCCCGCGCCGATCTCCAGGACGTCGAGCCCCTTCAGGGACTCCACGGGGCCGAGCAGTCCGGCGTCCGTCTCGTCGAGACCCTCCGGTCCCCAGACGAACCGGTCGTCGCCCAGGAACGGGCCGTGCTCGTTCTGGTACTCGTCCGCGTTCCGGTCCCACCAGCCCCGGCTGGCCCGGCTGCTCTCCGCGTCGTCCGTGTCACGGCGGGTGGCTTCCGGCTCGGGTTCCGGCCCGGCACCCGCACCCGCGCGCGTGCCCTCCGACGCCGACGCCGCTTCCGTGTATTGGCTCATCTTCACCGTCGTTGTAGTTTGCGTTCAGCGCGACCAATGGCGGCCATGGTGGCCTCCGCAAACCTTAGTTGTGCCGGGTATGGGGCGATCCGCCCCGGGTGTGCGCCTTCGCGCATTGACCGTCTACCGCTGCCCCCGTATGCTACAAGTTGCGCTGCGGGCCTGCGTGCCTCAGACAGAGCAGGCCGCGCTCGCATCTGTATGTATGTCCCCTCGGTTCACGAGGCGCCTCCAGGCGGAAATTCGTTTCCGGAAGCTCAGTCCGCTTCCGGAGCGCCGACTGGGCCGGCGCTTCCTAGGCTGTCCGGCTTCTTGCAGCTGCGATACGGGCTCTCGGCGTAGCAGTACCTACGACTTCAATGTCCGCACCGGAGCCCTTTCCCACATGACGAGCAGCACCGAGACCACCGCCACTCCGCAGGTAGCGGTCAACGACATCGGTAACGAGGAAGCCTTCCTCGCCGCGATCGACGAGACGATCAAGTACTTCAACGACGGCGACATCGTCGACGGCGTCATCGTGAAGGTCGACCGGGACGAGGTCCTGCTCGACATCGGTTACAAGACCGAAGGTGTCATCCCGAGCCGTGAGCTCTCGATCAAGCACGACGTCGACCCGAACGAGGTCGTCAAGGTCGGCGACGAGATCGAGGCCCTTGTTCTCCAGAAGGAGGACAAGGAAGGCCGCCTGATCCTCTCGAAGAAGCGCGCCCAGTACGAGCGTGCCTGGGGCACCATCGAGAAGATCAAGGAAGAAGACGGCATCGTCACCGGTACCGTCATCGAGGTCGTCAAGGGTGGACTCATCCTCGACATCGGCCTCCGCGGCTTCCTTCCGGCCTCCCTCGTGGAGATGCGCCGTGTCCGCGACCTCCAGCCCTATGTGGGCAAGGAGCTCGAGGCGAAGATCATCGAGCTGGACAAGAACCGCAACAACGTGGTCTTGTCCCGCCGTGCCTGGCTGGAGCAGACCCAGTCCGAGGTCCGCCAGACCTTCCTCACCACCCTCCAGAAGGGCCAGGTGCGGTCCGGTGTGGTGTCCTCGATCGTCAACTTCGGTGCCTTCGTGGACCTGGGTGGCGTCGACGGTCTGGTCCACGTCTCGGAGCTGTCCTGGAAGCACATCGACCACCCGTCCGAGGTTGTCGAGGTCGGCCAGGAAGTCACCGTCGAGGTCCTCGACGTCGACATGGACCGCGAGCGTGTCTCCCTGTCGCTGAAGGCGACTCAGGAAGACCCGTGGCAGCAGTTCGCCCGTACGCACCAGATCGGCCAGGTCGTCCCCGGCAAGGTCACCAAGCTGGTGCCGTTCGGTGCGTTCGTCCGCGTCGACGAGGGCATCGAGGGCCTGGTCCACATCTCCGAGCTGGCCGAGCGCCACGTGGAGATCCCGGAGCAGGTCGTCCAGGTCAACGACGAGATCTTCGTCAAGGTCATCGACATCGACCTGGAGCGCCGTCGCATCAGCCTCTCGCTGAAGCAGGCCAACGAGTCCTTCGGTGCCGACCCGGCGTCGGTGGAGTTCGACCCGACTCTGTACGGCATGGCCGCGTCGTACGACGACCAGGGCAACTACATCTACCCCGAGGGCTTCGACCCGGAGACCAACGACTGGCTGCCGGGCTTCGAGACCCAGCGCGAGGCGTGGGAGACCCAGTACGCCGAGGCGCAGCAGCGCTTCGAGCAGCACCAGGCTCAGGTCATCAAGTCCCGCGAGGCCGACGAGGCCGCTGCCGCCGAGGGTGGCACCGCCGCTCCGGCCGCCGCGCCGACCGGTGGTTCGTACTCCTCGGAGTCGGACGACAACTCCGGCGCCCTGGCGTCGGACGAGGCGCTCGCCGCCCTCCGCGAGAAGCTGGCCGGCGGCCAGAGCTGACGCTCTGACCGGCTGACCGACAGCTGACATGTAAGGCCCGCTCCCCCCTGGGGAGCGGGCCTTACATGATTCGGGGGCACGACCGGTCCGTCCGCGACCTCCGGTGTGTTCGCACCGTGCGAGGGGAATGCCGGTGCGTCACCGCGCGTTCTCGTTGAGAGAGACGAGGAGGAGCGGTAATCGTGCTTGATCCGCAGGGTTTGTACGAATGGGAGCCGAAGGGCCTCGCCGTCGTCGATGTGGCGCTCGCGCAGGAGTCGGCCGGTCTGGTCATGCTGTATCACTTCGACGGATACATCGACGCGGGTGAGACCGGCGAGCAGATCGTCGACAACCTGCTCTCCACGCTGCCTCATCAGGTGGTGGCCCGATTCGATCACGACCGGCTGGTGGACTACCGGGCCCGCCGACCGCTCCTGACCTTCAGACGCGACCGCTGGACGGCGTACGACACGCCGGACATCGAGGTCCGTTTCGTCCAGGACGCCACCGGAGCCCCCTTCCTGTTGCTGTCGGGCCCCGAGCCCGATGTGGAGTGGGAGCGCTTCGCGGCGGCCGTCGCGCAGATCGTCGAGCGCCTCGGAGTGCGCCTCTCGGTCAACTTCCACGGCATCCCCATGGGCGTTCCGCACACCCGCCCGGTCGGCCTCACCCCGCACGGCAACCGCACCGACCTCATGCCCGGCCACCGCGGCCCGTTCGACGAGGCGCGGGTCCCGGGCAGCGCCGAGTCACTGGTCGAGTTCCGACTCATGGAGGCGGGCCACGACGTCCTCGGCGTCGCCGCGCATGTACCGCACTACGTCGCCCGCTCCTCCTACCCGGACGCCGCACTGACCGCCCTGGAGGCGATCACCGCCGCCACCGGCCTCGTCCTGCCCGCGGTCGCCCACTCCCTGCGCACCGAGGCACACCGCACTCAGAACGAGATCGAGCGCCAGATCGGCGAGGGCGACGAGGAACTGGTCGCCCTCGTGCAGGGACTTGAGCACCAGTACGACGCCGTGGCGGGCGCCGAGAGCAGGGGCAACCTGGTCGCCGAACCGGTCGATCTGCCCTCCGCGGACGAGATCGGTCTCGAATTCGAGCGCTTCCTCGCGGAGCGGGAGGGCGACTCCTGAGGTCACAGGCCCGCGGCCGACGCCGCGGGGCCGGAAGCTAAGCTGCCGCTCATGCTGTCTGTAGGCCTGACTGGCGGAATCGGCGCCGGCAAGAGCGAAGTCTCCCGGCTCCTGGAGTCGTACGGAGCGGTGCTCGTCGACGCCGACAAGATCGCCCGCGAGGTCGTCGAGCCCGGTACACCGGGGCTCGCGGCCGTCGTCGAAGCGTTCGGCCGCGAGATCCTCACCGCCGACGGAACCCTGGACCGGCCCAGGCTCGGCTCGATCGTCTTCGCCGACCCCGAGCGGCTGGCGGCCCTGAACGCGATCGTGCATCCGCTCGTCGGGGCGCGGTCGAGGGAACTGTCACAATCCGCGGCGGAGGACTCGGTGGTCGTCCACGATGTGCCCCTGCTCACCGAGAACGATCTCGCAGCACTGTACGACCTGGTCGTCGTCGTGGACGCCGCCCCCGAAACGCAGTTGGACCGGCTGGTCAGGCTCCGCGGAATGACCGAGTCCGAGGCGCGGGCGCGGATGGCGGCACAGGCCACGCGTGAGCAGAGGCGGGCCGTCGCCGATCTGATCATCGACAACGACGGACCCCTGGAGGACCTGGAACCGCAGGTCCGCGTGGTATGGGCGGAGCTGGTCCGACGGGCGGACACCCGGTGATCCGGCACCCGGCCGAGACCTGACCCGGCCGGAGCGCAGGACAGGGCCCTCGACAGAGGGTGTGCCGTTCCGGTCCCGCGCACCGCCCCCGAGGTATCCGGCGCCGGGAAGTCCCCGGCGCGTCAGATATCCGTCAAGCGACGTGTACGGCGTCCCCGGGCACGGCTAGCGTAGACGTGGTGCAGATCGTCTTCGGCGCCGTCACCGTGCTGGGCGGGCTGGTAGCCGTGCTCGCCGGTGCGTACGGCCTGCGGCAGACCCGTCGTATCAGGCGCGCGGGCCACTTCGCCATCGCCGTGGTGAAGCCTCCGCCGCCCGGCGGGGAGCGGCCGCTGCTGCAGTACGAGACCCGGGACGGCCGCGTCATGGAGACCGTCTCCCCGGTGCCCCGCTTGCCCGAGGGGAGCAGTGTCCGGCTCTCTTACGACCCCGCCGATCCGCGGGAGATCGTGGTCGACGGCCATGAGCGGACCGGCGTGGACCGGGCGTTCGTGAGCGCGGGTCTGGTGGTGACGGTGGTCGGACTGGGCCCCGCGGTCGCCGGTGCGGCCGGGGTCCTGTGAACCTTGAGTTCGTGTCCGTCCGGAATACCGCTGCCGGGACCGGTGTTGGAACGGCTCGGCAGTGGGAAGGATGCGACCGTGCCCCCAAGCGACCCGCAGACGCACGTCATCGACTACCGCGCCGCCGAGCAACTGCTGGCCGCGCGGGACCCCCGTGGTGCCGTCAAGCTGCTGGACGGGGTCATAGCCGCCCACCCCGAGAACACGGCCGCCCGGCTTCTGAGGGCCCGGGCCTTCTTCGCCGCGGCCCAGTTGCGCCCCGCCGAACTCGAATTCGAACTGGTCCTGGAGCGCGAGCCGGACAACGCGTTCGCGCACTTCGCCCTGGCCCGTACGTTCGAGCGGGCGGGCCGCCCCGAGCAGGCCAAACGCCATTTCCGGCTGGCGGCGGCCCTCGACCCCAAGCCGGAGTATCTGAAGGCTGCCCGCTTCGACGCGGAGGCGTGAACGGCGTCCCCGCCGCCACCGGGCCTGGCCTACGAGGTGTGGCGCGGCCCGTCGTGGTGCGGCTGTCCCGGATCGGAGCGGGCCCGGCGGTCCTCGTGCACCGGCTCGTACGGGGGGATCTCCCGGCCCGGCTGGTAATGCGGCCCCTGCCGGATGTGCCGCACGATCTGGATCATGTCCACGATGACGATCAGCAACAGCACCCCGCACAGCACGGCCCAGCCGGGATGGGACGTGATCGCGAAGATCGCCGTGCCCGCGCCGGTCCAGATCAGGCCCCATACGCTCAGCCAGAACCGCATCCGCAGCGGACTGCGGGCGGTGATCGGTTCACTCCCGGTGCGCATGGTGATTCCTTCTCCGTCTTCCAGGATGCACCCGCCGCGGCACTCCGGAGGAGCCCTCGCGGCCGCGCCCGGGCGTAGCCCGGCGATCCGCACGCGGGCGTGCGCGTACCCGCTGCCGGTACGGTCCGCCTGCCCGGTGCCCGTACGAGAGGCCGTCCGCGGGACGGGTACCCGTCCCAGGCACCCGTGACAGGTGGCCGGGCGCCCGTGCGACATGCACCCGTCCCAATCGGCCGTGAGGCCCGAACCGAGGGGGAGTCCGGTGACCGGCGCGCAGGTGGAACTGCCCGCGGCGATGAGCCGGCGGAGGCGTTGCTGGGGTGTCCCACGAGGACATCCGCGACCTGGCCGGGCAGTTCTTCGCCCGCGGCTACCCGGAGGAGGCCTATCGGGTCGCCGACTGCCATTCCTGGCTCCTCGATCCCCAGCTCGCCCGCTGTCTCCCCGGGGACTCCGACATCCGCCGCTCCCAGGAACGCTTCCACCTCGCCTCCGAACCCGCTCCCGCGGAGGGCTCGGGCCCGATCGGCTTCGTCTTCGGCGATCCGGAGCTGCCGCCGGAGTCGCTGCCCCGGCGCACCACGCTGGAACGCGCCATCGGCGACCATCTCCGGGCAGGCCGCCACCGGCACTGCGGACACGGCTGGTTCCAGCTCTGAAACCGGGCCAGGCGGCGTAGTACGCACGTTCGCCCCCGGGACCACCTCGGGCATACCGTGGAAGTGAGCGTCAGCTCGGACGGAAGGGGGTGCCCCGATGGTCGAAGAGCTGGTGGTCGCGGGCATCGCGGCCGCTTCGGGTGCCGTGGTGTACACGATGGCGGCGGCCAAGGTGGTCAAGCAGTACGAACGAGGTGTGGTGCTCCGCCTCGGCAGGCTGCGGGGCGCCGTCCGAGGGCCCGGATTCACGATGATCGTGCCCGGGGTGGACCGGCTCCAGAAGGTCAATATGCAGGTCGTGACCATGCCGGTCCCCGCTCAGGAGGGCATCACCCGGGACAATGTGACGGTCCGCGTCGACGCGGTCGTGTACTTCCGGGTCGTCGAGGCGGCGGACGCGATCATCGAGGTGGAGGACTACCGTTTCGCGGTCTCGCAGATGGCGCAGACCTCGCTGCGTTCGATCATCGGTAAGAGCGATCTCGACGATCTGCTCTCCAACCGCGAGAAGCTCAACCAGGGCCTGGAACTGATGATCGACAGCCCGGCCATGGGGTGGGGTGTACAGATCGACCGCGTGGAGATCAAGGATGTCTCCCTCCCCGAGGCCATGAAGCGCTCGATGGCCCGCCAGGCGGAGGCGGACCGCGAGCGGCGGGCCCGGGTGATCAACGCGGACGCGGAGCTTCAGGCATCGAAGAAGCTGGCCCAGGCGGCCGGCCAGATGTCGAAGGAGCCCGCGGCACTGCAGCTGCGCCTGCTGCAGACCGTGGTCGCCGTCGCCGCGGAGAAGAACTCCACGCTGGTGCTGCCGTTCCCGGTGGAACTCCTCCGCTTCCTGGAGCGCGCGCAGCAGGCACCGCCCGGAGAGCAGCCGTCGGAGCGGCGGGCCGGAGCGGGGAGCGTGGTGGAACCGGCGCCGCCGGGCACCTCGGTGGAGGCTCCGGCCGCTGCGGGGCGAGAGCCGGGGATCGAGATCGATACGGAGCCGGAGCTGGAGGCGGCGCGAGAGGACGAGGCGCGTGAGGTGAGCGAGGCACAGGAGGCGTATGAGGTCCACACAGCCGCCGGTCCGGAGCACGTCTCCAAGAGGGAGGACGTGACGGAAGCGGGTCCCGCCGCCGATCCGGAGACACTGCAGCCGGGCGGGGAGCCCCCCGCCGGTGCATCGGGCTCCCCGCGGGTCCGGCCGGTGCCCCCGGAGCGCTGAGCGGGGCGGACGGGTGGCGCCGGCACCGGAAGAATCGGGACGCCCCGGAAAGGCCCTGGTCACGCACACTCCGGGCCCGCGGCGGAGGTCGTTGTCAGACCCCACCCGTAAGGTCGTAGATCAGCACTCCGGTACACGACCGACGAGGGTGGGAGGTGACCCATGACATCCGGGACCGCGCGTCCGCTGCACAGCTGTGCGGCGGTTTTCCTTCCCGCGGCGCTGCCGCGTGAGGGCAGGGTCGCCTTCTGGGCTCCCGACGGCGACCTGCCGCACGACACGACCGACGAGATCACCGTCGTTCACCACACGACTCCGGAGCACCCGGCGGGCCCCGGCCACCCCGACGAGCAGGCCGTCCGAAGCCGTGCCGTCCCCGCCGTGCTGCTGCCCGTCGCCGAGGCCGTGCCGCTGCTGGCCCGCGCCCGAAGCCATCCGGCCGCGCATCCCGCCGCGGCCTGCTGGGGCGCCGCCGCGCTGCACGCCCTGCATCTGGTGGCCCGCGGCCGGCTGCTGCCCGGCCTGACCGCGGCCGATCACGACGCCTGGCGCGCGGGCCCCCTGGACGCCTCCGACATCGCCCAGCTCAGGGCGATCGCCGCCGCCATGCCGTACGAGGCGTACGCCACGCCCGCCCCCGGTCCGAGACCCATCCGGCTGCCCGACCCGGAGGCGTTGGTGCGGGCCTTCTTCGACTCGGTCGCCGACGCCCTGCCCCGCACACCGGCGGCGGCCCTCGCCGCCGGTGCGCCCTTCGCGGCCACCGCCGCCCAGCATCTGCCCGGTGCCAGGGAGTGGGCCGCGGAGGCCGCGGCGGGCATGGACGCGGGCGTACGGGTGTCCCTGCGGCTCGACCTGTCCGCGTTCCGGCTCTTCGACATCGCCGACGAGGAGAGCGCGGACGAGGACAGGCGGGGAGCCGCAGCCGCCCTCGTTCAGGTGCACAGCCTCGCCGATCCCACGATCGTCGTGGACGCGGCCAGACTGTGGGCGGGGGAGGGCGAAGGACACTTCGGCCCCCGGGCCAGGATCGACGCCGTGCTGGCACTGCGCAGGGCGGCGCGGGTCTGGGCACCGCTCGCCGGACTGCTGGAGCGGGACGTTCCCGATGTGCTGGCACTCACCGAGGACGAGCTGTACGAATTGCTGGGACCCGGCGCCGCCCGGCTGGCCGCGGCAGGGGTCGCCGTGCACTGGCCGAAGGAGCTCGCGCGCACGCTCTCGGCCGCCGCGGTCGTGCGGCCGGCTCCCGGCTCGGCGACGGACGGCACCCCGTTCTTCGACAGCGGGGAACTGCTGACGTTCAACTGGCAGCTGGCGCTCGACGGAGATCCGCTCACCGAGCGGGAGATGGACGCCCTGGCCGAGTCGCACCGCCCGATCGTACGGCTGCGGGACCAGTGGGTGGTCGTCGACCCCGGTCTCGTGCGGAAGGCACGCAAACGGGAGCTCGGACTGCTCCAGCCCGTCGACGCCCTGGCGGCGGCGCTGACCGGCACGGCCGAGGTCGACGGCGAGACGGTGGAGGCCGTGCCGACGGGCACCCTCGCGGCGCTCCGCGACCGGCTCACGGCGGGCGCGGCTCCCGTCGCGGCGCCCGAGGGCCTGACCGCCACTCTGCGCGACTACCAGCTGCGCGGTCTGGCCTGGCTCGACCTGATGACCTCGCTCGGACTCGGCGGCGCTCTCGCCGACGACATGGGTCTCGGCAAGACGGTCACGGTCATCGCGCTCCATCTCCACCGCGACCGCCCCGCACCGACGCTGGTGGTCTGCCCGGCCTCCCTCCTCGGCAACTGGCAGCGGGAGATCACCCGGTTCGCCCCGGGGGTGCCCGTCCGCCGGTTCCACGGCACCGACCGGGCCCTGCCGGACACCGGGGGCGGCTTCGTGCTCACCACCTACGGCACCATGCGCTCCAGCGCGGAGCGGCTGGCCGGGCACACCTGGGGGCTGGTCGTCGCCGACGAGGCACAGCATGTGAAGAACCCGTTCTCCGCGACCGCCAGGGCCCTGCGGACGATTCCGGCACCCGCCCGGGTCGCGCTGACCGGCACCCCCGTCGAGAACAACCTCTCCGAGCTGTGGGCCCTGCTGGACTGGACGACCCCGGGGCTGCTCGGGCCGCTGAAGACGTTCCGGGCCCGCCACGCCCGACCGGTGGAGCTGGGCGAGGACGAGGACGCGGTGGAGCGCCTGTCCCGCCTCGTCCGGCCCTTCCTGCTGCGCCGCAAGAAGTCCGACCCGGGCATCGTGCCCGAGCTGCCGCCCAAGACGGAGTCGGACCATCCCGTCGCGCTCACCCGTGAGCAGGTCTCGCTGTACGAGGCCGTCGTACGGGAGACGATGGCCGCCATCCAGGCCGCCGAGGGCATCGCGCGCCGGGGCCTGGTGATGAAGCTGCTCACCGACCTCAAGCAGATCTGCAATCACCCGGCGCAGTTCCTGAAGGAGTACGGAGGGTGGGGCGACGGCCCCGCCGGCGCCCGGGGAGGCGGTGGCGCGTCCGCCCGAGGGGGAGCGGTCCGGCTGGCCGGGCGCTCCGGCAAGCTCGCCCTCCTCGACGAGCTGCTGGAGACGATCCTGGCCGAGGACGGATCGGTCCTGGTCTTCACCCAGTACGTCTCCATGGCGCGGCTCCTGTCACAGCACCTCACCTCCCGCGCCATTCCCTCCCAGCTCCTCCACGGAGGAACGCCCGTGGCCGAGAGGGAGCGCATGGTCGACCGCTTCCAGTCGGGCGGGACACCGGTGTTCCTCCTGTCCCTCAAGGCGGCGGGCACCGGGCTCAATCTGACCCGGGCGGGCCATGTCGTCCACTTCGACCGCTGGTGGAACCCCGCCGTCGAGGAGCAGGCCACGGACCGGGCGTACCGCATCGGGCAGACCCGGCCCGTCCAGGTCCACCGCCTGATCGCGGAAGGCACCGTGGAGGACCGGATCTCCGGCATGCTCGCCGCCAAGCGGGCACTGGCCGACGCGGTCCTCGGCTCCGGGGAGGCCGCCCTCACCGAGCTGACCGACCGTGAACTGGCCGATCTCGTCTCGCTGCGGAGGCCCGCGTGACCCCGGCACCGGGCCGCCGCACCGGACCCCTTTCATCCGGCCGCCACCACGGCTCCCCGGCCCTGCGGCACGACGACCGCAGACGGACCTTCCCCGCCCTGGAGCCCCGCACCGGCCGGGAGTTCGCGTCCAGCTGGTGGGGGAACGCCTGGGTCCAGGCGCTGGAGGCCACCGCGCTGGACCTCGCCAGGCTGGCCCGCGGCCGGGCGTACGCGCGGGGAGGCCATGT
Source organism: Streptomyces sp. NPDC004609 (assembly GCF_042873655.1). Lineage (NCBI taxonomy): Bacteria > Bacillati > Actinomycetota > Actinomycetes > Kitasatosporales > Streptomycetaceae > Streptomyces > Streptomyces sp. NPDC004609. Next base: position 137,415 of record NZ_JBIALS010000013.1, on the reverse strand, counting down.
CGACGCGATCACGGTCACCCCGGGCCGCGTCACGGCATACGTCCACGGCAGCAGAGTGCGCCCGTACCGTACGGAGATCCGTCTCCGCACGCTCTCCGACGACGACTGGGAGGACTTCCTGGCCGCCGCGGCCGCCCGCCCCGACCACATCGCGGCCCTGCTCGACAAGGACGTGCCCCACGCGCTCGCCACGGCGGCGGAGCTGCTGCCCACACCAGGCGACCTCGTTCCCGACTGCTCCTGCCCGGACGACGGTTACCCCTGCAAGCACGCGGCGGCGCTCTGCTATCAGACGGCGCGGCTGCTGGACCACGATCCGTTCGTGCTCTTCCTGATGCGCGGCATGGGGGAGCGGGACATCCTGGCCGAGCTCTCCCACCGCAACGCCACCCGGTCGGCGACCGAGCGCACCGCCGCGCCCGCGCCCACCGTTCCGGCGCACGAGGTCCTGGTCCGTACGCGGCTTCCCGCCCTTCCCCCGCCCTTCCCCCTGCCGGAGCAGCCGGGCCGGCCACCCGCGTACCCCGAGGCGACGGGCGCGCCCGATCCGATCGCCCTCGACCTGCTCGCAGGCGAGGCGGCCGCCCGCGCGCACACCCTGCTGACCGGCGGCACCGATCCGATAGCCGGGCTCACCGTCTGGCAGGACGCGGTTCGGCTGGCCGCCGCGCACCCCGGCGCCGGGCTCACCGCGTCCACCCGCGCCCTGTACCGGGATCTGGCGGCCGCCACCGGCCGTACACCCACGGACCTGGCACGGGCGGTGGCCGCCTGGCGCCAGGGAGGGCGCCCGGCCCTCGACGTACTGGAAGAGCCCTGGGATCCGCCCGCCGGACCCTTCGACCGTGCCCGGCCCGCCCTGGCGGCGGCCGACTTCCCGCATTTCCGCCCCCGGCGCAACCGCCTCTCCACCTCCGCGCTCCAGCTCCGGTTCGGCCGCGACGGCCTCTGGTACGGATACGAGTCGGACACCGACCGCGAGGACTGGTGGCCCCGGGGCACTCCGGACACGGACCCGGTCGGCGCGCTCACCACTCTGCTGGCCCACGAGGGACACGCCTCCGCGGACGGATGACCCGGGGGCGGATGGCCCGGGGGCGGCAAAGAAGCACGCGGGCAGAAGAAGCACGCGGTAAGGCGGGCCATGCGGGTCGGTGGGGGCCGGTGGGGGCGGTTCCCGCGCCGGCTGGGCTCACAGCGCCTCCGCCCACCCCCGCAGCCTCGCGAAGTCGTCGTCCCGCAGCCCCCACTTCGGATGGATGCGCAACAGCAGCGCGGGGGCGTCGTGGTGTTCGGCGACATGGGCCACGTCCCGCGCGGTCAGCATGTCGTCGACCCAGGCGAATGGCCGTCCCGCCGCCCACTCCAGTACCGGGCGGGTCTTCCAGAGCAGACCGTCGGGGTCGGCGGGGAAGGATTCCGGCCATTCGACCACCGGCAGATCCGGGGGAAGCCCGACACCCGGAGCGATCAGGGTGTTGGCCTCGTGCATCCACGCACTCGCCCAGGCGAGTTCGAAGGGGAGCCCGGTGAGCCGGGGCCCGTGTGACGCGTTGAGGCGGACCCGGAGGCCGCGGCGGTGGCGGCGGGAACCGGGAGTCTGACGGGACAGCCAGACCGCGGGGCGCAGACGGTGGGTCGTATAGCCGCGCAGACGGGGCAGACGCGCGGCGAACGGGTTGAGCGGGCCGTCGACGTCGAGGAGGAGGAGCGGGCGGTCTGTCATGGGAGAGAACCTTCTCAACGTCCGGCCGGATCTCGGCGCAAAATCATCGCTTGACTTCCGTGATGGAGCAACTGTGAACGCCCTTAGGGTGACCCCATGACGAACGAGGACCCGACCGGCGAACTGCTTGCAGATCCGTACGCCGTGTACGACAGGCTCCGCGAGACCGCGCCGGTGCACCGCGTCACCGGGCCGGACGGACTGCCGGTCTGGCTCGTCACCCGCTACGAGGACGTACGGCACGGCCTCGCCGATCCGCGGCTGTCCCTGGACAAGCGGCACTCGGCGCCCGGTGGATACCGGGGACTCGGGCTGCCGCCCGCTCTGGACGCGAATCTGCTGAACATGGATCCGCCCGATCACACCCGGATCCGACGGCTGGTCTCCCGGGCGTTCACCACCCGCCGGATCGAGGAACTGCGGGAGCCCGTCCGCCGTATCGCCGACGATCTCCTCGACGCCATGGCGGGGGACGGCCGGGCGGACCTCGTCGCCGCGTACGCCGCGCCGCTGCCCATCACCGTCATCTGCGAACTGCTCGGAGTGCCGCCGCAGTCCCGGCGCGACTTCCGCGAGTGGACGGACGCGCTGCTCATGCCCGATCCCGCCCGGCCCGGCCGGACCGGGGAGGCCATGGCGGCCGTGGTCGGCTTCTTCTCCGAACTCCTCGCACACAAACGGGCCCGGCCGGACGACGATCTGCTGTCCGCGCTGATCGCGGTGCGGGAGGAGTCCGGGCCGGACGGCACCGACCGGCTCAGCGAGGACGAGCTGATGTCGCTCGCCTTCCTGATCCTCTTCGCCGGGTACGAGAACACCGTCCAGCTCATCGGCAACGCGGCTCTCGCGCTCCTTCGCCACCCCGGGCAACTGGAGGCGCTGCGGGCCGATCCGGGCCGGATCGGGGCGGCGGTGGAGGAGTTCTTCCGGTACGACGGACCGGCGCTGCTGGCTCTGCGGCGCTTCCCCGTCGAGGACATGACGATCGGCGGAGTGACCGTCCCGAAGGGCGAGACCGTACTGCTCTCCCTGGCGTCGGCCAACCGCGACCCGGGCCGATTCCCCGAGCCCGGCCGGCTCGATCTGGACCGGGACACCGCGGGCCATGTCGCGCTCGGGCACGGTATCCACTACTGCCTCGGGGCACCCCTGGCCCGCCTGGAGACCGAGGTCGCGCTCACGGCCCTGCTGGAGCGCTTCCCGAAGCTCGCGCTCGACGTCCCGGAGCACGAACTCCGCCGCCGGCCGTCGACACGAGCCAGAGGACTGCTCGAACTGCCTGTTCGTTACTGACGTCCGGCCCTGCCGAAGCGGAGGCGGCGCGCCTGCCTCGGCCGTCCGCACCCGGGCCCGGGCGCGCGCCCGCCCGGTGGCCTACCGGCCGACCGGGTCGTGACCGCGGGCGCGGGCCCGAGGCCGGGGCGTGCCTCCGGGCCGTACAGCCGGGCCGTTCGACGTGGGCGCGGGCCCGGATAATGGCTCGAACACCCGTTGCGGTCTTGCTAGCGTGAGCGCGTGGCAAAGCTGAATCAGATCATCGCAGTGGAGAAGGGCGTCAAGTCCAAGGCACACCAGGACCTCACGTCCGCCCATCACGGCCTCCAGAAGCCCGCGCTGCTCGCCGGGATCTCGCGGACGTACCAGCCGAAGGACGAGGAGGGCGAGCAGCTGCCGCCCGAGTCCACCCGCGTGCAGGTCAAGGCGGAGGACGTGCTGCGCGAGACGGCGAAGACCCTCACCCGCCTCTTCGATGTGACCGCCACCAAGGACTGGGCCAACTGCTCCGCCCGTGCCGATGTCACCGTGGACGGACAGGTGCTGGTACGGGAAGTACCGGTGGCGTACCTCCTCTTCCTGGAGAAGCAGCTGACGGACATCAACACCTTCGTGCGCAAGCTGCCGGTGCTCGATGCCTCCGAGTCGTGGACGCAGGACCCGTCGACCGACGCGTGGAAGACGGACGCCGTGCGGACGCTGCGCACCAAGAAGGTCCCCCGTAACCATGTGAAGGCCGAGGCGACCGACAAGCACCCCGCGCAGGTCGAGGTCTACTACGAGGACATCCCGGTCGGCTACTGGACCACGGTGAAGTTCTCGGGTGCGCTTCCGGCCCGGCGGGTGAACGAACTGCTGGACCGGGTCGAGAAGCTCCAGCAGGCCGTCAAGTTCGCGCGCGAGGAGGCCAATGGCGGGGAGGTCACCGACCAGAGAGTGGGTGACGCGGTGTTCGGCTACCTGTTCGGATAGCGGGTAGCCTCACGAACCCCCCGCCCGCGATGCGGGCGGGGTGCGCGAGGAGCGCAAGCTGAAACTGAGGCTTGTCGTGATCAGGCGGTTCCAGTGGAGGTTCGAATCCTCCCCGCGGCACCACGAATTCGGGCCGCGGTAGCCCAAGCCGGGCAGAGGCAGACCGCCGTCAGACTCAGACTATTGCTCCAGATTCAGCATTCGCCGCCGATCGCCGGATCGACCGGGCCCGAGCCCCGGGCGTCGAAATGCCGGTTCAACTCCGGCCCGCACAGCTCGATGTGCGGTGGTCCAAAGGCAGGACGCGACGACATGATGACTGACTCGGGTCCTCAAGTGCGCCGGCGTGCCCCATGGGCGGCATTCACAGGGCTCGGAGGCTGGCTAAGCCTCCGGGCCCGCTCCCGTATTTCACCTGCATTTCCCTTTCCGGTACCGGCGTTCGCCTTGCTACCGTAGGACGGTTCGGCGAAAGGGCGCGGACGGGAGTCGGCGACAGAACGCCGATGCCGCGTCACGGAGTTGGAGGGTTCCATGGAACTCACGGACAGGCCGCGGCACACGAGGCGCACGGGGTGTGCGGGGCGCGCGGGGTGTACGGGACGGGGACGCGGGGCGAGGATCCCCGCAGACTGTCCGGCGGCGCCGGCGAGCGTGCCCGCGGCGGACGTCTCGCCGGGTGGCGGTGTCTCCGGCACGGTCCTCGCGCGGGGCGTCTCGCAGGAATCGCTGCATCTGGGGGCGGAGGGCGCAACCGATGTGATCGTGCGGACGATCACTCTCGCACCCGGCGGCTCCACCGGCTGGCACTACCACCCGGGGCAGCTTCTCGCCGTCGTGACGTCGGGAACGCTGACACGGACGCTTGAGGACTGCACGGTCGAGGTGACCCCTGCCGGGGGTGCCTTCATCGAGCCGTCCGGAGCACGGAACCGGCACATCGGGCGGAATCTCGGCAGTGAGCCGGTGGTGCTGTATCTGACCTATCTGCTGCCCAAGGACGGCCCCCTGTCGGTCGACGCGGACGCCCCGCCCTGTGCTGGCGACTAGTCGCCAAACGCTCGACGCCCCGCCCTGCACGATGATGGACTGGTGAGACTCGAAGCGATCACCTGGGAGCGGCTGACCGAAGCCATCGCCGACAAGGTCCTGGAGACCGAGGCCGAGGACGGCGGCTCCTGGGTGCGCATCGGGGTGGACGGGGCCCCCGCCGCGCGAGGCGGGGAGTTCGCCGGACGGGTCGAGGAAGCACTGCGGCTGCGCGGGCGCGGTGGCATCGTCGTCGGCACCGGCGGATTTCTGCGCCCCGCGTCACTGCGGTACGAGCACGGGCGGTACGACCCCGACGCGTACTACAGCGACTGGTTCGACACCGGCGCCCTGCGGCGCGAGGTGTTCGGCCCCCTGGAGACGGGCGGCAGCGGGATGGTGCTGCCCGATCTCCGGGATCCCGTGACCGACCGGGCGACCCGGAGCCCGCGGACCGAACTGCCGCACGGCGGAGTGCTGCTGCTGCACGGTCCGTTCCTCCTCGGGCACTGGTTCCCGTTCGATCTGACCGTGCATCTGGGGCTGTCGCCCGCGGCCCTGCGCCGGCGTATGGACCACAGCGAGCACTGGACGCTGCCCGCGTTCCAGAGGTACGAGGAGGAGGTGGGGCCCGCGGAGGCCGCCGATGTGCTGGTACGAGCCGATGACCCGCGTCACCCGGCGTGGGGCGGCATGGGCTGAGGTGAACGCCCGGAGCGGGGGACGGTCGGGGGAGTCGGCCGGCCGCCGATGAGCCTCACCGCCTCCGAGCCCGCGCGGCAGCCCTCCTCCGCCGCCGTCGCCGGGTCGGCACCCGACAGACGGGCGGCCAGAAACGCTCCGGTGAACGCGTCACCCGCGCCCGTGGTGTCGACGGCTCGTACGGAGGGGGCCCGGACGCGGGCCGTGACCGCGCCGGACTCCGCCACCAGGGCTCCCTCGCGCCCCAGCGTGACGACGGTCAGCGGGACGCGCCGGCTGAGTGCGGCGGCGGCCTTGGCCGGGTCGGTCAGGCCGGTGAGGAGACGGGCCTCGTCGGCATTCGGGACGAGGACGTCCACGCCGTCGAGTAACGACAGCATCCGGTCCACGCCCAGGGCCCGGATGAAGCCGGTGGACGCGGGGTCGACGCTCACCGGCGTCCCGTGTGCGCGGGCCGATGTACGGGCGAGCCCCGCGAGCCGGCGGCTGATGTCCGCGAAGAGCAGATACCCGGAGAGATGGAGGTGACCGACGCCGTCCAGCAGGGACGGCGACCAGTCGGCGGGCGAGATCCGCAGCGCCGCGCCGCTGTCGGTGAGAAAGGTCCGCTCGGCGGTCGCGTCGACGAGGGCGATGACCGTCGCTGTGGGCACGGTGTCATCGGCCACCAGCAGCGAGTGGACCCCGGCTGCCCGCAGGTGCTCCGTGTGCCAGTCGGCCTGGTCGCGGCCGACCCGCCCCAGGAGCCGTACGCTCCGGCGCCCCCGGCGCGCCGCCCAGCAGGCGACATTGGCCCCCGCGCCGCCGGGGAGGATACGGATACGGGCCGCCGTGTCCGTGCCGTGCGCCAGGGCCGTGGAGTGGCGGGCGACGACATCGGTCACCACCTCGCCGATGACAAGGAGGGCGGGGGCGCCATCGGGCGCGGCGGAGTGGCCCAGGGCGCCGGTGACCGGGAGCCGGGGCTCCGCGAGCCCGTGCCCGGCCGGAGCGACGGGCTGCCCGTCGGGGTGGCTCCCGTGTTCCGGGGCGCCGGGCAACGCGTCCGCCGTGCCTTGGGGATCTGTGCCGCCGTGGTCCTGCGCGCCCCGGCCCGGACGGGCACGGAACGCGTGGCCACGGTCCGGATGGGCACGGTCCGGGTGGGCGGCCGGTCCGGTCGGCGTTTCCCCGCGGTCGTGGGCGGCAGGCCGGGGAACGCCCTGCCGCTGCGCGTCCCCCTGCCCGGTGTGCCGGGAGCACCCACCCCGGTGTCCTTCGCAGGGTCGACCGTCGGGTCCGGGGCTCCCGCTCCCGGAGCCTTTGTCCGCCGGGGCGGCGGGACCCGACCCGTCGCCTGCCGCACCCTCGCCCGCCGGGACGCGGGCGGCGGGGGTGGTGCCGTTCACAGGGCCGCCGCCACCAGGGCTGCGAGGCGGACGTTGCCCCGGATCGCCGACACATTGGCCTCCAGCGACGCGCCGTTGGTGCGGCGCGCGAGGAAGTCCAGCAGGAACGGTGTCACGGACTGGCCCGTGATGCCGCGTTCCGCGCACTCGTCGAGGGCTTCGCCGAGGACGCGGTCGTGCAGGGCCGGGTCCAGCTGCTCCGACTCGGCGACCGGGTTGGCGACGATCAGCGCCGACTCGGGGCCGCCGAGAGCCTCCCGGGCGTGGATCACCTCCGCCACCTGCTCGGGGGAGTCGACGGTCCAGTCGACCGGCGCCCCGGAGGACGTCAGATAAAAACCGGGGAAACGATCCGTCCGGAAGCCGACGATCGCCACGCCCAGCGTCTCCAGCCGCTGCAGCGTCGCGGGCACGTCCAGTACGGACTTCACCCCCGCACAGACCACGGTGATCCCGGTCCCCGCCAGCACCCGCAGGTCCGCCGACTCGTCCTGCGAATGGGTCCACTCGCGGTGCACCCCGCCGAGCCCGCCGGTCGCGAAGACCCGGATCCCGGCCCGCGACGCCAGGAACGCCGTCGCCGAGACGGTCGTCGCCCCGCTCGCCCCGGTGGCGAGGGCCGGCGCGAGATCCCGGTGACCCAGTTTGCGTACGTCGTCGTCCCGCGCGACCCGCTCCAACTGGCCCTTGTCCAGGCCGATGTGCACCCGTCCGTCGAGCACGGCGATCGTGGCGGGAACAGCTCCCCCGGACCGTACGAGCCCTTCCAGTTCGGCGGCCACGGCGAGATTGCGGGGGCGCGGCAGACCGTGCGCGATGATCGTCGACTCCAGGGCCACCACGGGCCGGTGCGCGGCGAGCGCTTCCTGTACTTCCTCTGACACGTCGGTGAGCAGCATGTCCCATCCCTGGCACAGGGAACGGCGGCCCAAACCCTCAGTCGAGCGACCTGCGTACGGTCAGGACGGCCAGCGGCAGCAGCAGACCCGCGCCGATGACATTCAGCCATCCGTAGCCCGCCTGGGCGACGACAAGTCCCGCGAGCGCGCCGCCCACGCCCGCGGAGGCGTTCATGACCAGGTCGGACAGCCCCTGGACGGGCGCGCGGGCGGGCTGCGGCACGGAGTCGGTGAGCAGCGCCGAACCGGCGACCACCCCCGCCGACCAGCCGAGCCCCAGAAGGAACAGTCCGGCCGCGTTCTGGGCGTGGCTCGGACCCGCCGTACCGGCCAGCAGCGCGGCCACGGCGAGCAGTCCGACGGCGAGCCCGATCACGGCCAGCCGGCCGACCCGGTCCGCCAGTCGGCCCATCACCGGGGAGAACGCGTACATGCCCGCGATATGGCCGCTGATGACGAGGCCGATCAGCTCGATGCCCGCGCCGTGATGGCTCAGGGCGACCGGGGTCATCGACATGATCGACACCATCACCGTATGTGCCACGGTGATGGTGACCAGGGCGAGCACGGCCATCGGCGACTCCCGTACGGCACGGACGGCGGCACGCAGGGAGCGTTCGCTCGGCGAGCCGTCGGCCGGGGACAGCGCGCGGGACGTCAGCAGCGGATCGGGGCGCAGCAGCACCTGCAGCACTGCGGCGGCCAGCAGGAACACCCCCGCGGCCCAGACGAAGGGTCCGGCCGCCGAGGGGACACCCAGCCAGGCGACGCTGCGGCCCGCCGGGGCGGCGATGTTGGGGCCGAGGACCGCCCCGATCGTGGTCGCCCACACCACGGTGGAGATCGCCTGCCCGCGCCGCTCGGGCAGCGCGAGATCGGCGGCGGCGAACCTGGCCTGGAGGTTGGCCAGCGAGGCGGCGCCGAACGCGGCCAGTCCCACCAGGAGGAGCGGGAAGTTCTCGACGACGGCGCCGAGGACGACCACGCCCGCGCCCAGGGCCCCGATCACATACGCGAGCACCAGTCCCGGGCGCCGTCCCCGGGCGGTCATCAGGGCGGCCAGCGGCATCGACAGCAGCGCGGTCCCGGCGACGGACGCGGTGGACGCCAGCCCGGACAGCGCGTCGGACCCGGTCACCTGCTGTGCCAGCACGGCGGCGAGGGCGACCCCGGTGGCGATCCCGAGGCCGCCGAGGATCTGGCTGGCGACCAGGACCGAGGTGACCCGGCGGCGCAGCGCGGGCAGTTCGTCCTCGGAGACCGTTCCTTCCGGCGGAGCCGTGCCGAGGGGGCCTGTGGCGGACCGCGCGGGGTCCGCCACGGACTCCCTGCCCGTCACCGAGGGGCCCGGAGCCGTGGATCCCGGGAGTGCCGTGACACTCCCGGGATCCACGGCTCCGGCATCGGATATGTCAGGTGCGTCAGGGTTCGTGCTCACGTGCGCAGTGTGCCAGCTCGTTCAAGTCTGTACGAAACCGCCGTCTTGGCTCCCACCTCGGATTTCCCTCGTGTCCCGGGCCGGTCCGGGTGGCGCCGCGCCGGGTGGCGCCTCCACCGCGGCCGCCGGCACCCCGGCTCGTCGTACGGCACAAGACGCCGTACGACGAGCCGGGGCCGGACGAAGGACCTCGCGGACCCTCAGAACAGCGGTTCCGGAAGGACCCCTTCCAGTGCGAGCAGCCTCCGCTTGGTCTCCAGGCCGCCGCCGAAGCCGCCCAGCCCGCCGTCCGTCTCCACCACCCGGTGGCACGGCACGACCACCGGCAGTGGATTGGACCCCATGGCCGCCCCCACGGCCTGGGCGGCGCCCGGCTGTCCGACACGGGCGGCCAGGTCGCCGTACCCGACGACCGTGCCGAAGGGGACCGCGGCCGCCAGCTCCCGCAGCACCTCGCGGTTGAACCCGCCGGACAGCGACCAGTCGAGCGGCAACGAGAACTCCCGCAGATCGCCCGCGAAATACGCCTCCAGCTGGCGTATCGGCTCGGCGAGCCGGCCCGTCGCGTCCTCCACGGGCTCGGCGGCGAGACGTGCAGCCAGTTGACGCAGCGCCGTGTCCCGGACGCGCGCGTCGGCGTGGAAGACCACAGCGACCAGGCCCCTGCCGGTTGCGGCCAGGAGCAGCGGGCCGATGCCGGTGCCCACGACGGTCCACTCGAAGCTCTTCATGCGAACCACCGTACGACCGGGCACCGACATCGCCCGCGCGAGCGCTCCCGCGGCCCGGCTCAGCCCACCGTGTCGCGCACCACGTCCGGGTTGTTGGTGATGATCCCGTCCACCCCGAATCCGGCCACCCGGGCCGCGCCCGCGGCGTCGTTCACGGTCCAGGTGTGGACCTGGAGCCGCTTGCCGTGGGCGCCCTTGAGCCGCTGAACCGAGGCCACGTAATCGGCCGTGATGGTGGAGGCGGCCGGGTTGATCTGGTCGGTGAAGGCCGCGTACGAGGGCAGATCGGCGACCGTGGGGGTGCCGAGGAAGCCGGTGATCACATCCGGCCGCTGCCGGTGCACGGCCTTGACGCTGTCCGCGCCGAAGCTCTGGACGACGAGCTTGTGCCGGACGTGTTTGCGGTCCAGCCAGCCCTCCTCGCGCAGGACGCGCAGGGTGTCCTTCTCGATGCCCGGGTACAGCTCGGGCCGCTTGATCTCCAGCAGCAGCTTCTGGCCGTTGCGGTCGACCCGGTTCAGATACTGCTCAAGCGTCGGGATCCGCGCGCCCGCCCACGTCGGGCCGAACCAACTGCCCGCGTCCAGCGTGGCGATCTCGGCGGCGGTGAAGTCCCGCACGTTCCACGGAGCGCGTCCGGGGAACCGTTCCTCCACATCCGTGGTGCGCGCGAGCGTGTCGTCGTGGATGACGACCAGTTCGCCGTCCCTGGTGCGCTGGACGTCGTTCTCGACCCAGGCGAAGCCCATGCGGTCGGCGAGGTCGACGGCGGCGAGGGTGTTCTCGGGCGCGGCGCAGGACGCACCCCGGTGCGCGATGATCAGCGGATCGCCGTACCGGCCGGCCGACGCGGGCGCGGTACGGCCCCTTTCGTCGGCCTGGGCCACCGGTCCCGAGAACAGTGCCGCGCCGAGACCCAGGACGGCGGCGGTTGCTGCGACAGGACGTGCGTACACCTTGACTCCTCTGGAGGCCGGGTTGCGGATGTGCCGAGAGTGGCAGTTGTCAGCCAATGAGGAGCAGGCAACGCGTGGCAAAAATGTGAACGAATGCACACAGAACGCGTCACGTGATGGTTTCTGTGGAGATAAATCTCCCCCCACGTGTTTGCCAAACCCCTTCGGGGTCATACCCTCACCCCCTGAACACACGTTCCATCGGGGGATCGCGCGACCAAGACCAGGACTGCGGGATTCAAGGGCAAGGACCAACTCATGCAGGGAACCATGGACGGCTTCTCCTACGGACTCGTCACACCCGTAGCCGCCTATGTGATGGCCTGTCTCGGCGCGGCGCTCGGGCTCCGCTGCACGACCAGGTCGGTACGGAACACGGAATCGTTCAAAGCGGGCTGGCTGGCCCTCGGCGCCACCTCGATCGGCTCCGGCATCTGGACGATGCACTTCATCGCCATGATGGGCTTCACGGTCGACGAGGTCCCGATCACCTACGACCGCCCCATCACCTTCGCCAGCCTCGCCGTGGCCATCGTGATGGTCGGCATCGGGATCTTCATCGTCGGATACCGCGGCGCCACCCCGATGGCACTCATCACCGGGGGAACGGTCACCGGACTCGGTGTGGCCTCCATGCACTACCTCGGAATGGCCGGAATGCGGCTCCAGGGCAGCATCAAGTACGACACCTTCACCGTCGTCCTGTCCGTCGTGGTCGCCGTCGTCGCGGCCACCGCGGCCCTCTGGGCGGCCGTCTCGATCCACGGCTTCCTGGCCAGCCTCGGCGCCAGCCTGGTGATGGGCGTCGCGGTGACCGGCATGCACTACACGGGAATGGCCGCGGTCAGCGTCCATCTCCACGGAGTGCCCACGTCCGCCGGTGTCGGGGAGTCGGCGACCACGCTGCTGCTGCCCATGCTGCTCGGACCCGTGATCTTCCTGCTGCTCGCGGGAGTCGTCGTGATGTTCGACCCCATGCTGGTGATGGGGGACCCCGAGTGGAACAAGCCCGGCAAGAAGGGGGCGCAGGCCCCCGGGATCCCCGCCGCGGGCGCCGGAATGACGCTCGGGACCCGTCCCGCCGGCTGGGCCACCGATCCCACGATGCACCGGGAGGCTCCGCGCGCCGACGGCTGGTGACCGCCCGGAAGGGCGGCATCGACCGCCTGACCAGGCATGGTCCCGGGGCAGGGCCGTTCGCCCCGGGGCCCGCGCACGGCTTCGGCACCCGGTTGTCAGTGGGGGGTCGTACGGTGGATCCATGCGGCCCGTTTCCAAGATCGAACGTACGGTGGCGCCCTTCGAGGTCGTCAGTCACTTCCAGCCCAGCGGCGACCAGCCCACGGCCATCGCCGATCTGGAGCGCCGTATTCTCGCGGGCGAGAGGGACGTCGTCCTGCTCGGCGCCACCGGCACCGGCAAGTCGGCGACCACCGCCTGGATGATCGAGAAGCTTCAGCGCCCCACCCTGGTGATGGCGCCGAACAAGACCCTGGCCGCCCAGCTGGCGAACGAGTTCCGCGAGCTCCTGCCCAACAACGCGGTCGAGTATTTCGTCTCGTACTACGACTACTACCAGCCCGAGGCGTACGTCCCCCAGTCGGACACGTACATCGAGAAGGACTCCTCGATCAACGAGGAGGTGGAGCGGCTGCGCCACTCGGCCACGAATTCCCTGCTGACCAGGCGCGATGTGATCGTGGTCGCCTCCGTCTCCTGTATCTACGGCCTCGGCACCCCACAGGAGTACGTCGACCGGATGGTCCCTCTCCGGGTCGGTGACGAGATCGACCGCGACCAGTTGCTGCGCCGCTTCGTCGACATTCAGTACACACGCAACGACACGGCGTTCGCCCGGGGCACCTTCCGGGTCCGCGGCGACACCATCGAGATCTTCCCCGTCTACGAGGAGCTGGCCGTCCGCATCGAGATGTTCGGGGACGAGATCGAGGCCCTGTCCACCCTCCACCCGATCACCGGGGAGATCCTCAGCGAGGACCGGTCGCTCTACGTCTTCCCCGCCAGCCACTACGTCGCCGGCCCCGAGCGCCTGGAGCGGGCCGTCGACGACATCGAGAAGGAGCTGGACCAGCGGCTCGCCGAACTGGACAAGCAGGGCAAGCTCCTGGAGTCCCAGCGGCTGCGCATGCGCACCACGTACGACATTGAGATGATGCGCCAGATCGGCTCCTGCTCCGGCATCGAGAACTACTCGATGCACTTCGACGGCCGCGACCCCGGCTCGCCCCCCAACACCCTCCTCGACTACTTCCCCGAGGACTTCCTGCTGGTCATCGACGAGTCCCATGTCACCGTCCCCCAGATCGGCGCGATGTACGAGGGCGACGCCTCCCGCAAGCGGACCCTGGTCGAGCACGGGTTCCGGCTGCCGTCCGCACTCGACAACCGGCCGCTGAAGTGGGAGGAGTTCACCGAGCGGATCGGGCAGACGGTCTATCTCTCGGCCACCCCCGGGGCGTACGAACTCTCCCGCGGCGACGGTTTCGTGGAGCAGATCATCCGCCCCACCGGCCTGGTCGACCCCGAGGTCGTCGTCAAGCCCACCGAGGGCCAGATCGACGACCTGGTGCACGAGATCCGGCTGCGGACCGAGAGGGACGAGCGCGTCCTGGTCACCACCCTCACCAAGAAGATGGCCGAGGACCTCACCGACTACTTCCTCGAACTGGGCATCCAGGTCCGCTATCTGCACAGCGACGTCGACACCCTGCGCCGGGTCGAGCTGCTGCGCGAGCTGCGCTCCGGCGAGTACGACGTCCTGGTCGGCATCAACCTCCTGAGGGAGGGCCTCGACCTGCCCGAGGTCTCCCTGGTGGCGATCCTCGACGCCGACAAGGAGGGCTTCCTGCGCTCCGGCACCTCGCTGATCCAGACGATCGGCCGCGCGGCGCGCAACGTCTCCGGCCAGGTCCATATGTACGCGGACAAGATCACCCCGGCCATGGAGAAGGCCATCGAGGAGACCAACCGCCGCCGCGAGAAGCAGATCGCGTACAACACCGAGAAGGGCATCGACCCCCAGCCGCTGCGCAAGAAGATCAACGACATCGTCGCCACCATCGCGCGCGAGGAGATCGACACCGAGGAACTGCTCGGTACCGACTACCGCAGGCCCAAGGGCGAGAAGCCGGGCCGGGGAGCCAAGGCCCCGGTCCCGGCGACGGCCGCCCGGGCGGGCGGGTCCGGCACCCGGGGCGAGCTGCTCACCGACCGCCCCGCGGCCGAACTGGCCGGGATCATCGAGGAGATGACCGAGCGGATGCGGGCCGCGGCCGCCGACCTCCAGTTCGAGGTGGCCGCGCGGTTGCGTGACGAGGTCGGCGAACTGAAGAAGGAGCTGCGCCAGATGAAGGAGGCGGGCCTCTCCTGAATCACGCGCACCGGTGTGTTTCCGGGGCCCGAATCGGGGGTGCCGGGGCCCGGGCACCTGGTGTGTTGCAAGACCGACACAAAAACCGGCCAATTGTGCCGCACCGTTGACGCGACTGCGTAGGGTGCTGATGAGCCGCTCATATGGGCGGGGCACTCAACCGAGAAGGGGACAGCGCGTGACGGTCAATATGACCAAGGGTCAGGCCATCAGCCTGCAGAAGAGCGACGGGGGCACTCTCACCGCAGTGAGGATGGGGCTCGGCTGGCAGGCGGCTGCCCGCCGCGGTCTGTTCGGCTCGCGCACCAAGGAGATCGACCTCGACGCGTCCGCGGTGCTGTTCGCCGACAAGCAGCCGGTGGACGTCGTCTTCTTCCGCCACCTCGTCAGCGACGACGGCTCCGTGAGGCACACCGGGGACAACATGGTCGGCGGCGCCGGCTCGGGCGGGGACGACGAGGCCATCCTCGTCGACCTCGCGCGGGTACCGGTCCACATCGACCAGATCGTCTTCACGGTGAACTCCTTCACCGGCCAGACGTTCCAGGAGGTGCAGAACGCCTTCTGCCGCATCGTCGACGAGACCAACGGCCAGGAGCTGGCCCGCTACACCCTCGACGGCGGCGGCAACTACACCGCGCAGATCATGGCGAAGGTGCACCGCGTCGGGGGCGGCTGGACGATGACCGCCCTCGGCAACCCCGCCAACGGCCGCACCTTCCAGGACCTGATGCCGGCGATCCTGCCCCACCTGTAGGCACCCGCAGGCGGGACCGCAGGACACCGTACGGACGTACACGCAGCTCCCGGAGGCGGGCAGGCCACCGGGAGCTGCACCGCTTACCACCATCGGGCACCGCGCACACGACCACCCGCGCCCGCCCGACGACAGCACCGACTACAGCATCGAGGGGACAAGGCGATGACGGCCGAGCTGGTCCGTGGGCAGAACCATCCGCTGCCCGACACCCGCCTGGAGGTCCGGGTGTCCGCCGGCCATCCGATGGTGGCCTGCGCCACCTGCTCCGACGAGCAGGGGGCCGTACGGGACGAATGGCTCGCCCATCCCGGCGCGCCGGCGCTGCCCGGCGTGGAGGTCCCCCCGGGCGTCACCGAGGCACCCCGCTTCAGCGTCGACCTGGACGCCGTGCCCGCCGCCGTGCACCAGGTCAGCCTGCTGCTCGCGCTCCCCGAGGGCACCGGGGGCCCGGCGCACTTCGGAGCCACGGCCGCGCCGTTCCTGGCCGTCATCAGCCGGGACGGCGTCGAGGTGGCCAGCTTCACCATCACCGGCCTGGACGCCGAGACCGCGCTCGTCGCCTTCGAGCTGTACCGCCGCCAGGGCGCCTGGAAGGTGCGCGCGGTCGGACAGGGGTACGCGGGCGGGCTCGCCCAGCTGCTCACCGACCAGCGCGTCGACCGGGCCCGGGAGCGGGCCGCCGAGATCCAGGGGGCCGTCACCCCGCGCCCGCCCCGGGCGGAGCCCGCGCACCTGCGTACGGGAAGCGCCGCCGACGGCGCCTACGGCCGCACCTCCGGCTCCCGGCCGAACCACACACCCGCACCGGACGCCACCGTCGCGGACGGGCTCACCGGGCCGGGCGGCCCCCAGCCGGGCCCCGCAGACGGCCAGCAGGACGCCACGGCCGATGCCCCGACCGTGCCCGGCGGCCCCATCGACTACGCGCACCCCCGCCGCCGCTCCGCCCCGCCCCCGCCGCCCCCGGCCACGCCCGCCGCCGAGCCCGGCAGGCCGTCGCGGCCCGTCGCGGGCGACGCCACCGGCTGGTCCATGGAGGAGCGGCTCTACAACCAGATCTGGGGCATGTTCGAGGACCTGGCCCGTACCGTCGCCGCCTACCGCAGCGCCGTCGAGTTCGCCGAGTCCCGGATGGACCAGGAGCTGGACCAGGCCCTGTCCGACCCGCGCAGCCGGATCGGAGGAGCCGGTGACGCGGCCCGCGCGGCGGCCCGTGCCAAGTGCGAGCAGCTGACCGTCCAGGCCCGCCAGGCGCTCGACCGCGACCTCGCGCAGCTCGCCGCCGAGTCCGATGTCGTCGAGCCCGCGCTGCCGCCCGCCTTCGCCCGCTGGGACAACCCCGTCTGGCACGCGTACCGCGTGCCCATGGAGAACCCGATGGCGCTGCGCCTGGGCGACCTCCAGCTGCCCGAGACCCCGGAGCTGCGCATTCCGTTCCTGATCAGGCTGCCGCTGGAGCGCGGTCTGTGGGTGGACAGCGGACGCGCCGGTTCCGAGGCCGCGATCATGCTGGACGAGGCCCAGCTGAGGAAGCTCGCCGTGGACTGCGCGGTCACCCACGCGGCCCGGCTGCTCGCCGTCCACCCGCCCGGCGACTTCACGGTCCATGTGATCGACCCGGCGGGCACCGGAGCCACCTCGTTCGCTCCACTGGTCCAGTCCGGAGTCCTCGCCGCGCCGCCCGCCACCGGCGCGCAGGGAGTCACCGAGACCCTCGCCAGGCTGACCCAGCGGGTGGATCTGGTGACCATGGCGGTGCGCGGCGGCGCGGCGGACGCCCTGCCGCCCGATCTGGACACCTCCGAGCAGCTGCTCATCGTCAACGACTTCCCGCACGGCTTCGACGACCGCGCCGTCACCCAGCTGCGCTATCTCGCCGACGAGGGCCCCTCGGTCGGGGTGCATCTGATGATGGTCGCCGACCGCGAGGACGCGAGCGCGTACGGGCCCGTGCTCGACCCGCTGTGGCGCTCGCTGCTGCGCATCACGCCCGTGCCGGACGACCATCTGGCCGACCCCTGGGTCCGGCACTCCTGGACGTATCAGCCGCCTGCGGTGCCGCCGGGCAGCGCGATTCTGCGCCAAGTGCTGGACCAGGTGACCGCCGCACGGCGATCCTGGGGTCGCTGACCTGCGTATTTGAATATCTCTTTACCAATCGCTTTACCCTTCCTTGGGCTGTCCTGTACGCTCCTTTGAGCGGAGGGGAGTACTCCCGGCTGCGGCGTGCCCGTCAATACGGACCGACAGGTCCCGGGGCGTCGGCCCGAGGTGGCAGGTGTCACCGGGTGGAGGAGACCTCCGGCAGCGACGACGCTGATCAAGTAGCCGTACGACGCCGGAGGCGCAGTGGACGTTTCATTGACTCTTTGGGTGCTGACCATTCTCGGTCTGGGCACCCTGATCGCCGTCGACTTCTTCATCGGGCGCAAGCCCCATGACGTGTCGATCAAGGAAGCCGGAATCTGGACGATCGTCTGGATCGCCCTGGCCGTGCTCTTCGGTATCGGTCTGCTGATCTTCGGCAGTAGCCAGTCCTCCGGAGAGTTCTTCGCCGGCTTCATCACCGAGAAGTCGCTCAGTGTCGACAATCTTTTCGTCTTCGTCCTGATCATGGCGAAGTTCTCGGTGCCCTCCCACCTCCAGCAGCGGGTGCTGCTGGTCGGTGTGCTGATCGCGCTGGTCCTGCGGGCCATCTTCATCGCCGCCGGCGCCGCGATCATCGCCAGCTTCTCGTGGGTCTTCTACATCTTCGGCGCGTTCCTGATCTACACCGCCTGGAAGCTCATCCAGGAGGCGCGCTCCGACGACGAGGAGGACGAGTTCGAGGAGAACCGCCTCCTGAAGTCCATCGAGAAGCGGTTCGGCGTCGCGGACAGGTACCACGGCACCAAGCTCTTCATCCAGAACAACGGCAAGCGCGTCCTGACGCCGCTGATGGTCGTCATGCTCGCCATCGGCACCACGGACATCCTGTTCGCGCTGGACTCCATCCCCGCGATCTTCGGACTGACCCAGGACCCGTACATCGTCTTCACGGCCAACGCGTTCGCGCTGATGGGTCTGCGCCAGCTGTACTTCCTCATCGGCGGACTGCTGAGGAAGCTGGTCCACCTCAGCTACGGCCTGTCCGTGATCCTCGGCTTCATCGGCGTCAAGCTGGTGCTGCACGCACTGCACGAGAGCGGGGTGCACGTCCCCGAGATCTCCATCCCGTTCTCGCTGGCGGTCATCTGCGGTGTGCTGATCATCACCACCATCACCAGCCTCATCGCCTCCAAGAAGCAGTCGGAGCGGGAGGCCGCCGAGGCCGCGGCCAAGGGCGAGGTGACGGAGTCCGCGTCGTCCTCGAAGTCCAAGGACGGCGACAAGGACAGCATCGGGGCCTGAGCCCCGGCCGCGGACCGGCCCCACCGCGCAGGAAGGGCCGGCCCGCCGGGGCTCCGGCGACTTCGGGGGTCCGGCGGGCCGGACCCCCGGGTCCCGCCCGCCGGGACCGCTTCGGACACGACCTCCGAAGCTCGGGTGGGCCGGAGGCCCCGGACCCCGGCCCGACCGGGAGAGGCCCGTACGGCACAGAACGGTGGGTGTGGCGGCTCGGCCGTCGCACCCACCGTTCCCGGTTGTCCGGGCCCCGTCCGGCCCGGGCGCTACGGCGTGGCCAGCGCCTCGGTGGGAGAGAGGCGGGAGGCGCGTACGGCCGGGTAGAGACCGGCCAGCGCGCCGATGGCCAGCGTCGCGCCGACACCGCCGAACACCGCCCACGGCGGCACCACGGAGGGCCAGCCCTGGTAGACGGCATAGCCGACCGTCACACCGGACCCCAGCGCCGCCCCGCCCAGCCCGCCGAGCGCGGACAGCAGCAGGGACTCCGCCAGGAACTGCGTACGGACCTGCCCCCGGGTGGCCCCCAGGGAACGGCGCAGCCCGATCTCGGCCCGTCGCTCCAGCACCGAGATGACCATGGTGTTGGCCACCCCGACACCGCCGACGAGCAGGGCCACCGCACCCAGGCCCAGCAGCAGACCGGTGAACGCCTCACCCGCCGCCTGCTGCGCCGCCAGCGCGTCCGAGGGACGGGACACCTCGGCCTCGTTGGGCGCCTGGGGACTCGCCGTGGGCCCCAGCACATCCCGTACGGCCGGTACGGCGGACTCCTCGGACCGGGTGTAGACGGTCGTCGGATGCCCGTCGAAGCCCAGCTCCGTCTGGGCCACCGGCCAGCCCACCAGGGCGGCTGTGTCCAGTTCCGGGGCCAGCGGGGCCTTCTCCAGGACGCCCACGACGGTGAACCACCTGCCGTCGATGAGGATCTGGGTGTCGGGGCCGATCCGGCCGATGCCCAGACGCTCGGCCGCCGTCGCGCCGAGGACCGCCGCCGGGTACTTGCTCGTCGCGGCGTTCAGCCAGGTGCCGCTGCGCAGCTCCGCGGCGACCGCCTCCCGCAGGTCTGTGCGCGCGGCCAGGGCGACGAGACCGCCCGTCTCCGCCGGGGGGATCTTGCTGTTGCGGTAGATCTTGGCGTCGGCGATCTCACCGACCGCCGACACGGATTCCACCGGGCCGATCCGGCTGACCATGGCCTCGGCCTCCATCGGCAGCTGGGCGTCCTCGCCGGTCATGGTCGAGCCGGGGGCGACGGTCAGCAGATTGGTGCCCAGCGCGGCGAGCGTACGGTCCAGCTCGGCGCGGGACGAGGACGAGATGCCCACGACCGCGACCATCGCGGCGATACCGATCGCGATGCCCAGCGCCGACAGAAAGGCGCGCATGGGGCGGGTGCGCAGCCCCACCGCACCGACCTTGATCACATCGCGCGGCCCCAGCCGGGCAGGACGCAGATCCCGAGCGTCGGCCGGCTGTGTCCTGTCCTTCTCCGGCAGCAGTGCGCTGGAGGTCACGGTCCCACCCCCACCGGCGCGGTGACGACGTCCTCGACCACCAGGCCGTCCCGCATCCGCACCTGGCGGGGGAGCGATCCGGCGATCTCCCGGTCATGGGTGATGACCACCACCGTGGTGCCCGCGGCGTGCAGCTCGCGCAGCAGTGTCATCACACCCTCCCCCGACACCGAGTCCAGCGCTCCGGTCGGCTCGTCGGCGAGCAGCAGCGGAGGGTCGCCCGCCACCGCACGGGCGATGGCCACACGCTGGCGCTCACCGCCGGACAGCTCATGGGGTTCGTGGTCCATACGATGGCCGAGCCCCACCCGCTCCAGCGCCGCCGCGGCCCGGCGCCGGCGCTCGGCGGAACGGAACCCCGAGTACAGGAGCCCGTCCGCCACGTTGTCGAGCGCGGGGGTGCCGGACGCCAGATGGAACTGCTGGAACACAAAGCCGATCCGGCTCGCCCTGAGCGCGGACAGTTTGCCGTCGGAGAGCGCGCCCACGTCGTACCCGTCGATGTGCACACGTCCCGAGGTGGGCCGGTCCAGCGTGCCCAGCACGTGCAGCATCGTCGATTTGCCCGAACCGGACGGGCCGACGATTCCCACGAGTTCGCCGCGTGCGATCCGCAGCGACACGCCGCCGAGCGCGGTCACCTCGCCCGCGTAGACCTTGGTCACTTCCGTCAGAGAGATCACTTGGGTATCCCCACGGTCGTGCCCTCGGTGATGCCCGTGCCGGACACCTCCACCCTGCCGTCCGCGAACAGGCCGGTGGTGACCGGGACGTACGAGGTCTTGCCGCCGCTGACGACCTCCAGGCCGAAGCCGCCCTCGGCGAGTGCCAGCAGCGCGGAGACCGGCACGGTCAGCACGTCCTTGCGGGTCTCCGCGGTGAAGTTCACCGTCACCGACGCCAGGGCGTACGACTCGGCCGCCTTCTGGGCCTTCTCGTCCTTCAGGGCCACCACCACCTCGATGACGGTCGAGGCCTCCTCCTCCTGCCCGGACGCCGCCTGGTAGATCGTGGAGACGTCGTCGACCCGCCCGTTGACCACCGTGTCGTCGGGCAGGGTGACGCCGACCGTCGCCCCCTCCTTCGCCAACTGCTGGTCGGCCACGTCGAGTTCCACGGTGACGGCTTTCGCGGTCCCGGTGTACGAGAGCACCTTGCCGCCCATGGAGACCGCGCTGCCCACATCGGCGTCCAGCGCGTCGATCCGTACCTCGCCGGACGCGAACACCACCCGTCCCAGCTCCACGGCCCCGGTCTCGTCGAGCCCCAGGTCCTCCTGCCACTCCTTCACCGCGGACGCCGTCGTCCCGGTGAACTCCTCGTCGACGGTGAAGCCGCTGTAGCCGAGCGCGGAGAGATTCCGCTCCAGCTGCTTGACGTCCTGGCCCTCGACGCCCTCCTTCAGCTCGCGGTACGCGGGCAGGGAGCCGTACATCAGGGTCACCGGCTTGTTGTCCACCTCGTACAGCGGCTTGCCCCGGCCGACACGGTCACCCGACTCGGGGAGATCCGTCAGCGTGCCGGTCAGCCGGCCGGAGAGTTCCGTCGACGGACCGTACCCCAGCTGGCCGTCGGCATCGTGAACGTCCTCCAGGGTCTGCTTCGTCACCTTGGCCGTGCTCGGCGGCAGATCGCTCGCGGCACCGCCGTCCGACGAACCCTGGTCCCCGCCGAGGCCCAGCGTGGCGACGGTGACCGCGCCGCCCGCGGCCAGTGCGGCGAGGGCGACGGCGACCTTCCGGCCGCGCCTTCTGCGGCGGCGTGTCCTCGGCCCACGGCCCGGTTCGCCGTCACCGGGCGCGTCGGGGGTGGCGTCGGGTGCCGCCTCGCCGGGCGTCGCGGCGGGTGTGTCCCCGGGCGTGCCGGCCGGGCGCCCGTCCGTCAGCTCCTCCACGGTCGGTTCCCCCATCACTGCCCCTCGGGCTTCTTCGGGCGCATGGACTTGCACTTCTCGTCCGCCGCCTTGAAGTCGGGGTCCTCGCCGACGCTCCGGTCCATCTTGATGCCGCCGCCCGCAGCCGGGTCGGGGAAGCCCTCGACGCCGTTCTCGCGCATGCACTGGGCGAGCTTCCGCATCGCCTCGGCGGCCTTCGGGTCGATCTTGCCCTTCCCCTTGGCCGCGGGCTGGAACTGACGGCACGCCTTCATGGCCTTGTCCACGTCGGCCTTGTTCGTGTTCTTGTCCAGTTCCAGGACGAACCTCCCGTCGTCCTTCGGGTCCTCCATCGGAACGCCGTTGTCGCGCATGCACTTCGCGAACTGCAGGGCCTTGTCCCTTCCGTCGCCGTCCGGCCCGTCGGCTTCCCCGTCCTTGGCCTCCTTGGCGCCGGACGCCTTGCCGGTCGCCGCCGAGGCCACGTCCTTCTGGTCCGAGCCGGACGAGCAGCCGGCCAGCGCCAGGGTCAGCGCGAGCGGCAGGACCGCCAGAGCGGCGTGCGCCCTGCGGGTACGTGATCGCATGGAGTCGTCTCCTTCGCTGCGGGCCGGAGGAGTTCCGGCCGCCCGAGGAGTGATGGAACGCAGTCGGCCGTTTCCTCTCCGTTTCCGGTCCCGGACCGCCCGTACGGCGGACTCCGGCGGCCCGGGCTGCTAACAGGGAGGAAACGTGGCAGCCTCCACCATGGACCCCCGGGATCGCGCCGCGCCGGATGCGGAGCGGCCCCCACCGGGAGAAGGAAGGTCACGGGGATGCGGGTTCTGGTGGTGGAGGACGAGCCGATGCTCGCCGGCGCGATCGCCGAGTGGCTGCGCGAGGAGGCACACGCCGTCGACATCGTCCACGACGGCGCGTCGGCCCTGGAGCGCATCGACGTCAACGACTACGACGTGATCGTGCTCGACCGGGACCTGCCGGCCGTCCACGGGGACGAGGTCTGCCGTCGACTGGCCGAGTCCGGCGCCGTCGCCCGGGTGCTGATGCTCACCGCGGCCGCCGAGATCGCCGACCGGGTCGACGGGCTGGGCCTGGGGGCGGACGACTATCTCACCAAGCCGTTCGCCTTCCCCGAGCTCGCCGCCCGCGTCCAGGCGCTCGGCCGGCGCTCCCGCCCCGCGGCGCCCCCCGTCCTGCGCCGGGCGGGCATCACCCTGGACCCGGCCCGCCGCGAGGTGTTCCGCGAGGGACGGTTCGTGCCGCTGTCGCGGAAGGAGTTCGCGGTCCTCGCCGAACTGCTGCGCGCGGACGGCGCGGCGGTCTCCACGGAGCATCTGCTGGAGAAGGCATGGGACGAGCACGCGGATCCGTTCACGGGGGCGGTCCGGCTCGCCGTGCTCAAGCTGCGGCGCAAGCTCGGCGGCCCACCGGTCGTCGAAACCGTTACGGGAGTGGGGTATCGGATCCCATGAACGACGCCGAGCCCCGAGCAGACCAGGGTCACCGGTCCGAGCGGGAGCCCGGCCCCGGGTTCCGGGGGCGGTCCGGGTCCCGGCGCCGGTCCCGCTCAGGGGCCGGGTCCGCCGGTGCCGGGCCGGCGCGGGGGCCGGAGCCCACCGCCGGGCCGGAGCCCACCGCCGGGCCGGAGCCCACCGCCGGGCCGGAGCCCACCGCCGGGCCGGAGCCCACCGCCGGGCCGGAGCCCGGGCCGCGGGACTCCGGTTCTGTGTCCGTGCCGGGGCCGGGAGCGCGGACACGGGCCGGGCGCCGGCCGCGGGGGCCGGGCCGGATCCTGCCGGCCCGGATCGGACTGCGCACCCGGCTCACCCTGATCTACGGCGGGCTCTTCCTGGTCGCCGGCGTGGTGATGCTCGGCGTCACCTATGTCCTGTTCAACCAGCAGCTCAACGGTGGGGGACCGAAGATCATCTCTGCCGTGAACAAGCCGTCCCCCGACGCGTCCCCCGGCGCGTCCCCGCCCCCGCTGCCCACAGCCGTCGAAGGCAAGCAGGTCAAGGCCGTCGACGAGAAGTGGATGAAGGCGCAGCGGGAGAAGCTCAACGACGCCGCGGTCACCACCCTGCTCGGCCAGGGCGGCCTGGTCCTCCTCGTCGTCGGCGGAGCCGCGGCCGGGTTCGGCTGGCTGGTCGCCGGCCGGGTCCTGGCCCCCCTCCACCGGGTCACCGAAACCGCGAGCCGTATCGCCGCCGCCCCGGCGGCCGGCCGGGGACTCCACGAACGCATCGCCCTGAGCGGCCCCGACGACGAGGTCAAGGACCTCGCCGACACCTTCGACACCATGGTCGAACGGCTGGACCGCTCCTTCGACGGCCAGCGGCGCTTCGTCGCCAACGCCTCCCACGAACTGCGGACCCCGCTCACCCTCGGCCGTGCCCTCGTCGAGGTCGCGATGCACCGCAAGGCGGCGTCGGAAGACGTCAAACAGCTGGGCGAGACCCTTCTGGAGATCAATATCCGGCACGAGCGGCTGATCAGCGGCCTGCTGCTGCTCGCCGACTCGGAGAACGAGATCACCGACCGGCTCCCCGTGGATCTGGCCGACGTCGTCTCCCATGTGGTCGCGCAGACGGGGCCGGAGGCAGCGCGCGCGGGCATCGCCGTCCACGAGAAGGCGGAGGAGGCCACGACCACGGGAAACGCGCTCCTGCTGGAGCGCATGGTGCACAACCTCGTCGAGAACGGCATCCGCCACAACTCCGGCAGCGGTGGCTCGATCCATGTGATCAGCCGCACCGGCGCCGACGGAAGCGCCCAGGTCGAAGTGAGCAACACCGGGCCAGTGGTGCCGCCGTACGACATTCCCACCCTGTTCGAACCGTTCCGCCGCCTCGGCAGCGACCGTCTGGTCAGCACGAGGGGAGCGGGCCTGGGGCTGTCGATCGTGCGGGCGGTGGCCCGTGCCCATGGCGGCACGGTGGAGGCGAGTCCGCGCAACGGCGGGGGACTGGTGGTGACGGCGACGCTTCCGCCGTGACAGGGGCGGGCCCGGCTCGGGCCTCCCGATCCGGCGGGGTCCGTACGCGTACGGCGGGACCCGGGTGCGTACGGCGGGGTCCTTGCGCGTGCGGCAGGGGCGGTGCGCGTGCGGCGGGTCGGCAAGGGTACGGCTCCGATGCGGCCGGTCCCGTACGGGCGCGGCCCCCGGCGTGAGGCGGCTCCGGCCCGGCGTACGGTGATCCGGCGGGGCGGCCCCGGACCCGCGACGACCCGGCGTACCGTGATCGGCCACGCCCCCGGGGCGGGCGCATCACCGCACGGGGTGCGCGCCCCCTGGCCACGCCCGCGGCGCGGTGCGGCCCGGTGACGATGAACCCGGCGCAACCCGGCGTGCGTCCGACGGCGTGTACAACCCTGCACCTGCCGCAGCCCGCCCGCCCCGCGCCCGCGGGCCCGGACCCGACGAGGACGTGACCCATTCGTACCCCCGAAGAGGAGCCCCTCCCCGCCGCCCTGCGGCTCGACCGCGTTCCCGGCGGTCCTGCGGCGGCCGTACTGCTGCTGCACGGAGGCCGCGAGGACGCACTGGAGCCGCCACCCCGCCTGAATCTGCCCGGTGTCCGGATGCGCCCCTTCGGCCGGGCGATCGCCCGCGCCACCGACGGCGCGGAGGTGCTGCTCGGCTCGGTCCGCTACCGCCGGCGCGGCTGGAACGGCGACCGCGCCGACGCGGCGGCGGACGCCCTGCGGGCCCTGGACGAACTGACTCTCCTCACCGGGCCCGTCCCGGTGGTCCTGGTGGGGCACTCGATGGGCGGCCGGGCCGCCCTGCGCGCCGCGGCGCACCCGCTGGTCGAGGCGGTGATCGGGCTCGCGCCGTGGTGTCCCGGCGGAGAGCCGGTGGAGCATCTCGCCGGCAAGCGGATCGTCCTCGTCCACGGTGATGCCGACCGTGTGACGGACCCGGACGCCTCCTGGGCGCTCGCGGACCGGGCGCGTCACGCGGGCGCGCGTGTCTGCGGGCTGCGGATGCCCGGCGGCGACCACGCGATGCTCCGCCGTGCTCCCGTCTGGCACAGGCTCACCGCCGACCTGGTCACCGGTCTGCTGGGCCTGGGACCGCTGCCGCCGGGGGTCCGGGAGCGCTTCGCCGCCCGCCCCGGGGCGGGCGTTGGCGGGGCTCCGGTCGACGTGCCCGTGGGGGAGGCGGCGGAGGGCACCTCCTGAAGGGGCGTGTCCCGCAGGGGCGAGGTGCCCCGGGAGGCCCGGTGGCTACCAGCCGCGGGCGTGCCACTCCGGCAGATGGGGGCGCTCGGCGCCGAGTGTGGTGTCCCTGCCGTGCCCGGGGTAGACCCAGGTCTCGTCCGGCAGCCGGTCGAACAGCTTCGACTCCACGTCGCCGATGAGGCTGGCGAAGGCATCCGGGTCCTTGCGGGTGTTGCCGATCCCGCCGGGGAAGAGGCAGTCGCCCGTGAACACATGCGGAGGGCCGTGCGGATCGTCGTAGACCAGGGCGATCGAACCCGGGGTGTGTCCCACCAGGTGGCGCGCGGTCAGCTCGACCCGGCCGACCCTGATCACATCACCGTCCTCGACGGGCACGTCGGTCGGGACGGGAATGCCCTCGGCGTCGTACCTCCCCGCGTAGGTGCGGGCGCCGGTCGAGGCGACGACGTCGGCGAGCGCCTGCCAGTGGTCGCCGTGGCGGTGGGTGGTGACGACGGACGCGATCGAGTCCTCGCCGATCAGCCGGAGCAGGGTTCCGGTGTCGTTGGCCGCGTCGATCAGCAGCTGCTCGCCGGTGGCCCGGCACCGCAGGAGATAGCAGTTGTTGTCCATCGGGCCGACCGCGACCTTGGAGATCATCAGATCCGTGAGCTCGTGCACATCCGCGGGTCCGCCGACCTTCACCACTCCGCTGTACGTCATGAGGGGCAGCCTATCCCCGGGCCCGGACACGGGCGGCGCGAGCACCGCCGGGCCCGTGACCGCGGGGGACGCCGTGTCCCCGGGCTCCCGGCCCCGTACTCCCGGGATCCGCCGGGCCCACCCGGAACGCCCGGCTCCGGAGCTTCCCGCCGTGGGGAAGCGGATCCTCCGGCCATGGGCCTCCCGGCAACCGGACCCCGGCTCCGGACCGCCCCTGGACCTCCCGGTTCGGCCGTGCCGGGATTCATGGAGGCGGGATTCAGAGGGGCGGGAGCACAGGCGGCCCGGCGGTCGCGGAGTTCGTGCGGACGGTGAGATCCGCCCCGGAACGGCGGCCCGCGAGCCAGCCGACCAGCGAGGCCGGAGGCCCGCCGACCGTCACCGGTTCGCCCTGGGCGCCGCCCGTGGACCAGTCGCCGAGGTCGCCGGACGCGACGATCCGGGTCGGCGGGACTCCGGGATGCCCGGCGAACCGCTCGGCGAGGAACGTGATCTCCCGCAGGACGAAGTCGCGGGGCAGGTCCTCCAGCTCGTAGCCGATGTCCAGATCCACGTGGTGGAGCTCGATCTCGACGAGCCTGCGGAACGGCAGCCGCTCCGCCCGGTCGACGACGCCGTTGCGCAGTTCGACCGGGCGCTCCCAGTCGCCGGGGAGCGCGGCCACGGCCGCCAGCCGGGCGGCGCTGTCGCGCAGATCGGCGAGCTGGACGTCGACCGGCCGGCCGGCGTCCCGCTCGATGTCCGCGTCACGGGCCTCGGCGCTCACGTACATGGGACGGCCCTCGAAGACGTTCACGAGCGCGTCGGCGTTGCGGGAGAGATGGGCGAGGACATGACCGCGGCGCCAGCCCGGCAGCCGTGACGGTCCGGCGGCGGTGGCGTTGTCCATGGCGTCGGCCGCGGTGAGCAGCCGTTCCGTGGCCGCCCGGAGTGAGGCGAGGTCGCTCAGTGGATCGATCATGGCGCCGACGATAGTCCCGCCACACGATCGGGTGAAGTCGACGGAGAGCCGTCTGAAATCGAATGCGCGTGCTATAGCCTGGGGCGAGGCATCCTTGGTTGTCAGGCATTCACCGCTCAGGCACTCATACGGCTTGGCGGCCCCCATAGGCTGGAAAGGTCCGGTACCGGGGGCCGGTGCCCCCGCTTCTCTCAAGCCCCCTCAAGAAAGGTGCGGACCCGGCGTGGCCGACCGTCTCATCGTCCGTGGCGCTCGCGAGCACAATCTCAAGAACGTCTCGCTCGACCTCCCCCGTGACTCCCTCATCGTGTTCACGGGGCTCTCCGGGTCGGGCAAGTCCTCGCTCGCCTTCGACACGATCTTCGCCGAGGGCCAGCGCCGCTATGTGGAATCCCTGTCGTCGTACGCCCGCCAGTTCCTGGGGCAGATGGACAAGCCCGACGTCGACTTCATCGAGGGCCTCTCCCCGGCCGTCTCCATCGACCAGAAGTCGACATCGCGCAACCCCCGCTCGACCGTCGGCACCATCACGGAGGTGTACGACTACCTCCGGCTGCTGTTCGCCCGGATCGGCAAGCCCCACTGCCCCGAGTGCGGCCGCCCCATCTCCCGGCAGTCGCCGCAGGCCATCGTGGACAAGGTGCTGGAGCTGCCCGAGGGCAGCCGTTTCCAGGTGCTCTCCCCGCTGGTGCGTGAGCGCAAGGGAGAGTTCGTCGATCTCTTCGCCGACCTCCAGACCAAGGGGTACAGCCGCGCCCGGGTCGACGGGCGGACGATCCAGCTCGCCGAGCCGCCGGCGCTGAAGAAGCAGGAGAAGCACACCATCGAGGTGGTCGTGGACCGCCTCACCGTCAAGGACAGCGCCAAGCGCCGGCTGACCGACTCGGTCGAGACCGCGCTCGGCCTCTCCGGCGGCATGGTCGTGCTCGACTTCGTCGACCTCCCCGAGGACGACCCCGAGCGCGAGCGGATGTACTCCGAGCATCTGTACTGCCCGTACGACGACCTGTCCTTCGAGGAGCTGGAGCCCCGCTCCTTCTCCTTCAACTCCCCCTTCGGCGCCTGTCCCGACTGCACCGGTATCGGCACCCGGATGGAGGTCGACCCCGAGCTGATCGTCCCGGACGAGGAGAAGTCCCTGGACGAGGGCGCGATCCACCCCTGGTCCCACGGCCACACCAAGGAGTACTTCGGGCGGCTGATCGGCGGGCTCTCCCAGGCGCTCGGGTTCGCCACGGACATGCCGTGGGGCGGGCTGCCCCAGCGCGCCCGGAAGGCCCTGCTGTACGGCCACAAGACCCAGGTCGAGGTCCGCTACCGGAACAGGTACGGACGGGAGCGGGCGTACACCACCCCCGCGTTCGAGGGCGCCGTCCAGTTCGTCAAGCGGCGGCACCAGGAGGCGGAGAGCGACACCAGCAGGGAGCGCTTCGAGGGCTATATGCGCGAGGTCCCCTGCCCGACCTGTGAGGGCACCCGGCTCAAGCCGATCGTCCTCGCGGTCACGGTGATGGAGAAGTCCATCGCCGATGTCTCCGCCATGTCGATCAGCGAGTGCGCCGACTTCCTCGGCCGTCTCAGGCTGAACGCGCGCGACAGGAAGATCGCCGAGCGGGTCCTCAAGGAGGTCAACGAACGGCTGAGGTTCCTGGTCGACGTCGGCCTCGACTATCTCTCGCTGAACCGCGCGGCCGGCACGCTCTCCGGCGGCGAGGCCCAGCGCATCCGGCTCGCCACCCAGATCGGCTCCGGACTCGTCGGCGTGCTGTACGTCCTGGACGAACCCTCCATCGGACTCCACCAGCGCGACAACCACCGGCTCATCGAGACTCTGGTCCGTCTGCGCGACATGGGCAACACCCTGATCGTCGTGGAGCACGACGAGGACACCATCAAGGTGGCCGACTGGGTCGTCGACATCGGCCCCGGCGCGGGGGAGCACGGCGGCAAGGTCGTCCACTCCGGGCCCCTGAAGGAGCTGCTGACCAACAAGGAGTCGATGACGGGGCAGTATCTGGCCCGGAAGAAGTCGATCCCGACGCCCGGCATCCGCCGGCCCGCCGACCCGGGACGGCGGCTCACCGTCCACGGCGCCCGGGAGAACAATCTGCAGGACATCGACGTCTCCTTCCCGCTCGGCGTGCTCACGGCCGTCACCGGGGTCTCCGGCTCCGGCAAGTCCACCCTGGTCAACGACATCCTCTACACCCACCTCGCCCGCGAGCTGAACGGCGCGAAGTCGGTGCCCGGACGCCACACCCGCGTCGACGGCGACGACCTCGTCGACAAGGTCGTCCATGTCGACCAGTCGCCCATCGGGCGCACACCGCGCTCCAACCCCGCGACGTACACCGGCGTCTTCGACCATGTCCGCAAGCTCTTCGCGGAGACGATGGAGGCCAAGGTCCGGGGCTATCTCCCCGGCCGGTTCTCCTTCAACGTCAAGGGCGGCCGCTGTGAGAACTGCTCGGGCGACGGCACCATCAAGATCGAGATGAACTTCCTCCCGGATGTGTACGTCCCGTGCGAGGTCTGCCACGGAGCGCGCTACAACCGGGAGACCCTGGAGGTCCACTACAAGGGCAAGTCCATCGCCGAGGTGCTGGACATGCCCATCGAGGAGGCGCTCGGCTTCTTCGAGGCCGTGCCGACCATCGCCCGTCATCTGAAGACGCTCCACGAGGTGGGTCTCGGCTATGTGCGCCTCGGGCAGTCCGCGCCGACGCTCTCCGGCGGTGAGGCCCAGCGGGTCAAGCTGGCCTCCGAGCTCCAGAAGCGCTCCACCGGCAGCACGGTGTACGTCCTGGACGAGCCGACGACCGGGCTGCACTTCGAGGACATCAGCAAGCTGATCTCGGTGCTCTCCGGACTGGTCGACAAGGGCAACACGGTCATCGTCATCGAGCACAACCTCGATGTGATCAAGACGGCCGACTGGGTCCTGGACATGGGCCCCGAGGGCGGCAGCGGCGGCGGGCTGGTCATCGCCGAGGGCACACCGGAGGAGGTCGCGGGCGTCCCGGCCAGCCACACCGGAAAGTTCCTGCGCGACATTCTCGACCCGGAGCGGGTCAGTGACGCCGTGGTGCCACGGGCCCGGTCCGCGGCCAAGAGGATCACTGCGAAGAAGGCGCCCGTGAACCAGACACCCGTCAACCAGACACCCGTCAAGCAGACGGCCGCGCAGAAGACGGTGGCGAAGAAGGCTCCGGCCAGGAAGGCGGCGGCCCGCGCCCGTAAGTCATAGGCCCGCGAAGTCGTCTCGCCGGGCCCCGCGGTCAGGGCAGGACCCGGCCTCGGCCGGGCTCCCCTTTGCACGGGGGCGAGCCGGACGGCCGCCGGCGGGGGTCGGGGAATCCGTGACCACCCTGCTGCTCTCATGCTGCTCGGACCCGCTCCCCGCCAGCCGGGCGTCCGGGCTCGTGCCCACCCGGGGGCCCCGGCTCAGGCCACCCGGGCCAGGCCCGGGTGGGATGCCTCCGGGCCGGCCCCGGGCAGGAAGTCCCCCGGCGGGGCAGCTCCGGGCAGCCGAGGAGCAGCGGGGCCAGACGGCGGGCCAGGGAGAAGGGGCCGGTCGCTACGCGTGCAGCTCCCAGGCGTACGGAGGCTCCGCCCCCGTACGGGAGCAGGTCACGGCCGCCGCGCGGGCGGCGAACCGCAGGACCTCGCGCCAGGCGTCCGGGGGCAGATCCGCGAGGGCGGCGGACGACAGGGCGCCGAGGGAGGCCAGGCCCTGGAGCAGGGCCGCGTTCACGGTGTCCCCCGCGCCGATCGTGTCCGCGACCGTCACCTCGGCGGCCGGGACGGAGATCTCCCCGCCCGCCCGGGGGCGTACCGTCAGACCCTCCGCGCCACGGGTCAGCACGACCGCGGGCGGGCCCTCGGGCACACCGCCCAGCCAGCGGGCGTCGTCCTCCGAGAGCTTGAGCAGGGAGACATACGGAAGCCAGCTACGGAACCGCTTCTGGTAGGCGTCCGGGTCCGGGATCAGCCCCGGCCGGACATTGGGATCCAGCAGGGTGAACAGCCCCCGCCCGGCCTCCCGCCGCAGCAATTCCTCGTAGGCGCTCGCGCCCGGTTCGAGTACGAGCGAGCAGGTGCCGAACGCCACCGCGCGCGCCTCGCCGGGCAGCCGGGGCGGCAGTTCGAACAGCCGGTCCGCCGTGCCCTGCGCATAGAAGCGGTATCCCGCCGAGCCGTCCCCGCCGAGGGACGCGACCGCCAGCGTCGTCGGCTCGGGCCCGCGACGGACGAGAGAGGTGTTCACCCCGGCCTCATCCAGCCCGGCCAGCAGCGCGTCCCCGAAGCCGTCCGTCGACATCCGCGAGCAGAAGGCCGTCCTCGCGCCCAGGCGTCCCAGGGCGACGGCGGTGTTGTACGGGCCGCCGCCCAGACGCGGCAGCAGCGCGGGCAGGGGCTCGCCGCGCCCCTGCGGGACCAGGTCGATCAAGGACTCTCCGGCGACGACGATCATGGCGTGAACGTAGCCCATCGCTCCGTCCCGCGGGAGGGGAGCCCGCTCCGAGGCCACGGGGTCCACGCCGGTATGGTCGGGTCTGTCACCACGACCGCCCCCACGCTCTGACCAGTGGAGTTCTCATGTCCGGCCACCCCTCAGCCGCCCGCCGCACCGTGCTGAAAGGCGCGGCCCTCGCCGGGGCCGCGGGGCTGGGGGCCGCCGCCTGCTCCACGGAGTCGAAGCTCGGGCACGCCCAGGTCCCCACCCCGACCGCGCCCGTGGACCTGGGCGCGGCCGACGCCGTACCGGTCGGCGGGGCCCGGCTCTACAGCGAGCAGCGCCTTGTGGTGAGCTGCCCGGCGAAGGGCCAGTACAAGGCGTTCAGCGCCCAGTGCACCCACGCGGGCTGCGTGCTGGACAAGGTCGAGGGCAACGAGGGCAACTGCCCCTGCCACGGCAGCCGCTTCGACGTCACCTCCGGCGAGGCGCTGAAGGGCCCGGCGACCGTGCCGCTCCCGGAGGTCCCGATCACGGTGCGCGACGGCAAGCTGGTCGCGGGGCCCGGCGCGTAACGCCCCCCGCCCGGCGCGCACCCTCGGCCGCACGCCCCTCGGCACGCCCCCACGCCCGGGCGCGCGCCCGCTCAGCGCGCCCCGCGCACCCACCCGCACGCCCCGCGTACCACCTCCGCGCGCGCCTCCGCCACCGCCCGCCGGTCCCCCGCCCCCCGTCCACCACCAGCCCGGCCCCCGCCCCCCATCCCACGTCCCCGTGCCGACCTCCCGCTCAGTCCCAGTTCCAGTCGATCCCCAGGATCCCCGGCCGTACCCCCTGCTCGACGAGGTGGACCGTCCGGTGCCTGCCGCTCAGCGTCAGATCGGTCCGGGCGCCGCGCGGGGCACCCGTCGTGGCCTGGGCGAACCGGCGGCACCGCACCGGCAGCGCGCCCTCGTCGAAACGGATCTGCAGGACGTACTGCCCGCCCGCGTAGGTGAAGCCGCGCACGTACTCGGTGCTCACACCGCCGGTCGCGTCCTCGAAGCCGTAGCCGAAGAGATGCGTGTCACCCGCGCGCAGCCGGGCGTCGAAGAGCAGCTCGGCGATGACCATCCCGCTCTCCCGGTGCCGGCGCACCCGCCCGGTACGGCAGTTCTCCAGGGCGCTCACCCGCACCCGCTCCGGATCGCAGCCCGGGTCCCCATGGTGGATCGCGAGATAGCGGTCCACACCGTCGCGGTGGGCCCGTATGACATGCTGCGAGTCCCGCCCGACCAGCTCGCGGTCCGGCCCGATCCGGACCCGCTCGGTGTGGCCCACCGTGTGCAGACCGCCGTCGGCGGGGGACTCCAGCTCCGCCAGCAGCTGTTCCACCGTGTCCGAGACCTCCACCAGGGAGCGGTACGAGCGGGAGGCGGGGCGCCCGACGTCGGCGCTGCCGCTGCCCTCGCCGACGCCGAGGAGCCGGATGAGGGAGTTCCCGGGCAGGTCGAGCACCTCCTCCAGGGCGCGTACGGCCCGCAGGGACTCCGGTCGCTGCGGGCGGCGCGCGCCCTGCTGCCAGTAGCTGAGGCTGGTGACACCGACCTTGATCCCCCGATGCGCCAGATGGTGCTGCACCCGCTGGAGCGGCAGTCCGCGCACCGCGAGGGCGGCACGCAGCGCCAGATGGAAGGGGCCGGTGTGCAGCACCTGCGCCAGATCGGCCTCGGTGTGACCCATGGGAACCTCCAGCGGCTGTGATCGGCGGGGGCACGTCGACCCGGTACTGCTCCTGCGTGCGCGCCCGGACGCACCGGGGCCGCACAGCACCACGCGCGGCGTGCGGTGAACGTTCACGGCCCGGTCCGCTCGCGCGGCCGGGCGGGAACGGCCGTCCAGGTGGCACGGGCGCAGCCGTTCACAACCCGGCCGCGGCGTTCACAGCTCCGGGTCCCCCGCATTGAAGCGTGTTGACCTGCCCGCGACAAGGACTGATGCTCAATCAGCAGCGTCCGGACGCGCTCCTCCACCCCCACCACCCCTACGGGAGGAACGCGATGCGCCACCCCAGGAGACGGCTCGCCACCACGGCGACCGTGCTCGCCGCACTCGTCACACTGCCCCTGTCCACGGCCTCGGCGGCGCCGGCCGGCGACGACCGCGCCCCCGCGCGGTCCACCGCCGACCGGTCCGCCGGCCACGCGGCCGAGCGCTCCACCGCGCCGTCGGCCGACCGGTCCGCCGGCACCTCCGCCGCCCTCGCGTCGAAGCGGCTCGGCATCACCATGCAGGCACAGCTCAAGACCAACTGGTGCTGGGCCGCCGCCGGCAACACCATCTCCTCGTACTACGGCCGCACCTACACGCAGAACCAGTTCTGCAATGCCGCCTTCAACCGGCAGCAGGGCAGCGAGTGCCCCAACTCGCAGGCCACGCTGGCCACTGTGCAGACCGGTCTGCGCTGGACGGGCGTCAGCCCCGGCTCGTACATCGCCAACTGGCTGCGCTACCCGGCCGTGCAGACCGAGATCAACGCCAACCGGCCCGTCGAGACCCGGATCCAGTGGTCGAGCGGCGGTGGCCACATGCATGTCGTCTACGGCTACGACACGGACGGCAACTGGGTCCACTGGGGCGATCCCTGGCCCTCCAGCCAGCGCTACAACTGGGCCTCCCACGCCTGGTACGTGAACAACGGCTCCTTCTCCTGGACCCACTCGCTCTACAGGATCGGAGCATGAACGCGATGAAGCGGAACACGTTCCCGTCGAGAACCGCCACCGCCGTGTTCACGGCCTGCCTCGCCCTCGGGACCGCGGGCGCGCTCGCCGGCCCGGCCGCCGCCGGCACCGGAGCACCCGCGGTTCCCGCGGTGTCCGCCGCCGACCTCGCCGCGGCCCGGGGCGCGGCCACCGCGCCCGCCACCCTGGACACGCTCTCGCGCTTCTTCGCCCGGGACGGCGCCGGCGCCCGGTCGGCGGCCGCTCCCCGGGCCGAGGGAGCGACCGTGCCCGTGCTGACGCTCTCCGCGGACTTCGTGGCCGGGAAGGCGGGCGCTCCGGTGGCGCGCACCGAGTTCCTCGCCACCAAGGCGGTCGCGCCGGACGGCCGGGAGGCGTCCGTCTGGGCGGCCCGCCTGGGCAAGGGCTGGCAGGTGGTCAATATCGCGACCGGCGACGACGAGTTCCGGTACGCCCGGCTGGGCGCGGCCGCCCTGCCCGGCGGCACGGTCTTCCGCGAGCCGCAGATCGACGCCTGGTACGTCAGCAAGGACACCCGCGTGCTCCCGCTCGACGACGACGCGGTACGGGCGGTCGGCGCCGGCGGCACCACCCTCGCCGCCTACCGGGACCGGGTCCGCTCCGCGTACGCGGACAAACTGCCCGGTTCGGCGTACGCGAAGAAGGGCGCGGCGGGCGGGTACGGCCACTCCGAGGGCGCTCGCGGACGCGAGCACTCCGCCGGGACGGCAGGGCCCGCCCGCGCCGGTGCCCCGGCCGTCTCCACCGCCGCCGGGACGCGGGACGACGGCGCGGTCACGGTGGCCTCCGTCGCCGCCGGGGCGGGCGCGGTCCTCGCGATCGCTCTGTGCGGGGTGACGGCCTCCAGGCTCCGGCGCCGCGGCTGATCCACCCGGGTGCCCGTCCCACTCCCCGGCGGCGGGCACCCCCGGACACCCCCGGCCGGGGTGCGCGCGTGCCCCGGCCGGGTTGCCCACCGCGGCCGGGCGCGGCCCGGAGTCCCGCCGCTCCGTCAGCCCCCGCCAGTAGGGTGGACGGCATGGCAGACCCCTCCAGTTACCGCCCCAGGCCGGGAGAGATCCCCGACTCCCCGGGGGTCTACAGATTCCGCGACGAGCACCGCCGGGTGATCTACGTCGGGAAGGCGAAGAACCTGCGCTCGCGGCTCTCCAGCTACTTCCAGGACGTGGCGCATCTCCACCCGCGCACGGCCACGATGGTCACCACCGCGTCCTCCGTGGAGTGGACGGTCGTCGCCACCGAGGTCGAGGCGCTCCAGCTGGAGTACTCCTGGATCAAGGAGTACGACCCCCGGTTCAACGTGAAGTACCGGGACGACAAGAGCTACCCGTATCTCGCGGTCACCATGAACGAGGAGTTCCCCCGGGTCCAGGTGATGCGCGGCGCCAAGCGCAAGGGCGTGCGCTACTTCGGTCCGTACGGCCACGCCTGGGCGATCCGCGAGACCGTCGACCTGATGCTCCGCGTCTTTCCGGTGCGCACCTGCTCGGCGGGCGTTCTCAGGAACCACCAGCAGAAGGGCCGCCCCTGTCTCCTCGGCTACATCGGCAAGTGTTCGGCCCCCTGCGTCGGGCGGGTCACTCCCGAGGAGCACCGGGAACTGGCGGAGGAGTTCTGCGACTTCATGGCCGGCCGCACCGGCACGTACATCCGCCGGCTGGAGAAGCAGATGACGGCGGTGGCCGAGGAGATGGAGTACGAGCGGGCGGCCCGCCTCCGTGACGACATAGGGGCGCTCAGGCGTGCCCTGGAGAAGAACGCGATCGTGCTCGCCGACGCCACCGACGCCGATCTGATCGCCGTCGCCGAGGACGAGCTGGAGGCCGCCGTCCAGATCTTCCACGTCCGCGGCGGGCGGGTGCGCGGCCAGCGCGGCTGGGTCACCGACAAGGTCGAGGCCGTCGGCACCTCCGGCCTCGTCGAGCACGCGCTCCAGCAGCTGTACGGGGAGGAGCGCGGCGACGCCGTCCCCAAGGAGGTCCTCGTCCCCGCCCTCCCCGAGCACCCGGACGCCGTCGGGCAGTGGCTGAGCGAGCGCCGGGGCTCGCAGGTGTCGCTGCGCGTCCCCCGGCGCGGGGACAAGAAGGACCTGATGGAGACCGTCGGGCGCAACGCCCAGCAGGCGCTCGCCCTGCACAAGACCAGGCGCGCCGGCGATCTGACCACCCGCTCCCGCGCGCTGGAGGAGATCGCCGAGGCCCTCGGCCTGGACTCGGCTCCGCTGCGGATCGAGTGCTTCGACATCTCCCATCTCCAGGGCGAGGACGTCGTGGCCTCCATGGTGGTCTTCGAGGACGGCCTGCCGCGCAAGAGCGAGTACCGCCGCTTCCAGATCAAGTCGTTCGAGGGGCAGGACGACGTCCGTTCGATGCACGAGGTCGTCAGCCGCCGCTTCCGCCGCTACCTGGCCGAAAAGGACAGGACGGGCGAGTGGATCGGGGCGGACAGCCCGGAGGACACGCCGACCACCGCGGCCACGGCGGACGGGGCGGGTACGGGGAGCACGGCGGACACCCCCGCAGACCCCCGGCCGGCGTCCGTGCGGCCCGGCGAGGCCGGCGGTCCGCCGGAGGACGACGGCCGCCCCAAGCGCTTCGCCTACCCGCCGCAGCTCGTCGTCGTCGACGGCGGCGGGCCCCAGGTGGCCGCAGCCCAGCGCGCCCTCGACGAGCTGGGCATCGACGATGTGGCCGTCTGCGGGCTGGCCAAGCGGCTGGAGGAGATCTGGCTGCCCGGCGAGCGGGACCCGGTCGTGCTGCCGCGCTCCAGCGAGGGCCTGTATCTGCTCCAGCGCGTCCGCGACACCGCCCACGACTTCGCCATCCGCTACCAGCGCTCCAAGCGCACCAAACGCATCCGTACCAGCCCCCTCGATGCCGTCCCCGGCCTCGGTGAAACCCGGAAACAGGCGCTGATCAAGCATTTCGGCTCGGTCAAGCGACTGAAACAGGCCACAATCGAGCAGATCTGCGAGGTGCCCGGCATGGGCCGCAAGACAGCGGAGTCCCTGGTCGCGGCCCTCGCCACGGCGGCCCCGGCGGCCCCTGCCGTGAACACGGCGACAGGAGAGATCATGGAAGAGAACGACGGGGGCGGTACGACATGAGTGAGCACGACGGAGACGGAGCAGCAGACGTGAGTACGGGCACTACGAACGAGCCCGGCGGTGCCGCGGAGGCGGCCATCCCCGAGCTGGTGATCATCTCCGGTATGTCCGGCGCAGGGCGCAGCACGGCCGCCAAGTGTCTGGAGGACCTCGGCTGGTTCGTCGTCGACAACCTGCCGCCCGCGCTGATCCCCACCATGGTGGAGCTGGGCGCGCGCTCGCAGGGCAATGTCGCCCGGATCGCCGTCGTCGTCGACGTACGCGGCCGGCGGTTCTTCGACAATCTGCGCGAATCCCTCGCCGACCTGGACTCCAAGCAGGTCACCCGGCGGATCGTTTTCCTGGAGTCCTCGGACGAGGCTCTGGTCAGGAGGTTCGAATCGGTCCGCAGGCCCCACCCCCTCCAGGGGGACGGCCGGATCGTCGACGGCATCGCCGCCGAGCGCGATCTGCTGCGTGAGCTGCGCGGGGACGCCGACCTGGTGATCGACACCTCCAGTCTGAACGTGCACGAGCTGCGCGCCAAGATGGACGCCCAGTTCGCCGGCGACGAGGAGCCGGAGCTTCGGGCCACGGTGATGTCGTTCGGCTTCAAGTACGGCCTGCCGGTCGACGCGGACCTCGTCGTCGACATGCGCTTCCTGCCGAACCCGCACTGGGTCCCCGAACTGCGCCCCTTCACCGGACTGAACGAGGAGGTGTCGAACTACGTCTACAACCAGCCCGGCGCCAAGGAGTTCCTCGACCGGTACACGGAGCTGCTCCAGCTGATCGCGGCCGGCTACCGCCGCGAGGGCAAGCGGTACGTGACCATCGCCGTCGGCTGCACGGGCGGCAAGCACCGCTCCGTCGCCACATCCGAGAAGCTCGCCGCCCGGCTCTCCTCCGCGGGCATCGAGACCGTCGTGGTCCACCGGGACATGGGGCGCGAGTGACCGGACGCTCCCTGCGGCTGCGGCGGCTGCGCAGGTACACCCACACGCCCGCCGGGCGTAAACGCGGAGCACAGCCCAAGGTCGTCGCCCTCGGCGGCGGCCGCGGTCTGTCCGCGTCCCTCGCCGCCCTGCGCCGTATCACCGGCGACCTCACCGCCGTGGTCACCGTCGCCGACGACGGCGGCTCCAGCGGACGCCTCCGGGAGGAGCTGGGCGTCCTGCCGCCCGGCGATCTGCGCAAGGCCCTCGCGGCCCTGTGCGGCGACGACGACTGGGGCCAGACCTGGGCGCGGGTGATCCAGCACCGCTTCCACTCCCAGGGCGATCTGCACGACCACGCCGTCGGCAATGTGCTGATCGTCGCGCTGTGGGAGCAGCTGGGCGACCCGGTGCAGGCCCTGGACCTGGTGGGCCGGCTGCTCGGCGCACACGGCCGGGTGCTGCCGATGTCCGCCGTCCCCCTGGAGCTCCAGGCGCTGGTACGGGGCCACGACCCGGCCCGCCCGGACGAGGTCGACACGGTACGGGGGCAGGCGACCGTCGCCCTGACCCCGGGGGAGGTGCAGTCCGTGCACCTCGTACCCCACGACCCGCCCGCCGTGCCCGAGGCGGTCGCCGCCGTCCTTGACGCCGACTGGGTGGTTCTCGGCCCCGGGTCCTGGTTCTCGTCGGTGATCCCGCATCTTCTGGTGCCCCAGCTGCTGGACGCGCTGGTGGCGACGAAGGCCCGCCGGGTCCTCTCGCTCAATCTCGCTCCGCAACCCGGAGAAACTGAGGGCTTCTCACCGCAGCGTCATTTGGAGGTTTTGGGACGACACGCGCCTAAACTCGCCCTGGACGTGGTGCTGGCCGACGAGGCCGCCGTGCCCGACCGCGATTCCCTCGCCGACGCCGCAAAGCGCCTCGGCGCCGCGGTCGAGCTCGCTCCCGTGGCCGTCACCGGGGGGACTCCCACCAGGGGCGAAGCTGCAGGAGGAGGAGTTCCGAAGCATGACCCGGAGCTGCTGGCCGCCGCGTACGACCGTATTTTTCGGATGCATGGAAGGATCGGCCCATGGCGATGACGGCAGCGGTGAAGGACGAGATCTCCCGGCTTCCCGTCACCCGGACCTGCTGCAGAAAGGCGGAGGTCTCGGCGATCCTGCGGTTCGCGGGCGGGCTGCACCTGGTGAGCGGGCGGATCGTGATCGAGGCGGAGCTGGACACCGGCATCGCCGCCCGCCGGCTGAAGCGGGACATTCTGGAGATCTTCGGCCATGGCTCCGAGCTGATGGTGATGGCCCCCGGCGGACTGCGCCGGGGCTCCCGGTATGTCGTACGGGTGGTGGCGGGCGGTGATCAGCTGGCGCGGCAGACCGGGCTGGTCGACGGCCGCGGCCGCCCGATCCGCGGCCTGCCGCCGCAGGTCGTCTCCGGAGCCACCTGTGACGCGGAGGCCGCCTGGCGCGGCGCGTTCCTCGCGCACGGCTCGCTGACCGAGCCCGGCCGCTCCTCCTCGCTGGAGGTCACCTGCCCCGGTCCGGAGGCCGCCCTGGCCCTGGTCGGCGCGGCCCGCAGGCTCTCCATCGCCGCGAAGGCGCGCGAGGTGCGCGGGGTGGACCGGGTCGTCGTGCGCGACGGTGACGCGATCGGCGCGCTGCTGACCCGGCTCGGCGCGCACGAGTCGGTGCTGGCCTGGGAGGAGCGGCGGATGCGGCGCGAGGTGCGTGCCACCGCCAACCGCCTCGCCAACTTCGACGACGCCAACCTCCGCCGCTCGGCCCGTGCCGCGGTCGCCGCCGGCGCGCGGGTCCAGCGGGCGCTGGAGATCCTCGGCGAGGAGGTGCCCGAGCACCTCGCCGCGGCGGGCAGGCTGCGCATGGAGCACAAGCAGGCGTCGCTGGAGGAGCTGGGCGCGCTCGCCGACCCGCCGCTGACGAAGGACGCGGTCGCGGGCCGTATCCGCCGGCTCCTGGCGATGGCGGACAAGCGGGCGCAGGACCTCGGTGTCCCCGGTACGGAGTCCAACCTCACCGAAGAGATGGCGGACGGCCTGGTCGGCTGAGCCCACCCCGGAGGGCGGGCCCCGGGCACCCCTCCCCGGGTACTCGCCCCTCCCCGGGGGCGGCCCGCCGCCCGGGCGGCGCCCGCTCCCGCCGCGGCCCGCATCCTCCGGGGACCGCCGGTGCCCCTTCCCCGGCCGCGCCCGCGCACGACTCCCGGGGCGGCCCGCGCCCCCGGTGACATCCCCTGCCACAAACGCCACATACCGCTGCCGGTGTCCCACGGACACCGGCAGCGGTCTTTCTGCGCGCTCATATACCCATGACCGCCGTATTGACATGGTCATGGGGCGTGCACAGTCTGACTTCCGTTCACTTTCCTGGCACACACACCGGCAAGGGGGGCTTTATGAGACGCAGAGCGAGATCGATCCTCGCCGCGGTTTCACTGCTGACCGCCACACTGGCGGCGGCTCCGATCGCCCGGGCACAGTCCGGTGACGGCAGCGGCGACGGACTCTCCGTCTGGCACGCGAAAGTCACCAAGGCCCAGGTCCCGCTGCTGCTCGCGGCGGGCGCCGACGGCCATGAACTCACCGAGCGGGTCCCGGACAAGGGCACCGCCACCGTCGAACTGCACCTCACCGAGGACCAGGCGGGCGATCTGCGCGAGCAGGGCGTCGGCATCACCGAGCACACCCTCTCGGCCGCGGCACGCCAGCGCGTCGCCGCCGCGGGGGACGGCGTCTACCGCCCGTACAGCGGCGAAGGCGGCCTCAAGGGCGAGATCCTCGCCACCGCGCAGGCCCATCCCGGCCTCACCAAGGCCATCAGCATCGGCAAGTCGGTCAAGGGCCAGGACATCCTCGCCCTCAAGATCAGCAAGGGTGCCAAGAAGAGCCGCGACGGCTCCAAGCCGGCGACGCTCTACATGTCCAACCAGCACGCGCGTGAGTGGATCACCCCGGAGATGACCCGGCGGCTGATGCACCACTACCTCACGAACTACGGCAAGGACCCCCGTATCACCAAGATCATCGATACGACCGAGCTGTGGTTCGTCCTGTCGGCCAACCCCGACGGCTACGACCACACCTTCACCGGCACGACCGCGCGTCAGTGGCGCAAGAACCTGCGCGACAACAACGGCGACGGAAAGACGGGCGCCGGCGACGGCGTCGACCTCAACCGGAACTTCGCCTACAAGTGGGGTTACGACAACGAGGGTTCGTCCCCCGACACCTTCGACGAGACCTACCGCGGCACCGGACCCGCCTCCGAGCCCGAGACCCAGGCCATCGACGCCTTCCAGAAGCGGATCGGCTTCGAGTACGGCATCAACTACCACTCGGCGGCCGAACTCATCCTGTACGGAGTCGGCTGGCAGGTCGCCACCTCGACACCCGACGACGTCGCCTACAAGGCACTCGCGGGCACACCGGCGAACCCCGCGATACCCGGCTACCGCCCCCAGGTCTCCTCCGAGCTCTACATCACCAACGGCGAGGCCGACGGCCACGCGGCCAACATCAACGGGATGATGATGTACACCCCCGAGATGTCGACCTGCGCCACCGCCTCCCGGATCGACCCCGGCGACGCCTGGAACGCGGCGGACTGCGCCTCCGTCTTCACCTTCCCCGACGACGAGA
This sequence comes from Streptomyces sp. NPDC004609, assembly GCF_042873655.1. Taxonomy (NCBI): domain Bacteria; kingdom Bacillati; phylum Actinomycetota; class Actinomycetes; order Kitasatosporales; family Streptomycetaceae; genus Streptomyces; species Streptomyces sp. NPDC004609. The sequence goes on along the minus strand of NZ_JBIALS010000013.1, from coordinate 94,651 downwards.
AGCTGATCCAGCAGGAGTTCGCCAAGAACATCCCGTTCGCGCTCTCCGTCGCCGAGACCTCCGCCACCCCCGACCAGCCGGTCTCCTCGCTCGGCCTGAAGGCGGCCGACTTCACCCCCGACCCGTTCACCGTCTCGTACGCGCGCGGCGGCGACCAGGAGGTCTCCGTCGTCGCCCGCAAGTCCGTGCGTGACAAGGAGCTGAACTACCGGATCAACGGCGGGCGGGTGCACGACGAGGACCTCGAACCCTGGAAGGGCGGCGAGACCTTCGGCGGCGAGGACAACATCCGCTTCGACGAGTACCGCGCCGAGGTCGAGGACGCCGAGCCCGGCGACCGCGTCGAGGTCTGGTTCACCGGCCGTACGAGGGACGGGAAGCGCACCTCCAGCGAGCCCTTCACCTACACGGTCGCCGAACGGCCGCGCGCCGACACCCTGGTGATCGCCGAGGAGGGAGGCACCGCGCCCGCCGCGCACACGGCGGCGTACACCGGCGCACTCGCGGACAACAAGAAGCGCGGCGCCGTCTGGGACGTCGCGACCCAGGGCACCCCCCACCCGCTGGGCGTGCTCAGCCACTTCGACACCGCCGTCTGGTACACGGGGGCGCAAGCGCCCTCCTGGGCCACCACCCGGGCCGTACGCGCCTACCTCAACGAGGGCGGAAAGCTCATCACCACGGGTGAAAGAGCCGGGGGCAACGCCAACCTCGGCGGCGCGGTGAGCGACGACTTCGCGCAGTACTACCTGGGCGCGTCCGGCCGTGCCTCGCTCGGCGGGACCTCGGCCTTCGCGGGTACGGGACGCCTCACCGGCGCCTCCGCCGCGCTCGCCGACGCCCCCGGGAACCCGCTGAACGCGGCGGGCGCGTACACGATCACCTCGGACACGCTGCCACCCGACGAGTTCCCGCAGTTCCGCAGTGCGGCGGCGGGCGACTACCCGGGTGTCCGGATGCCGTTCTCGCCGTACGAGGGCCAGTGGTACGCGGTGGCGGCCCACCGGAACTCCTCCTGGATGCGGCTCGCGCGCACCCTCGATCTGACCGGGACCGCGGCGGCCGACAACCCGAGGCTGAACCTCCGGCTCAGCTTCAACACCGAGCCCGGCTACGACAACGCGGTCGTCGAGGTCCACACCGTGGGCCAGGACGACTGGACGACGCTCCCCGACGCCAACGGCGGCACCAGGACGACCGTGCCGGCCGAGTGCGACGCCGGGTTCTACGTCAACCAGCACCCGTTCCTGCGGCACTACCTCACCGTCGGCGACGACGGCTGCGCCGCGACCGGCACCACCGGCGCCTGGAACTCCTTCACCGGGGCCTCCGACGGCTGGCGGGCCGCCTCCTTCGATCTGAGCGCCTACGCGGGCAAGCAGATCGAGGTCTCCGTCTCGTACATCACCGATCCCAGTGACGGCGGACGCGGCGTCTTCGTCGACGACACCAAGCTGGTGACCGGCGGTGGCGAACAGGGCGCGGAGGGCTTCGAGACCTCCCTCGGGCCCTGGTCGGCGGCGGGTCCCCCCGCGGGCAGCCCCGCGCTGCGCGGAAACTGGCAGCGCAGCCAGGATCTGTACCCGTCGGCGTCGGCGGTCACCACCCGCGACACCGTGCTCATCGGCTTCGGCCTGGAGCACGTGCCCGCGGCCTCCGACCGCCGGCAACTGCTCGGCAAGGCGCTGGGCGCACTCCGGCGCTGACCCGCCGTAGCGGGGGCTCCGGGGAGCCTCCGGCGCAGGTGGCGGCGGTCCGTACCCCCTACCGGGGGGTATGGATCGCCGCCGTCGTGTACAAGCCCTCCGATGTCACCTCGGGCGGTCCAGCGAGGTAGGGTCGTAAGCGGTCGGGGACATCCCATACAACTCGCCGGGCGTCGAAACCCGGCGTACCTAACGAGGAGATCGGTTCGTGACGATCCGCGTAGGCATCAACGGCTTTGGCCGCATCGGTCGTAACTACTTCCGCGCGCTGCTGGAGCAGGGTGCAGACATCGAGATCGTGGCTGTCAACGACCTGGGTGACACTGCGACCACGGCCCACCTGCTGAAGTACGACACCATCCTCGGCCGCCTCAAGGCCGAGGTGTCCCACACCGCCGACACGATCACCGTCGACGGCCACACCATCAAGGTGCTCTCCGAGCGCAACCCCGCCGACATCCCGTGGGGCGAGCTGGGCGTCGACATCGTCATCGAGTCGACCGGCATCTTCACCAAGAAGGCCGACGCCGAGAAGCACATCGCCGGCGGTGCGAAGAAGGTCCTGATCTCGGCTCCGGCCAAGGACGAGGACATCACCCTCGTGATGGGCGTCAACCAGGACAAGTACGACCCGGCGAACCACCACGTCATCTCGAACGCGTCCTGCACCACGAACTGTGTGGCGCCGATGGCCAAGGTCCTCGACGAGAACTTCGGGATCGTCCGGGGTCTGATGACCACCGTCCACGCCTACACCAACGACCAGCGCATTCTCGACTTCCCGCACAAGGACCTGCGCCGCGCCCGCGCCGCCGCGGAGAACATCATCCCGACCACGACGGGTGCCGCCAAGGCCACCGCCCTGGTCCTCCCGCAGCTCAAGGGCAAGCTGGACGGCATCGCCATGCGCGTCCCGGTCCCGACCGGCTCGGCCACCGACCTGGTGGTGGAACTGGCCCGCGAGGTCACCAGGGACGAGGTCAACGCCGCGTTCAAGAAGGCGTCCGAGGACGGCGACCTGAAGGGCGTCCTGTACTACACCGAGGACCCGATCGTCTCCTCGGACATCGTCAGCGACCCGGCCTCCTGCACCTTCGACTCCTCCCTGACCATGGTCCAGGACGGCACCTCGGTGAAGATTCTCGGCTGGTACGACAACGAGTGGGGCTACTCCAACCGTCTCGTGGACCTCACGGTCTTCGTCGGCGGCCGGCTCTGACGGCCCTGAACAGCTCAGCACTGATCGGCTTCCGGTCACTATCGATCGGATCGGCCTCGACCGGCGATGACAGCACCACGATGTGAGCGAAGGGCCCGGGCGGCGCAAGGTGGCGCGGTCCGGGCCCTGTCGCACGTCCAGCCCTCCTGAGGAGTCCCGTCCATGAAGACGATCGACCAGCTTCTGAACGAAGGGGTCGCGGGCAAGCGCGTATTCGTCCGTGCCGACCTCAATGTGCCGCTCGACGGCACGACCATCACCGACGACGGCCGGATCCGGGCCGTTCGGCCCACCGTCGCCCGGCTCGCCGAGGCGGGCGCGCGTGTCGTCGTCGCCTCCCATCTGGGCCGGCCCAAGGGCGCCCCGGACCCCGCCTTCTCGCTCGCGCCCGCGGCGACGCGGCTCGGCGAACTGCTCGGCACCGGCGTCACGTTCGCGACCGACACCGTCGGCGACTCGGCGAAGTCCGTCGTCGCGGGCCTCGCCGACGGGGACGTCGCGGTGATCGAGAACCTCCGCTTCAACCCCGGCGAGACCAGCAAGGACGACGCCGAGCGCGCCGCCTTCGCCGATCAGCTCGCCGCCCTCGCCGACGTCTACGTCGGCGACGGCTTCGGGGCGGTCCACCGCAAGCACGCCTCGGTGTTCGACCTCCCCGCCCGCCTGCCGCACGCGGCCGGCGACCTCATCGCCACCGAGGTCGGTGTCCTGAAGAAGCTCACCGAGGACGTCAAGCGGCCGTACGCCGTGGTCCTCGGCGGAGCCAAGGTCTCCGACAAGCTCGGTGTCATCGACCATCTCCTGGAGAAGGCCGACCGCATCCTGATCGGCGGCGGCATGGCGTACACCTTCCTCAAGGCCCAGGGCCACGAGGTCGGCAGCTCGCTGCTCCAGGAGGACCAGGTCCCGGTCGTCAAGGAGTACCTGGAGCGCGCCGCGGCCAAGGGCGTGGAGTTCGTGCTCCCCACCGACGTGCTGGTCGCCCAGGACTTCCCCGATCTGAAGACCAAGGCCCCGGCCCACCCCACCACCGTCGCCGTGGACGCCATCCCGGCCGACCAGCAGGGTCTGGACATCGGTCCCGACACCCGCAAGCTGTACGCATCGAAGCTCGCCGACGCGGCCACCGTCTTCTGGAACGGCCCCATGGGCGTCTTCGAGCACCCCGACTACGCCGAGGGCACCAGGGCCGTCGCCCAGGCGCTCGTCGACTCCCCGGCCTTCACCGTGGTCGGCGGCGGAGACTCCGCCGCAGCGGTGCGGATCCTCGGCTTCGACGAGAACGCATTCGGCCATATTTCGACCGGCGGCGGCGCGAGCCTCGAATATCTCGAGGGCAAGACGCTTCCCGGCCTCGCCGCACTGGAGGACTGACACTCTGATGAGTACGCGCACCCCGCTCATGGCGGGCAACTGGAAGATGAACCTCAACCACCTTGAGGCCATCGCCCACGTCCAGAAACTCGCTTTCGCTCTGGCGGACAAGGACTACGACGCCGTCGACGTGGCGGTTCTGCCGCCCTTCACCGATCTGAGGTCCGTCCAGACCCTGGTCGACGGCGACAAGCTCAAGATCAGGTACGGCGCCCAGGACATCTCGGCGCACGACTCCGGGGCCTACACCGGAGAGATCTCGGGCGCCATGCTGTCCAAGCTGAAGTGCTCCTATGTCGCGGTCGGCCACTCCGAGCGCCGGCAGTACCACGCCGAGACGGACGAGCTCTGCAACGCCAAGGTGAAGGCCGCCTTCCGGCACGGCATCACCCCGATCCTCTGCGTCGGCGAGGGCCTCGACGTCCGGAAGGCCGGCCGCCAGGTCGAGCACACGCTCGCCCAGCTCGACGGCGGCCTCGCGGACGTCCCGGCCGAGCAGGCCGAGACCGCCGTGATCGCGTACGAGCCGGTGTGGGCCATCGGCACCGGCGAGGTCGCCACTCCCGAGGACGCGCAGGAGGTCTGCGGCGCGATCCGCGGACGGCTCGCCGAGCTGTACTCCCAGGAGGTGGCCGGCAAGGTCCGCATCCAGTACGGAGGCTCGGTCAAGGCCGGAAACGTGGCCGCGATCATGGCCCAGCCCGATGTCGACGGAGCCCTGGTGGGCGGCGCCGCGCTGGACACCGACGAGTTCGTCAAGATCGTCCGGTTCCGCGACCAGTGAGTATGCGCTAGCGCCGATCCGTCGTACCCTTGCGGGGACCTGTGGCCGCCGGGCCCGGGTCCCCGCAGTCCGTAGAAATCCGAGAATTGCCAGGAAGTAGGGTCCAGCCGTGGTTATGGGGTTCTCGATCGCCCTGATCGTCTTCAGCCTGCTGCTGATGCTGCTGGTGCTGATGCACAAGGGGAAGGGCGGCGGCCTCTCCGACATGTTCGGCGGCGGTATGCAGTCGTCCGTCGGCGGCTCCTCGGTCGCCGAGCGCAACCTCGACCGGATCACCGTCGTGGTCGGTCTTCTGTGGTTCGCGTGCATTGTCGTACTCGGCCTGCTGGTGAAGCTGGACAGCTGATCCGGAGGTATTCCCGTCCCGGGGTGGGGTGTAACTCCAATCACTGGACGAGCGTTGGGCCTTACGTAGACTGGGGCACCGCGGCGCAGCCGCTGTGAGACGCTGTACAGCACCATCACGCAGGGAGTTACGACCGTGGCAAGTGGCAACGCGATCCGGGGAAGCCGGGTCGGAGCGGGGCCGATGGGCGAGGCCGAGCGCGGCGAGTCCGCGCCACGCCTGCGCATCTCCTTCTGGTGCTCGAACGGGCACGAGACGCAGCCGAGCTTCGCCAGCGACGCTCAGGTCCCCGACACCTGGGACTGCCCGCGCTGCGGGTTCCCGGCCGGCCAGGACCGGGACAACCCGCCGGACCCGCCGCGTACGGAGCCGTACAAGACGCATCTGGCGTATGTGCGGGAGCGGCGCAGTGACGCGGACGGCGAAGCGATTCTCGCCGAGGCGCTCGCCAAACTGCGGGGCGAGATCTAGGACTTGCGATCCGGCCGGGACACCCGATGGGTGCCCGGCCGTACGCGTTCCCGGGCTCTTTCCGTCAATTGTCAGTGCCGTCCTCTACGGTTTTTGTACGGGTGAACACGGAGCGTGCTCAGCGCGGCCGTACTCGCCGCGTGGCCCCCTCTGATCAATTAGGTTGGGGACGGTGGGGCAGCAGGCAGGCACGAGACGAAGCGAGCTGATGTCCGAGTGACGACACAAGGCCGTACCAGGCTCAACCAGACACCCGAGTGGACCGCCCTGGGCAAGCACCGCGAGGAGTTGGGGCAGACGCATCTGCGGGAGCTGTTCGCCGCGGACGCGTCCCGCGGTAGCGCCTGCACACTGCGCGTCGGCGATCTCCATCTCGACTACTCCAAGAACCTGGTGACCGGCGAGACCCTGCGGCTGCTGCGGGACCTGGCGGCCGCGACCGGTGTGGCCGGGCTGCGGGACGCGATGTTCCGCGGCGAGAAGATCAACACCACGGAGGACCGCGCCGTCCTCCACACCGCCCTGCGGGCCCCCCGGGACGCCGTCGTCGAGGTCGACGGGGAGAACGTGGTGCCCGCGGTGCACGCGGTCCTCGGCAGGATGGCCGCCTTCTCCCGGCAGATCCGCTCCGGCGAGTGGACCGGACACACCGGCCGCCCGATCAGGAACATCGTCAACATCGGCATCGGCGGATCCGACCTCGGCCCCGCCATGGCGTACGAGGCGCTGCGCTCCTACACCGCGCGCGATCTCACCTTCCGCTTCGTGTCGAACGTCGACGGGGCCGATCTGCACGAGGCCGTCCGGGACCTCGACCCGGCCGAGACCCTGTTCATCATCGCCTCCAAGACCTTCACCACCATCGAGACCATCACCAACGCCAACTCCGCGCGCGACTGGCTGCTCACCGAACTGAAAGCCGGTCAGGAGGCCGTCGCCCAGCACTTCGTGGCGCTGTCGACGCATGCGGAAAAGGTCGCGGACTTCGGCATCGACACGGCCAATATGTTCGAGTTCTGGGACTGGGTCGGCGGACGCTACTCGTACGACTCGGCCATCGGGCTCTCGCTGATGATCGCGATCGGCCCGGACCGCTTCCGCGAGATGCTCGACGGATTCCACCTGGTCGACGAGCACTTCCGCACGGCCGCGCCCGAGGCCAACGCACCGCTGCTGCTCGGTCTGCTGGGCGTCTGGTACGGCGGGTTCTTCGGCGCCCAGTCCCATGCCGTCCTGCCGTACTCCCACTATCTGAGCAAGTTCACCGCCTATCTCCAGCAGCTCGACATGGAGTCCAACGGCAAGTCCGTGGACCGCGAGGGCAACCGCGTGGACTGGGGGACCGGCCCGGTCGTCTGGGGCACGCCCGGCACCAACGGGCAGCACGCGTACTACCAGCTGCTCCATCAGGGCACCAAGACCATCCCGGCCGACTTCATCGGCTTCGCCGGGCCGGTCGCCGATCTGCCGCCCGGACCGGCCGCCCAGCACGATCTGCTGATGGCCAACTTCTTCGCCCAGACCCAGGCCCTGGCCTTCGGCAAGACCTCCGAGGAGGTGCGGGCGGAGGGGGTGCCCGAGGAACTGGTGCCGCACAAGACCTTCCGGGGCAACCACCCCACGACGACGATCCTCGCCGACGAGCTCACCCCGTCCGTGCTCGGACAGCTGATCGCGCTGTACGAGCACAAGGTGTTCGTCCAGGGCGCGATCTGGAACATCGACTCCTTCGACCAGTGGGGTGTCGAGCTGGGCAAGGTCCTCGCCAAGAGGATCGAGCCCGTACTGGTGGATGGGGCCGGGGCCGGGGGAGAGCGGCTCGACAGCTCGACCGCCGCGCTGGTCGCGAAGTACCGCGAGCTGCGGGGGCGTTGACGCGATGACCGGGGGGGAGAGCGCGGTGCGGCTCCGGCCGCCGAACCACACGCTGAACGAGCGGGCCGTGGGCTGGTGGCGGACCCAGTGGCTGATCGGCACGGTCGTCGTCGCAGGTCTCCCGGCCGTGCTGGGTCTGTTCATCACGCCCGCCCGGTCATGGCTGCTGATCACCGCGGCCGTGCTGGCGGCGCTGATGCTGATCGGCACCGCGCTCTACCCGTTCTGGTGGTTCCGCGTCCACCGCTGGGAGGTCACCGACGACGCCGTGTATGTCCGTACCGGCGCCTTCTGGCAGGAGTGGCGCATCGCGCCGATGTCCCGGATCCAGACCGTGGACACGATGCGGGGACCGCTGGAACGGGCCTTCCGGCTGGCGACGGTCACGGTCACCACCGCGTCCTCCAAGGGCGCGATCAAGATCGCGGGCCTCGACCACGAGGTGGCGGCGGAACTGGCGGCGAGGCTGACGCACATCACCGGGGCGACTCCCGGGGACGCGACATGAGCCCCGCGCCGGGCCCGCACGGGGCATCCGGCCCGGAGCACTCCGCGGGCGCCCCTTTCCCGGGGCCGGACGGTGCCGACGGTCTGGGCGGTGCCGACGGTCTGGGCGGTGCCGACGGTCCGGGTGGGGCCGACGGTCTGGACGGTGCCGACCGTCCGGGTGGGGCGGGCGCACCGCCCTCCGGGGCGGCCGAGGGCTCCCTTTCCGGCGCGGCTGCCTCTCCGGGCGCTCCGCCGGGGCTGCCGGAGGGCGATCCGGACGGAGGGTCCCGGGTACCGCGGGGGCCGGCGGACGGCCCGGCAGACGCCCTGCCGGGGCCCGCGCCGGTGCCCTCCGGGGGCGGCCCGGCCGTGGTCCCGGCGGACGCTCTCGCTCTCCTGGCAGATCCCCCGCTGAGCGCGCCGGGGGACGCGTGGCGGCAGCTCGACAAGCGGGCACTGCTGGTCACCGCGGCCGTCATGACGGGCGTCGCGGGGGGCATCTGCCTCCCGGTCCTGATGGGGCTCTCCTCCGGAGCCTGGTTCGGCAACGGCCCCCGGCGCGGCGTGGGCCTCGTGCTGCTGCTGACCGGCGGGGTTCTGCTGGTGCTGGTCTCCGTGGCCGCCGAGTACGTCAACTGGCGCAGGACCCGCTACCGCATCGGCCGCGAGCGGGTCGACCTCCACACCGGGCTGCTGCTGGTCAAGCGGCGCTCGCTGGCCCGCGAGCGCATCCGCAGCGTCGATCTGACCGCCAACCCCCTGCTGCGGATCCTCGGCCTCGTGAAGGTGCGCATCGGCACCGGCGAGCACAGCGGGAGCGGTGAGTCCACGCTGGAGCTGAACCCGGTCTCCAGGGCCGAGGGCGAGCGGCTCCGCGGCGAACTGCTGGACCGCCCGGCCACCGTCCCCGGCCCCCACCGCGAGGGTGCGCTCGCCGCCGTCGACCCCCTGTGGATCCGGTACGCTCCGGCGTCGTTCGTCGCCCCGCTGCTGGGTGGTGCGGCCGCGGGGGCGGTCATGCAGGTCAGCGAATGGTTCGGGCTCCAGGGTGAGGTCGTCGACTGGGTCGGTGACCGCTTCCGGGACACCTCCGTCGTCCTGATGGTCACCGTGCTCGTCCTCGCGGCGCTCGTCGCGGGCATCGTCGGCTCCCTGGGCCTGTGGATCGAGATGTGGTGGAACTACCGGCTGGAGCGGGAGCCCGGAGGCACCCTCCGGGTGCGGCGGGGCCTGTTCACGGCCCGCTCGATATCGGTGGAGGAGCGCAGGCTGCGCGGGGTGGAGCTGGTCGAGCCGCTCGGTGTGCGGCTGCTCGGCGCGGCCCGGGTGGACGCGGTCGCCACCGGCATCGCCAAGGACGACAAGGACAAGCACGCCGACCTCCAGGTGCTGTTGCCGCCCGCGCCCCGGGCGCTCGCCGACGCCGTCGCCGGGCAGGTGCTCCGCGAGCCGCGCACCCCCACCGACGCGCCTTTGACACCGCACCCGAGGGCTGCCCGCAACCGCCGCCTGCGGGCGGGGCTGGCGCTGGTGGCCGTTCCGCTCGTGGTGCTCTGCGCCCTGGGGTTCTGGCTCACGGACGTGCTGCTGTACATCGCGGCGGCCTGCGCGGTCGTGGGACTCCCGGCCGCCGTGATCTTCGCCCTCGACGCCTACCGCAGCCTGGGCCACGGCATCAGCGGCGACTACCTCGTGGCGCGCTCCGGATCGGCCCGCCGCACCACCGTGGCTCTCCAGCGCGGCGGGGTCATCGGCTGGACCCTGACGCAGTCCGTCTTCCAGCGCCGGGCGGGCGTGCTGGACCTGACCGCGACGACGGCCGCCGGTTCGGGGGCGTACACGGTGTACGACGCCGGGGAGAGTGAGGGCCTGGCCTTCGCCTCCGACGCGGTACCGGGGCTGCTGGAGCCGTTTCTCCTACGCGAGGAGGGACCGGCGGGCGCGGGCGGCGAGCCACCGTCCCTGTGACGGCACCCGGTATCCGGGCACCCGGGCGGCATCCGGGTATCCGGGCACTCCGGGCGGCCCGGAAGACCGGGACCGAACCCGGCGACCGGGCCGTCCCGCGGCACCGGCCCGCTCCGGCCGGCCGGCCCGAGGACCTCACCCCCAGCGACCGGCCCTCGTCGACCGCGGGCGGTGGGACCCGGCCTTCCACCGCTCCCATGACGCGGCCGTCGCCCCCGCCGCCCAGGGTCCGCTGCCGGTGGCTGCGGCGGACGTGAGCGCACCGGCAGGAGCCGTGACCGTGCGGGATCCGCGCACGGCGTCGCGGCACACGCCCGGCCCGGAACGGGGTGACCCCGTACCGGAGCCCGGCCCGGTACAGGAGACCCCGTACCGGGGCCCGGCCCGCCGGATGTGGCGAGACCGGGCCCGGATACGGGGAAGGGGGTCAGGGAGAGGCCGGGGGATACAGATCCCGGGGGAGCTGGGAGGCCGCCGGGGCGTCCAGAAGCCACAGCGTCCGGCTGCGGCCGTACGCGCCCGCCGCCGGGGCCTGGATCTCACCCGCGCCCGAGAGAGCGATCGCCGCGGCGTTTGCTTTGTCCTCGCCCGCCGCCAGCAGCCACACCTCACGCGCCGCGCGGATCGCCGGGAGGGTCAGCGTGATCCGGGTGGGTGGGGGCTTCGGCGCGCCGTGGACCCCCACCACCGTGCGGTCCTGCTCGCGTACCGCCGGCAGCTCCGGGAACAGCGAGGCGACATGGGTGTCGGGCCCGACACCCAGCATCAGAACATCGAACGTGGGCACCGGGCCGTGGTCCTCGGGCCCGGCCGCCGCCGCGAGCGCGGTCGCGTACGCGGCGGCCGCGGCCTCCGGGTCACTGCCGTACGGCCCGTCCGACGCGGGCATCGGGTGCACCCGCGCCGGATCCACCGGGACACGGTCGAGCAGGGCCGCCCGCGCCTGGGTCGCATTGCGCTCCGGGTCGCCCTCGGGGAGGAAGCGCTCGTCCCCCCACCACAGGTCGAGACGGCGCCAGTCGATCGCGTCGCGCGCCGGGGAGGCCCCGAGCGCGGCCAGCAGGGCATTGCCGTTGCGCCCGCCCGTCAGGACCACCGACGCCCGCCCGCGTGCGGCCTGGGCGTCCACGACCTTCGTGATCAGCCGGGCCGCCGCGGCCTGGGCCATCAGCTCCTTGTCGCGGTGGACCACGAGCTGGGGCGCACTCACGTCGACGCCGCCCTCTTGGTGGGCGCCTTCTTCGCCGTGGTCCGCTTGGCCGCGGCCTTCGGGGTCGTACGCGAGGAGCCCCCGCTCGCCGACTCGGAACCCGCGGACTCGGAACCTGCCGACTCGGAACCCGCCGACGCGGAGCCCGAGGAGCCTGAGGAGCCCGACCCCGCGGACGCGGAGCCCGGCGACCCGGTCGGCGGGGTCGTCGCCCCGACCACCTTGGCCGCTTCGGCCGCCCGCGCGGCGGCGGCGATCTCCGAGACGTCCGCCGAGCCGCCCGGCCCGCCGTCGCCGAGCCGGTCGACTCCGTACCGCAGCGCCGAGGCATACGTGTCGTCCGGGTCCAGCCGCCGCAGCTCCTCCGCAATCAGCTCCGCGGTGTCCCGGCGCTTGAGCGCGACCGCCCGGTCCGGCTGCCCCTCGATGGACAGCGTGGCCAGCGAGCCGTCCGCCCGGTCCAGCACGATCCGGCCGCACGTGGACTCCAGCCGCACCGCGGTCAGCCCGGGACCCGACGACGACGTGCGCCGCACCGGGACCTTCAGCCGGTCCGCGAGCCACATGGCGAGCAGCTCGACGCTCGGGTTGAACTCCTCGCCCTCCACCTCGACCGCCGTGACCTCGCAGCTCACCTGGTCCAGCGCGGCGGCCAGCATGGAGCGCCACGGCGTGATCCGCGTCCAGGACAGATCCGTGTCCCCGGGGGTGTACGTCTCGGCACGGGCCGACAGCTCACGGGTCGGGTGCTCGGCGGCGTAGGCGTCGGTCACCCGCCGCTGGGCGAGCGCGCCCAGCGGGTCCGCCGCCGGGTCGAGCGGCGCGTTCACCGGCCACCAGACGACCACGGGGGCGTCCGGCAGCAGCAGCGGCAGCACGACCGACTGGGCGTGGTCGGTGACCTCGCCGTACAGCCGCAGCACGACCGTTTCCCCGGTGCCCGCGTCCGCGCCGACGCGCACCTCGGCGTCCAGGCGCGCCTGCGCCCGGTCGCGCGGGCTGCGCGAGACCCGCTTGATGACCACGAGGGTGCGCGAGGGGTGCTCGCGCGACGCCTCGCTGGCGGCCTTCAGCGCGTCGTAGGCGTTCTCCTCGTCGGTGACGATGACCAGGGTGAGGACCATGCCGACGGCCGGGGTGCCGATCGCCCGGCGCCCCTGTACCAGCGCCTTGTTGATCTTGCTGGACGTGGTGTCCGTAAGGTCGATCTTCATGGCCGGCGCCAGCTCCGTCCGTCTCGTGCGAGCATTTCGTCCGCCTCGACCGGCCCCCAGGACCCGGAGGGGTACTGGGCGGGCCTGCCGTGCCGGTCCCAGTACTCCTCGATCGGGTCGAGGATCTTCCAGGACAGCTCGACCTCCTCGACCCTCGGGAAGAGGTTGGAGTCGCCGAGCAGGACGTCGAGGATGAGCCGTTCGTACGCCTCGGGGCTGGACTCGGTGAAGGACTCGCCGTACGCGAAGTCCATCGACACGTCCCGTACCTCCATGGAGGTCCCCGGCACCTTGGAGCCGAACCGCATGGTCACGCCCTCGTCCGGCTGGACCCGGATCACCAGGGCGTTCTGCCCCAGCTCCTCGGTGGCCGTGTGGTCGAAGGGGGAGTGCGGGGCGCGCTGGAAGACGACCGCGATCTCGGTGACACGCCGGCCGAGCCGCTTGCCGGTACGGAGGTAGAAGGGCACCCCCGCCCAGCGGCGGTTGTCGATCTCCAGCTTTATGGCCGCGTAGGTGTCGGTCTTCGACTGCGGGTCGATGCCCTCCTCCTCCAGATAGCCGACGGCCTTCTCGCCGCCCTGCCACCCGGCGGCGTACTGCCCGCGCACGGTGCCGGTTCCCAGGTCCTTCGGCAGTTTCACCGCGCCGAGGACCTTGGTCTTCTCCGCTGCGAGCGCGTCCGCGCCGAAGGAGGAGGGCTCCTCCATCGCGGTCAGCGCGAGCAGCTGGAGGAGGTGGTTCTGGATGACGTCGCGGGCGGCGCCGATGCCGTCGTAGTACCCGGCACGGCCGCCGATGCCGATGTCCTCGGCCATGGTGATCTGGACGTGGTCGACGTACGACCGGTTCCAGATCGGCTCGAAGAGGGTGTTGGCGAACCGCAGCGCCAGAATGTTCTGGACGGTCTCCTTGCCCAGGTAGTGGTCGATCCGGAAGACCTCGTTCGAGGGGAAGACCTCGTGGACCACCTGGTTCAGTTCCATGGCGGACGCCAGGTCGTGCCCGAACGGCTTCTCGATGACCGCGCGCCGCCAGGAGCCTTCCTTCTGGTCGGCCAGGCCGTGCTTCTTGAGCTGCTGCACGACCTTGGGGAAGAACTTGGGCGGCACGGACAGATAGAAGGCGAAGTTGCCTCCGGTGCCCTGCGCCTGGTCCAGTTCGGCGATCGTCTTCTTCAGCTTCTCGAAGGCGTTGTCGTCGTCGAAGTCGCCCTGGACGAACCGCATGCCCTGATTGAGCTGCTGCCAGACCTCCTCGCGGAAGGGCGTGCGGGCGTGCGCCTTGACGGCGTCGTGGACCTCCTGGGCGAAGTCCTCGTCCTGCCACTCACGGCGGGCGAAGCCGATGAGGGAGAAACCCGGCGGCAGGAGCCCGCGGTTGGCCAGATCGTACACAGCGGGCATCAGCTTTTTACGGGACAAGTCGCCTGTGACGCCGAAGATGACCAGGCCCGACGGCCCCGCGATGCGCGGGAGCCGTCGGTCGGCGGCGTCACGAAGCGGATTGGCTTCGCTTGTACCGGACAAGGGTGGTCAGCCTTCCGAAGGTGCGAGGCGCTTCAGCTCGGCCCCGGTCGAGTTGAGCAGGTCGTTCCAGGACGCCGCGAACTTCTCGACGCCCTCGTCCTCCAGCAGCTGCACGACATCGTCGTACGCGATGCCGAGCTTCTCCACGGCGGCCAGTTCGGCCCGCGAGCGCTCATAGGTGCCGCGCACCGTGTCACCGGTGATCCGCCCGTGGTCGGCCGTGGCGTCCATCGTGGCCTCCGGCATGGTGTTCACCGTGCCGGGCGCGACCAGCTCGTCCACGTACAGCGTGTCCTTGTACGCCTTGTCCTTGACGCCGGTCGACGCCCACAGCGGACGCTGCCGGTTGGCGCGCGCCCGGTCCAGGACGCTCCAGCGCTCGGACGAGAACACCTCCTCGTAGGCCTCGTACGCGAGACGCGCGTTGGCCAGAGCGGCCTTGCCGCGCGCCTCCTTGGCCTCCGGGGTGCCGAGCGCGTCCAGGCGCTTGTCGATCTCCGTGTCCACCCGGGAGACGAAGAACGACGCCACCGAGTGGATCTTCGAGAGGTCGAGGCCGCGCTCATCGGCCTTCTCCAGCCCGGCCAGGTAGGCGTCCATCACCTCGCGGTAGCGCTCCAGCGAGAAGATCAGCGTCACATTGACGCTGATGCCCCGGCCGATGGTCTCGGTGATCGCCGGCAGGCCCGCCTTGGTGGCCGGGATCTTGATCAGCGTATTGGGCCGGTCCACCAGCCAGGCGAGCTGCTTGGCCTCGGCGACCGTCGCCGCCGTGTTGTGGGCCAGACGCGGGTCCACCTCGATGGAGACCCGGCCGTCCCGGCCGTCCGTGGCGTCGAAGACCGGCCGCAGGATGTCGGCGGCGTCCCGTACGTCCGCCGTGGTGATCATGCGGATGGCTTCCTCGACGGTCACCTTGCGGGCGGCCAGCTCCGCGAGCTGCTGCTCGTAGCCGTCACCGGCGCTGATCGCCTTCTGGAAGATCGACGGGTTGGTCGTCACGCCCACCACGTGCTGCTGGTCGATCAGCTCGGCCAGGTTCCCGGACGTGATCCGCTTGCGGGACAGGTCGTCGAGCCAGATCGCGACGCCTTCGTCGGAGAGGCGCTTGAGTGCGTCTGTCATGAGAGTTGCATCTCCTACTGGTCGTATACCGGGGTCAGCGTGCGGCGGCTTCGAGAGATTCCCGTGCGGCGGCGGCGACCGCTTCCGCAGTGAAACCGAACTCGCGGAAGAGCACCTTGCCGTCGGCCGAAGCCCCGAAGTGCTCCAGCGAAACGATCCGACCCGCGTCGCCGACGTAGCGGTGCCAGGTGAGCCCGATCCCGGCCTCGACCGCCACCCGGGCCTTCACGGAAGGCGGCAGCACCGAGTCGCGGTACTCCTGCTCCTGCTCCTCGAACCACTCCACCGACGGCATGGAGACCACCCGCGCCGGCACACCGGCCGCCTGGAGCTGCTCCCGCGCGCCGACGGCGAGCTGCACCTCGGAACCGGTACCGATCAGCACGACCTGCGGCTCGGCAGGCCGGCCGTCGGCCCCCTCGGCCTCGAAGAGCACATAGCCGCCGCGGGCCGCGTTCTCGTCGCGCTCGTAGGTCGGCACACCCTGGCGGGTCAGCGCCAGACCGTGCGGCGCGCCCACACCGAACTCCTTGGTGTAGCGCCTGAGGATCTCGCGCCAGGCGATCACGGTCTCGTTCGCGTCCGCCGGGCGGACGATGTTCAGACCCGGGATGGCCCGCAGCGACGCCAGGTGCTCCACCGGCTGGTGGGTCGGACCGTCCTCGCCGAGGCCGATCGAGTCGTGCGTCCAGACGTACGTCACCGGGAGGTGCATCAGCGCGGAGAGCCGGACCGCGTTGCGCATGTAGTCGGAGAACACCAGGAAGGTGCCGCCGTAGACACGGGTGTTGCCGTGCAGCGCGATGCCGTTCATCGCCGCCGCCATCGCGTGCTCGCGGATGCCGAAGTGGATCGTGCGGCCGTACGGGTCGGCCTCCGGCAGCGGGTTGCCCGCGGGCAGGAACGAGGACGTCTTGTCGATCGTCGTGTTGTTCGAGCCCGCGAGGTCGGCGGAGCCGCCCCACAGCTCCGGGACGACCGCGCCCAGGGCCTGGAGGATCTTGCCCGACGCCGCACGGGTGGCGACGCCCTTGCCGGTCTCGAAGTCCGGCAGCGCGTCCTCCCAGCCCGCCGGCAGCTCGCCCGCGCGGATCCGGTCGAACTCCGCGGCGCGCCGCGGGTCGGCCGTACGCCAGGCGGCGAACCTCTTCTCCCACTCACCGCGCGCCTCACGGCCGCGGTCCAGGGCCGCACGGGTGTGCGCGATGACCTCGTCCGAGACCTCGAAGTGCTTTTCGGGGTCGAAGCCCATGACCCGCTTGGTGGCCGCGACCTCCTCCTCGCCCAGCGCCGAGCCGTGCGCGGCCTCGGTGTTCTGCGCGTGGGGGGCGGGCCAGGCGATGATCGAACGGGCCGCGATGAAGGACGGGCGCCCGGTCTCGGCCTGCGCCGCCCTCAGCGCCGTGTACAGCGCCTCCGGGTCGAGGTCGCCGTTCTCCCTCGGCTCGACGCGCTGGACGTGCCAGCCGTACGCCTCGTACCGCTTGAGGGTGTCCTCGGAGACGGCCGTCTCCGTGTCGCCCTCGATGGAAATGTGGTTGTCGTCCCACAGCAGGACCAGATTGCCCAGCTTCTGGTGCCCGGCCAGCGAGGACGCCTCGGCCGCGATGCCCTCCTGGAGGCAGCCGTCACCGGCGATGGCCCAGATGGTGTGGTCGAACGGAGACGTGCCCGGGGAGGCGTCCGGGTCGAACAGCCCCCGCTCGTAGCGGGAGGCCATCGCCATGCCCACCGCGTTCGCGACGCCCTGGCCGAGGGGCCCGGTCGTGGTCTCGACGCCGGGGGTGTGCCCGTACTCCGGGTGACCGGGGGTCTTGGAGCCCCAGGTCCTGAACGCCTTCAGATCGTCCAGCTCCAGGCCGTAGCCGGCCAGGTAGAGCTGGATGTACAGCGTCAGCGACGAGTGCCCCGCGGAGAGGACGAACCGGTCGCGGCCGGTCCAGTCCGGGTCCGCGGGATCGTGCTGCATGAGCTTCTGGAACAGGACGTACGCGGCGGGCGCGAGGCTCATGGCCGTACCGGGGTGGCCGTTGCCGACCTTCTGTACGGAATCCATGGCCAGGACGCGGACGGTATCGACGGCCCGCTGGTCCAGATCGGTCCAGTCGAGGTCTGTTGCGGTCGGCTTGGTGCTCACCCTGGGTCAGGGCTCCTCTCCACATGTCATATCCCCCGGTGACGACGGAAGCACCGGGCGTTGTCGAGCCTACCCTTGGCACAACGCGCGGAAATTTCGAGCGCCGTCCCTTTGGCTCCCTTGTTTTGTGTACGTGTGGTTTGTGTACGTACGGGTTCGCTCCGTGCGGTCGTCCGGCGCGCGGGTGCCGTACGTCGGTCGGCCCGGGTCGGTGCGTACACCGCCGTGCGCCGGCGTACCCACGGGTGCCGTGGGCGTGTGCGCCGTACGCGCCGCCGCACTCCGGACACAGCCAGGGTCCCGCCAACAGCAGCGGTCCGCCTCCCGGGGAGCCCCCGCCGGGCCCCCACCTGGGCCTGTCCGCGCCGGTCGCGCGCATGCCCCAACACGACCCCACCCCCGTGCGGAGCGAGAGATGGGCAGCCTCTACAGTGGCGTGGTACGCGCAAGTCTTTACCGGGCCTTCATCTGTGCTGTCATGCGCCCGGGGCTTGCTGGGAGTCTCTGTCAGGGGTGTGCGTGACGGCCGTCGAATCCCGTCCGGTGGGTGGGGGTACCTCCCCGGCCCCTCGGGCCATGGGGGAACTCGGGACGAGCCCCGGCAACCGGCCGTTCGGAGCCCGCGTCAAGGCGTTCGTGGCCCTGACCAAGCCCCGGATCATCGAGCTGCTGCTCATCACCACAGTGCCGGTGATGTTCCTCGCCGCGCAAGGGGTGCCCGATCTGATGCTGGTGCTCGTCACCTGTATCGGCGGCTATCTCTCCGCGGGCGGGGCCAACGCGCTCAACATGTACATCGACCGGGACATCGACGCGCTGATGGAACGGACGTCGCAGCGCCCGCTGGTCACCGGCATGGTCTCGCCGCGTGAGGGCCTGGTCTTCGGCCTGACCCTCACCGTCGTCTCCACGCTCTGGTTCGGGCTCCTGGTCAACTGGCTCTCCGCCTGGCTCTCGCTCGGCGCGCTCCTCTTCTACGTCGTCGTCTACACGATGATCCTGAAGCGGCGCACCGCGCAGAACATCGTCTGGGGCGGTATCGCGGGCTGTATGCCCGTGCTGATCGGCTGGTCCGCCGTCACCGACTCGATGTCGTGGGCCG
Source organism: Streptomyces sp. NPDC004609 (assembly GCF_042873655.1). Lineage (NCBI taxonomy): Bacteria > Bacillati > Actinomycetota > Actinomycetes > Kitasatosporales > Streptomycetaceae > Streptomyces > Streptomyces sp. NPDC004609. The sequence goes on along the minus strand of NZ_JBIALS010000013.1, from coordinate 76,102 downwards.
CGGTCGTCCTCTTCCTCGTCATCTTCTTCTGGACGCCGCCGCACTACTGGCCGCTGTCGATGAAGGTGAAGGAGGACTACGCGCGCGTCGGGGTGCCGATGCTCCCGGTCGTCGCCTCCAACAAGGTGGTGGCCCGGCAGATCGTCGTCTACAGCTGGGTGATGGTCGGCGTCTCCCTGCTGCTCACCCCGCTCGGCTACACCGGCTGGTTCTACACGGCCGTCGCGCTGGCGACGGGCGGCTGGTGGCTGTGGGAGGCGCACGCCCTCCAGAACCGCGCCAAGGCGGGCGTGAAGGGCGCCAAGCTGAAGGAGATGCGGCTCTTCCACTGGTCCATCACCTATGTCTCCCTGCTGTTCGTCGCCGTCGCGGTGGATCCCTTCCTCCGCTAGATCCCGGCACTCCCGGTCTACCGGCATCCCTGGTTCCGGTTCCTGCGACCGCCCGGTACCCGGGCCCGTCCGGCAGGTGTGACGAGGCCCCGGAGCCGAACCGGCCCGGGGCCGCGGTGTGTTGCGCGGCCGGTGCCCGGCCGCGCGCCACCGGGGCCGCCGACCACCGGGTGATGGACCCCCGGGGCCGCCAGTGGCCCACGCCACGATCGTCCGCCATGGTCAGCGCCCGGTCCCCGTACGTAGCATCGTGACCATGGCAGACACCAAGCGCGCGGCCCGTACGACCGCCAGGCTCACCCGGGAGATCACCGCCTTCTCCAAGGCCCACGGAGGAGCGGAGGGCCAGCTCGCGTATCTCGGACAGATGGGTACCCGGATCGTGCTCGTCGGCGAGGACGGCGGCTGGGGCGACCTCGTCGCCCCCACCCACGACATCGCCGCCGCCGCGGCCGAGAAGGCCGGTCTCACCCTCCATGAGTCCTTCGACGGCGACTTCGCGGCCAAGGTGCGCACCGGGCCGTACGAGTGGACCCGCATGGCCGGCATCCAGCTCGGGGGCCCGTCCAACGGCTGAGCGGGGCGAGCAACACCTCGCCGGGGTGTCACCCGTTAGGACTGTGGAAGCACACGAGTCCACGACCGGGAGCCCGGATGATCGACACCCCGTCCCCCCTCGTGGACCAGTACTGCCACGGGGTGCTCCGTACGGAGCTGGGTCTCGGCACCTTCGAGGCCCGGCTCGGGCGCGCGGACGGCCCGCCCGCGCCCGGGACGACGTTCTTCGACACCCAGACCGGCTTTGCCGTACGCCGCTGGTGTCCGCCGCTGCTCGGCCTGGAACCGCACTGTCCGCCCGCCCGCTATCTGGCCCGGCGACGGGAGCTGGGGGTGCTGGAGGCGGGCCGACGACTGCTGCGGGGGAGCGGGATCTCCACCTTTCTCGTGGACACCGGGCTGCCCGGGGATCTCACCGGACCGTCCGAGATCGCCGCCTCGGCCGCGGCCGAGGCGCATGAGATCGTCCGCCTCGAACTCCTCGCCGAGCAGGTCGCCGACACCTCCGGGACCGTGGAGGGCTTCCTCGCCAACCTCGCCGAGTCGGTGCACGGAGCCGCCGCCTCCGCCGTGGCCTTCACCTCCGTCGCCGCGGTACGTCACGGGGTCGCCCTCGATCCCGGGGCGCCGGGCCCCGGGGAGGTCCGCAGGGCCGCCGGACGCTGGCTCGCCGGGCGGCCGGTCGGCGGTGAGCTGACCGATCCGGTCCTCGTCCGCCATCTGCTGTGGGTCGCGGTGGCCTCCGGACTGCCGCTCCAGCTCCATGTGGGGGTCGGCGACCCCATGCTGCTCTCGGGCTTCGCCGCGGCCACCGCGGGGCTCGGCACCGATCTGGTGCTGCTGCACGGGTATCCGTACCACCGGCACGCCGCGCATCTGGCGGGCGTCTTCCCGCATGTGTACGCCGACTCGGGGCCCGCCCTCGCCCACACGGGCGCCCGGGCCGCGGCCGTGCTGGCGGAGATCCTGGAGCTGGTGCCCTTCGGCAAGCTGCTGTTCTCCAGCGGCGCACGCGGGCTGCCCGAGCTGCATGTGGTGGGTGCCCGGGTCTTCCGGGAGGCCCTGGGCCGGGTGCTGGGCGGCTGGGTCCGCGACGGCGCCTGGTCCCGTACGGACGCGGAGCGGGTCGCCGGGATGATCGCGGCCGGCAACGCCCGCCGGGTCTACGGCCTCCCCGTCCCCGGTCCGGCGGGGAGCGGCCGGCCGGCGCCAGCCTGGCCGGGACGCATGCCGTTCGCGGTCTCCGGCCGCCAGGGCCCCGGCTGAGAGGTCACGGGCGGCGCGCCGGGAGACCTGAGCCCGGTCCGCCCGGTGAGGTACGCGTGTCCCTGTCCGGCCCGGCCCGGGGCCACCCGGCAGGGATCGGCTTCCCGGCCGGTACGGAACGGGCCGGTCTCAGACCCGGGTCAGCGCGGGGTCGGTCTGGGCCGGGATCTCCGCCGTGGCCGCCGGGCGCTCGCGCATGCTCAGGGCCAGCCGGACCACCGCGATCCACATCAGCGCGGAACCGAGCATATGGGCGCCGACCAGGATCTCCGGGACCCCGGTGAAGTACTGGAGGTAGCCCACCCCGCCCTGGAGCAGCAGCACGATCAGCAGATCCCGCGCGCGCGCCCGGGTGTCGTCCGGGGCGTCCACCACACGCAGAACGAGCCACATCGCGACGCCCAGTGCACAGACCACCCACGCGGAGATCGCGTGCACGTGCGCCGCGTTGACCCAGTCCCACGGCATCCGCGGGACGTCACTGCTGTCGCCCGCGTGCTTGCCGGATCCGGTCACCGCCGTGCCCAGCGTGATGACGAGACCGGCGGTGATCACGATCGCCCAGGACAGTTTGCGAACCGGACGCGGCACACGCGGGCGCGGCGCGCCGTCGCCCTCGCCCGCCCGGTGCCAGGTGACCACGGCGACGGTGAGCAGCGCGTTGGCCGCGAGGAAGTGCCCCGCCACGGTCCACGGGTTCAGCCCCGCCCACACGGTGATACCGCCCATGACGGCGTTGCTCGCGACGATCCAGAACTGGGCCCAGCCGAGCCGGGTCAGCGAGCGCCGCCGCGGCTTGGTGGAGCGCGCGGCGATGATGGCCCAGCCGACGGCCGCCGACAGGACGTACGTCAGCATCCGGTTGCCGAACTCGATCGCCCCGTGGAGTCCCTGCTCGGGCGTGGCGAAGAGGCTGTCGTCCGTGCACTTGGGCCAGGTGTCGCAGCCGAGGCCGGAGCCGGTCAGCCGGACCGCGCCTCCCGTGACGATGATGACCACGGTCATCACGACGGCCGACAGGGCGGCGCGCCGGAGGGTCCCCGGAGCGGGCGTCCAGCGCTGGGCGATGAGGGCGAGCGGAGTTTGCACGGGCACAATCGTAGGCCGGGCCTTGTGCAAGATTTCACGAGGGGGGTGTGACATCGGGCGCTCCGCCGGGGAGGCGGTCCGCCTTACCGTCCCGGTCCCCGTCCGCGTACGGCTCCGCTCGGCACCCGGCCGCCCGTCCCCGCTCACCGCCCGCTCACTCCCAGCGGAAGAAGCGGGCGGCGGCGCCCAGCCCCAGGACCGCCCAGCCCGCGAGGATGCCCAGATCGCCCCACGGCAGCGAGGACCCGTGCTGGAGGACGTCGCGCAGCCCGTCCGAGAGCGCGGAGATCGGCAGCAGAGCGAGCACCGAAGCGACCCCGTCCGGGAAGCGGTCCAGCGGCACGATCACCCCGCCGCCGACGAGCAGCAGCAGAAAGACCAGATTGGCGGCGGCGAGCGTCGCCTCGGCGCGGAGCGTTCCGGCCATCAGCAGACCGAGCCCGCTGAAGGCCGCGGTCCCGAGGACCAGCAGCAGCAGGACGGAGAACGGGTCGCCCTGGGGCGACCAGCCCACAGCGAACGCGATACCGGTCAGCAGGACCACCTGGAGGACCTCGGTGACCAGGACGGAGAGCGTCTTGGCGCACATCAGCGCCCAGCGGGGGAGCGGTGAGGCGCCGAGCCGCTTGAGCACTCCGTACCGCCGCTCGAAGCCGGTGGCGATCGCCTGCCCGGTGAACGCGGTGGACATCACGGCCAGCGCGAGCACACCCGGTGCCAGGAAGTCGACGCCCTCGCCCGAACCGGTGTCGATGATGTCGACGGTCGAGAACAGGACGAGGAGGAGCGAGGGGATGACGACGGTGAGCAGCAGCTGTTCGCCGTTGCGCAGCAGCATCCTCGTCTCGAACGCCGTCTGCGCGGCGATCATGCGGCCCAGGGGCGCGGCACCCGGCCTGGGCGCGTAGGTACCGGCACTCATCCGCGCAGCTCCTTGCCGGTCAGCTCCAGGAAGACGTCCTCAAGCGTGTGGCGTTCGACCGAGATGCCGTCCGGCATCACTCCGTGCTGTGCGCACCAGGAGGTGACCGTCGCCAGCAGCTGGGGGCCGACCTCGCCCGATATCCGGTACGTCCCCGGGGTCAGCTCGGCCGCCTCCGTGCCGTCGGGCAGCGCCTTGAGCAGCGAGCCGACGTCGAGTCCCGGCCGGCCGAGGAACCGGAGGGTGTTCTCCGCGCCACCGCGGCAGAGCTGCTCGGGGCTGCCCCGGGCGATGATCCGGCCGGCGTCGACGATCGCGACGTCGTCCGCGAGTTCCTCGGCCTCGTCCATGAAGTGGGTGGTCAGGACCGTCGACACCCCGTCCGCGCGCAGTTCGCGCACCAGCTCCCAGGTGGAGCGGCGGGCCTGGGGGTCGAGGCCCGCGGTGGGCTCGTCCAGGAAGACCAGTTCGGGTCGGCCCACGACCGCCATCGCGAGCGCGAGCCGCTGCTGCTGGCCGCCGGAGAGCCGCCGGTAGGCCGTACGGCCGCAGCCGCCCAGGCCCAGGCGCTCGATCAGCGCGTCCACGTCCAGCGGATGCGCGTGCAGCCGTGCGGTGTGGCGCAGCATCTCGTCGGCGCGGGCGCCGGAGTAGACCCCGCCGGACTGGAGCATCACCCCGACGCGGGGGCGCAGCCGGGCGGCGTCGGCGACGGGATCGAGTCCGAGGACGCGTACGGTGCCCGCGTCGGCGCGGCGGTAGCCCTCGCAGATCTCGATCGTGGTGGTCTTGCCCGCTCCGTTGGGGCCGAGCACGGCGGTGACCAGGCCCTGGGGTACCCGGAGGTCGAGGCCGTCCACGGCCGTCTTGGATCCGTACCGCTTGACCAGGCCCCGGATCTGGACGGCGGGCTCGCTACGCATGCCGGGAAGTCTAGGCGGGCCCCGCGGGGCACCGGGGTGCGGGCCCTGTGACCCCTGTGACACCGGGTGCGAAAACGGCCGGAACTGACGCATGAGGCGTTCTTCCCCGGCACGTGTCGACTCCTTCACGATGCAGGAGTCCCTGAGCCCTCACACCCCCCACAAGGAGAGTCCGTGGTCAGACGTCTGTCCGGACGGCGGCCCGCCCGCGCCGCCCTCGCCACCGCGGCCCTGGCGTTCACGCTCGCCGTCGGCGCCGCCCCGCCTCCAGCGTTACCGGCCCCCGCCTCACCGGCCGCACCCGGACCGGGGGCCGCCCCGGTGTCCGGGCCGGCCGCTCCCTACCGGGCCAAGACCGAGACCGGCGTCCGCAGCCGGCTCGACGCCGGGGACAGGGCGACCTTCTGGGTCACCCTGTCCGGCGAGGCCGACACCTCGGCCGCCCGGCGGCTGCGCGGCAAGGCGGCCAAGGGCCGCGCGGTCCACGCGATCAAACGGGACCACGCCAGGAAGTCGCAGGCCCCCCTGCTGAACCTGCTCAAGGCGGGAGGCGCGCGGTACGAGTCCTTCTGGATCACCAACACCGTCAAGGTCACCGCCGGAAAGGCCCTCGCCGAGAAGATCGCCGCCCGCCCCGAGGTCACCGCCCTGGAAGCGGACGATCCGGTCCGGTTCACCCCGCCGCGGCCCGAGCCCGGGCAGCGGATCCGCACCCGCGCCGCCGCCGAGTGGAACGTCGGGCGGGTCAACGCGCCCGAGGTCTGGTCCGGCTACGGGGTGCGGGGCGAGGGCATCACCGTCGCCTCCGTCGACACCGGGGTCGACTACACCCATCCCGCCCTGCGGGCGCAGTACCGCGGGCTGCGCGCGGACGGCACCTACGACCACGACTACAACTGGTTCGACCCCTACCGCCGCTGTGTGCCCGAGGACGCGCCCTGCGACTACTCCGGACACGGCACCCTCACCGCGGGGATCATGGTCGGCGACGACGGCGCGGACAACCGGACCGGTGTCGCCCCCGGCGCCCGGTGGATCGCGGTCGGCGCCTGCGGGACCCTCGTCTGCTACCAGGACACCATGCTGAGCATCGGGCAGTGGATCCTCGCGCCCACCGACCGGGCCGGCCGTAATCCGCGCCCGGACCTCGCGCCGGACGTGGTCAACAGCTCCTGGACGAACCACGTCTACGACTCCTGGTACAAACCCGTCGTTCAGGCATGGCGGGACGCCGGTATCTTCCCCGCCTTCCATAGCGGCAACACGGGCCCCGCATGTGTCACGGCCGCCTCGCCCGGTTCGTACGACAACGCCCACTCCACCGGCTCCTTCGACTTCCACAACACCATCGCGGGCAGCTCCGGACGGGGTACGGGCGAGGCGGGCCGGATCAAGCCCGACCTGGCGGCACCCGGGGTCGACATCCGCTCCACCTGGCGCGGCGGCACCTACAAGGCCTTCACCAGCCCGTCGCTCGCCTCGCCCCACACCGCCGCGGCCGTCGCCCTGCTCTGGTCGGCCGTCCCCGCGATGCGCGGCGACATCGCCGCGACCGAAAGAGCGCTCGGCGCCTCGGCCGCCGACACGGGGGACCTCAGCTGCGGCGGCACGATCGACCGGAACAACGTCTTCGGCGAGGGCCGGCTCGACGCGTTCGCGGCCGTGACCGCGGCGGCGCGCGGGCCCGTCGGCACCGCCCGCGGCACGGTGACCGCGGGCGGTGCCCCGGTGCCCGACGCGACGGTGACCTTCACCGGGCCGGTCACGGCGACCGTCTCCACCCGCGCGGACGGCCGGTACGACGTGATCCGGATCGTGGCCGGCGAGTACCGGGTCACGGCGGAGAAGTTCGGACACACCACCGTCACCGGGACCGTGACCGTCCCCGAGAACGCCGACGCGGTCCGGGACTTCGCCCTCACCGAGCTGCCGTCGGCCGATGTCACCGGGAGGATCACCGCACTCGGCGGGGCCGAGGCGAACACCGCCGTCCACGTCCCCGGCACCCCCCTGCGCACCACCACGGCCGCCGACGGCCGCTACCGGCTGCGCCTGCCCCTGGGCCGTTACGACCTCGCCGCCACTCCCGCCCACCGCTGCGCCGCGCCGACCGCCGTCCGTATCGAGGTCACCGCGGACTCCGTCCAGAACATCGCGCTGCCGGACCGGACCGACACCTTCGGCACCGTGTGCGCGGTCCGCGCCGGGGAGGAACTGCCCCGGGGGACCACCAAGCTGCCGATGAACACCTGGGGAGGTGCCGTGGTCACCTTCGACCTCCCCTTCCCGATCCCCTTCTACGGGCGCACCTACCGCCAGGCGACCGCGAACCTCCGGGGCGCCGTCTCCTTCGCGTCGAGCAGCGGTTCGGGCGAGAACTGGCCCCTGCCCGACCCGTCCGGCCCGAGCGGCGCGCTCCTCCCCTTCTGGGACGAACTCACCCTCGACGACGGCTCCGGGGTCTACTGGACGACCCGCGGCACCGCCCCGCACCGCGAACTCGTCGTCGAGTGGCGTAACGTCCTGCGCGCCCGCGGCCCCGAGCGGCTCACCTTCTCGGCCGTGGCCGGCGAGGACGGCACCGCCTCCTTCCACTACCGCGACATCGACGACGGGCTGTACGAGCGGGGTGTCTCCGCCACCGTGGGGATCGAGAACGACCGGGCCGACGACGCCCTGATGTACTCGTACAACGAGGCGGTGATCCACGACGGGATGAGCATCCACTTCCGTACGACGAAGACCGCGGTTCTGAGCGGCACGGTCACCGACGCCAACGACGGCGGTCCGGTGGCGGGCGCGCGGGCAACGGTCGGCGGCGGGGCCGGCGCGCTCGGCGCCGATGTGACCGGTGCGGACGGCGGCTATGCCGTCCAGGTGCCGTCGGCCGGGCCGGCGGCGTACGACATCGACCTGTCCGCGCCCGCCTACACCGGGGCCACGGCCCGCCGCACCACCGGGCCGGGCGGGACCGCCGTCGCCGACGCCGTACTCGCCACCGGCCGGGTCGCCGCCGACACCCGGGCGCTGACCGTGGTCGTCCCGGCGGGACAGCACCGCACCCGCACCCTGACGCTCTCCAACACCGGCTCGGCGAGCCCGTACACGGTCGCCGAGAAGGACGCCGGGAGCTGGATCACGGCGTCGCCCGCCGCGGGCGAGCTGGCGCCGGGGCAGCGCCGGGCGGTCACCCTGGACATCGACACGACCGGGGTGAGGCCGGGATCGGTCCTCTCCGGCACGCTGCGGATCACCTCCCGCAGCGGCCGGGCGCCCGTGACCGACCTTCCGGTGACGGTCGTCGTGCCCGCGTACCAGAAGGCCGTGGACGCCGGTGCGGCCCGGCCGCTGACCGATCCGTCCGGCGACACCTGGACCCCGGACGTGCCGTACACGCCCGGGGGCCACGGCCATCTCGGAAGATCCACCGCACAGTCCACGTCCCGGCCGGTCGCGGGCGTCCCGCCGATGGCCGCGCCGGCGCTGTACTCGACGGCCCGCCAGGGCATGTACGGATACCGCTTCGACGGGCTGCCGGCCGGGACCTACCGGGTCGAGCTGGGCTTCGCGGAGCTGGCGTCCAAGCGGCCCGGTGCCCGGGTCTTCGGCGTGACGGCCCAGGGCCGTGAGGCCGTGCCCGATCTGGATCTCACCCTGGAGGCGGGCACCCGGACGGCCCACGACCGCGCCTTCACCGTCCAGGTCACCGGCGACGGCCGTCTCGACCTGCGGTTCCCGGCGAAGTACGGCAAACCTCTGGTCAATTCGATCAGGGTCACCGAGCGCCCCGATCTCAGCGGCTGAACCCGGGAGAAGACCAGGTCAGGGCCCGTCCGGCGGAGACCGGACGGGCCCTGTTCTTAGGTAACCCTAAGTGATGAAGCGCACCGGACCACGGGTTGGACGGCAGTTGTCACGCTCAGAGGAATTACGCAACAATGGCGTTGTGAAAAACGTCGGCGAGGCTCCCCGGGAGGAACTCGCGGCCGGGACGCGGTTCGAGCAGAAGTGGGACCACTCGACACGCAACCGGGTCGCGCGCTCCATCCTGGACCACGGCCCGTCCACCGTGGCGGACCTCGCGGCCCGTCTCGGCCTCACCCAGGCGGCGGTCCGCCGTCATCTCGACACGCTGGTGTCCGACCGGGTGGTCGAGGCCCGCGACAAGCGGGTCTACGGGGCGCGCGGCCGCGGCAGGCCCGCCAAGGTGTTCGCCCTGACCGACTGCGGCCGGGACGCCTTCGACCAGTCGTACGACACGCTCGCGGCCGACGCGCTCCGCTGGATCGAGCGCACCGCGGGCGGCGGCGCGGCGGGAGAGGCGGCCGTGGCCGCCTTCGCCCGCGACCGCATGGAGACCCAGGCCGAGTCCTACCGCAGGGCCGTCGAGGCGGCGGCCCCCGAGGAGCGCACCGAGGCGCTGGCCAAAGCGCTCAGCGCCGACGGGTACGCTGCTACGGCGCGGAGCGCCCCCGCCCCCCAGCGGGGTGAGCAGCTCTGCCAGCACCACTGCCCGGTCGCCCATGTCGCCGAGCAGTACCCCCAGCTGTGCGAGGCGGAGACGGAGGTCTTCTCCCGTCTGCTCGGGACCCATGTGCAGCGTCTGGCCACCATCGCCCACGGCGACGGCGTGTGCACGACCTTCATCCCGCGCAACGACAGCACCCCGCACGGCAAGGCCCCGTACAACAGGCCCCCGCGCGGCTCAGCGCCGACGCACGGCACCAGACAGACCACCACACCGACTGCATCAGCAAGCACGGCCGGGAGGAACCCCGCATGACTCTCCCCACGGAGACTGCCCACCCCGAACTGGAGGGTCTGGGCACGTACGAATTCGGCTGGGCCGACTCCGACGTGGCCGGCGCCGCGGCCAGGCGCGGACTCTCCGAGGACGTCGTCCGCGACATCTCGGCGAAGAAGAACGAGCCGGACTGGATGCTGAAGCTGCGGCTGAAGGGCCTGCGGCTGTTCGACAAGAAGCCCATGCCGAGCTGGGGCTCCGACCTCTCCGGCATCGACTTCGACAACATCAAGTACTTCGTGCGCTCCACGGAGAAGCAGGCGGCGTCCTGGGAGGACCTGCCCGAGGACATCAAGAACACCTACGACAAGCTCGGCATCCCGGAGGCGGAGAAGCAGCGCCTCGTCGCCGGTGTCGCCGCGCAGTACGAGTCCGAGGTCGTCTACCACCAGATCCGCGAGGACCTGGAGGAGCAGGGCGTCATCTTCCTGGACACCGACACCGCGCTCAAGGAGCACCCGGAGCTGTTCCAGGAGTACTTCGGCACGGTCATCCCGGTCGGCGACAACAAGTTCGCCTCGCTGAACACCGCGGTGTGGTCCGGCGGATCGTTCATCTACGTGCCCAAGGGTGTCCAGGTCGACATCCCGCTCCAGGCGTACTTCCGTATCAACACGGAGAACATGGGCCAGTTCGAGCGGACGCTGATCATCGTCGACGAGGACGCCTACGTCCACTACGTCGAGGGCTGCACCGCCCCGATCTACTCCTCGGACTCGCTGCACAGCGCCGTCGTCGAGATCATCGTCAAGAAGGGCGGCCGCTGCCGCTACACGACGATCCAGAACTGGTCGAACAACGTCTACAACCTGGTCACCAAGCGGGCCGTGGCCTACGAGGGCGCGACCATGGAGTGGGTCGACGGCAACATCGGCTCCAAGGTCACCATGAAGTACCCGGCCGTCTACCTGATGGGCGAGCACGCCAAGGGCGAGACCCTGTCCATCGCCTTCGCGGGCGAGGGCCAGCACCAGGACGCCGGCGCCAAGATGGTCCACATGGCCCCCAACACCTCCTCGAACATCGTCTCCAAGTCGGTGGCCCGGGGCGGCGGCCGCACCTCCTACCGCGGTCTGATCGAGATCGGCGAGGGCGCGCCGGGCGCGAAGTCCAATGTGCTCTGCGACGCGCTGCTGGTCGACACGATCTCCCGCTCGGACACCTACCCGTACGTCGACGTCCGCGAGGACGACGTCTCCATGGGCCACGAGGCGACCGTCTCCAAGGTCTCCGAGGACCAGCTCTTCTATCTGATGAGCCGCGGTATGACCGAGTTCGAGGCGATGGCCATGATCGTGCGCGGCTTCGTCGAGCCGATCGCCAAGGAACTGCCGATGGAGTACGCCCTGGAGCTCAACCGGCTGATCGAGCTGCAGATGGAGGGCTCGGTCGGCTGACGGCCGGACCTCCCACGGGGCGGGCACGACGGGTGCCCGCCCCAGCAGCGACTGACTTTTGTGAACCAGAGGCAGAGAGAGAGCACGACGACAGCCATGGTTGAGGCTCAGAACATTCCGGCGGGCTCCACCACCGCCGGCGCGATCGCGGTGGCCGCCGAGTCGACCGTCGCCACTCGTATGAGTGTGCCCCCGTCGTACGACGTGGCGGACTTCCCGGTGCCCCACGGCCGCGAGGAGGAGTGGCGCTTCACCCCGCTGCAGCGCCTCGCCGGTCTCCACGACGGCACCGCGGTCGCGAGCGGCGGTGTCAAGGTCGCCGTCGACGCCCCCGAGGGCGTGACCGTCGAGACCGTCGGCCGTGACGACGCCCGGCTCGGCAGGGCGGGCGTCCCCGTGGACCGCGTCGCCGCGCAGGCGTACTCCTCCTTCGAGCAGGCGACGGTCGTCACCGTGCCCAAGGAGGCCGTCCTCACCGAGCCCATCCGCGTCGCCGTGCACGGCGAGGGCGGGGTCGCCTACGGCCACCAGCTCGTCGAGCTGGGCGCGTTCGCCGAGGCCGTCGTCGTCATCGACCACACCGGTGACGCCGTGCTCGCCGCCAATGTCGAGTTCGTCCTCGGTGACGGCGCCAAGCTGACCGTCGTCTCCGTCCAGGACTGGGACGACAAGGCCGTCCACGTCGCCCAGCACAACGCGCTGGTCGGCCGGGACGCCTCCTTCAAGTCCGTCGTCGTCACCTTCGGCGGCGATCTCGTACGGCTGCACCCCCGCGTCTCCTACGCGGCCACCGGCGGCGAGGCCGAGCTGTTCGGCCTCTACTTCACGGACCGGGGCCAGCACCAGGAGCACCGCCTCCTCGTCGACCACAACGCGCCCCACAACAAGTCCAACGCCGTCTACAAGGGCGCGCTCCAGGGCGAGGACGCGCACGCGGTCTGGATCGGCGATGTGCTGATCCGCGCCGCCGCCGAGGGCACCGACACCTACGAGATGAACCGGAACCTCGTCCTCACCGACGGCGCCCGGGTCGACTCCGTGCCGAATCTGGAGATCGAGACCGGTGAGATCGTCGGCGCCGGCCACGCTTCGGCCACCGGCCGCTTCGACGACGAGCAGCTCTTCTATCTGATGGCCCGGGGCATCCCGGAGCAGGAGGCCCGCCGGCTCGTCGTGCGCGGCTTCTTCGCCGAGCTGGTCCAGCAGATCGGTCTCCCGGACGTCGAGGAGCGCCTGATCGCCAAGATCGAGGAAGAGCTGGAGGCGGCGGTCGCATGAGTTTCGTCCGCGCCTGTGCGCTGAGCGAGCTGGAGGACGACACCCCGAGGCGGGTGGAGCTCGACGGCACGCCGGTCTCGGTCGTCCGTACCGAGGGCGAGGTCTTCGCGATCCACGACATCTGCTCGCACGCGAACGTCTCGCTGTCCGAGGGCGAGGTGGAGGACTGCCAGATCGAGTGCTGGCTGCACGGCTCCAGCTTCGACCTCCGCACCGGCAAGCCGTCCGGACTGCCCGCGACGCGCCCCGTCCCCGTATACCCCGTAAAGATCGAAGGGGACGATGTGCTCGTCTCCCTCACCCAGGAGTCCTGAGCTACCCATGGCAACGCTTGAAATCCGCGACCTGCACGTCTCCGTCGAAGCCGACAACGGCTCCCGGGAGATCCTCAAGGGTGTCGACCTGACCGTGAAGCAGGGCGAGACCCACGCCATCATGGGCCCCAACGGCTCCGGCAAGTCCACCCTCGCCTACTCGCTGGCCGGGCACCCCAAGTACACGATCACCAGCGGCACCGTCACCCTCGACGGCGAGGACGTCCTGGAGATGTCCGTCGACGAGCGCGCCCGTGCCGGTGTCTTCCTCGCCATGCAGTACCCGGTCGAGGTCCCCGGTGTCTCCGTCTCCAACTTCCTGCGCACCTCCGCCACCGCGATCCGTGGCGAGGCACCCAAGCTGCGTACCTGGGTGAAGGAGGTCAAGGCGACCATGGAGCGCCTCAACATGGACCCCGCCTTCGCCGAGCGCAACGTCAACGAGGGCTTCTCCGGCGGTGAGAAGAAGCGCCACGAGATCCTTCAGCTGGAGCTGCTCAAGCCGAGGATCGCCATCCTCGACGAGACCGACTCCGGCCTCGACGTCGACGCGCTGCGGGTCGTCTCCGAGGGCGTCAACCGGGTCCGTGAGACCGGCGAGGTCGGCACCCTGCTGATCACGCACTACACGCGCATTCTGCGTTACATCAAGCCCGACCGCGTCCATGTCTTCGTGGACGGCCGCGTCGCCGAGTCCGGTGGTCCCGAGCTGGCGGACAAGCTGGAGGCCGAGGGCTATGAGGCCTATGTGAAGGGTGGCGTATCAGCATGACCCAACTGCCCGGCCTCCTCGACACCGAGGCGATCCGCAAGGACTTCCCGATCCTCGACCGGGTGATCCACGGGGACAAGAAGCTCGTCTATCTGGACAGTGCCGCGAGCTCGCAGAAGCCGCGCCAGGTGCTCGACGCGGTCAACGACTACTACGAGCGGCACCACGCCAACGTCCACCGGGGCATCCACGTCCTCGCCGACGAGGCCACGGCACTCTACGAGGGCGCCCGTGACAAGGTCGCCGCGTTCATCAACGCGCCCAGCCGCGACGAGGTGATCTTCACCAAGAACGCCTCCGAGTCGCTGAACCTGGTCGCCAACATGCTCGGCTGGGCCGATGAGCCCTACCGGGTCGACCGCGACACCGAGATCGTCATCACCGAGATGGAGCACCACTCCAACATCGTGCCGTGGCAGCTGCTCGCGCAGCGCACGGGCGCGCGTCTGAAGTGGTTCGGCCTGACCGACGACGGCCGTCTCGACCTCTCGAACATCGAGGAGATCATCACCGAGAAGACGAAGATCGTCTCCTTTGTGCTGGTCTCCAACATCCTGGGCACGATCAACCCGGTCGAGGCCATCGTGCGCCGCGCCCAGGAGGTCGGCGCCCTGGTTCTGATCGACGCCTCCCAGGCCGCCCCGCACGCCCCGATGGACGTGCAGGCGCTCCAGGCGGACTTCGTGGCCTTCACCGGTCACAAGATGTGCGGTCCGACCGGGATCGGGGTGCTGTGGGGCCGCCAGGAGCTGCTGGAGGATCTGCCTCCGTTCCTCGGCGGCGGCGAGATGATCGAGACCGTCTCGATGCACTCCTCGACCTACGCGCCCGCGCCGCACAAGTTCGAGGCCGGTACGCCCCCGATCGCCCAGGCCGTCGGCCTCGGTGCGGCGGTGGACTATCTGAGCTCCATCGGCATGGAGAACATCGCCGCCCACGAGCACGCGATCACCGAGTACGCGGTGAAGCGTCTGCTGGAGGTTCCCGATCTGCGGATCATCGGCCCGGTCACGGCCGAGGACCGGGGCGCCGCGATCTCCTTCACGCTGGGGGACATCCACCCCCATGACGTGGGTCAGGTGCTGGACGAACAGGGCATCGCGGTTCGCGTCGGCCACCACTGCGCGCGGCCGGTCTGTCTGCGGTACGGAATTCCGGCGACCACGCGAGCGTCGTTCTATCTGTACTCCACGCCCGGAGAGGTCGACGCGCTGATCGACGGGCTGGAGCACGTCCGTAACTTCTTCGGGTAGAGCGGAGCCCTTGTGAAGCTTGATTCGATGTACCAGGACGTCATCCTCGACCACTACAAGCACCCGCACGGCCGGGGGCTTCGGGACGGTGACGCCGAGGTGCACCACGTCAATCCGACGTGCGGCGACGAGATCACGCTGCGGGTGAAGTACGACGGTTCGCGCATCGAGGACGTGTCGTACGAGGGCCAGGGCTGCTCCATCAGCCAGGCCAGCGCCTCCGTGATGAACGAGCTGCTGGTCGGCAGGGAACTGGCCGACGCGCAGAAGATCCAGGCCACGTTCCTGGAGCTGATGCAGTCCAAGGGCAGGATCGAGCCGGACGACGCGATGGAGGAGGTGCTGGAGGACGCGATCGCGTTCGCCGGTGTCTCCAAGTACCCGGCCCGGGTGAAGTGCGCGCTCCTGAGCTGGATGGCGTGGAAGGACGCGACCGCCCAGGCGCTGGGCGACGGCCCCGAGAGGAAGACGGTATGACCGAGAACGCAGGGGCCGCGCTGAAGCCGGCTTCCGAGGAAGAGATCCGCGAGGCGCTGTACGACGTCGTCGACCCCGAACTGGGCATCGACGTCGTCAACCTCGGTCTGATCTACGGCATCCACATCGACGACTCGAATGTGGCCACGCTGGACATGACCCTGACGTCGGCGGCCTGTCCGCTGACGGATGTGATCGAGGACCAGGCCCAGTCGGCGACGGAGGGTCTGGTCAACGAGCTGAAGATCAACTGGGTCTGGATGCCGCCGTGGGGACCGGACAAGATCACGGACGATGGGCGCGAGCAGCTGAGGGCGCTGGGGTTCAACGTCTGAGGCGCCCGGGAGCCTTGCGGCGGCCGGGGCGCGGAACGGTGCGGGGCTTCCGCGGGGACCGCGCACCGGTCGGGGCGCACTGAGCACATCGGTCTCGTACATCATGGCCATGCCCGCCAGATCACTGGCGGGCATGGCCATGATCCGTGCTCCGGGGGTCCGTGCCGGTGGACGGGTCCGCTCTCAGGCGCCGGACGGGCCGGGGCGGACCGGCCCCGGGGGCTGGGGGCCCGCGGCCTCGGCGAGGGCGGGGGCCAGGTTCTCCCGGCGGATGCGCTGGTCGATGTAGAGCATCCCGACGACCAGCTGCGGGAACACCGTGATCAGGATCTGGCTGATCAGCTGACCCAGCACCAGCAGGATCACCACACCGCTCAGCGCGGACACGATCTGAGAGAACGTGGGCTCGGAGCCCAGCTCGGAGGTGTCCACCACACCGGGAACCATCGTCATGAAGCTGAGCGGCATCTGGATCACATAGCCCGCCGTACCGGCGATGACACCCGCGAGCAGGGTGATGCCCAGAACCCGCCACCAGCTGCCGCCCACCAGCTTCGCGGAGCGCCGCATCGACGCGACCGCGCCCTGGCGCTCGAAGACGGCGACCGCGGGGGAGAGGCTGAACCGGACCCACAGCCAGGTGCACAGCGGGATCGCGATCAGCCCGGCGATCACGGTCACCAGGAGAAGGGCGACCGTCCCCCCGCTGTCGGTGGCCAGCGTGATCAGCAGGGACACATAGGCGGTCATGAACAGCCCGACGGGGATCAGATACAGCAGCCCGGTGAGCACCACCGTGCCGAGCACGGCGGGGAACCGTGCCCACGCCCGCCCCCAGACGGTGCCGGCGGTCGTCCGCCTGCCGAGCACGGCGTCCTGGAGCGCCGACTGGCATACAGCGGAGACCAGGGCCGTCGTCAGCAGCATGACGACCACCCCGGCGGCCCCGAAGACGGTCAGAGCGGTCACCAGGGGCCGGAAGTCGTCCCAGACGGGATCCCGTCCCTCCAGGGCGATCAGCGCGTCGGCGCTCTCCTCGACCTGCCGGTACAGGATCACGGCCACGGCCGAGAGAAGGGCGGTCGCCGCCAGATACACGGCCGCGACGATGCCGAACAGCGGCTTCCAGTAGCGGCCGATCGTGGCGAAGGTCCCGCCGAGCAGCTCGTTGAGGTCGAGCGGACGCAGGGGTATCACTCCGGGCTTGGGCGGAGGCGGGGGCGCCCAGCCGCTCCAGCCCGGAGGCGTGTTTCCGTATGCCACTGAGGTTGTCTCCCGTTGATGAGGTGCCGGCCGCGGACGGGGTGCGAGCCACCGGTGGCCGCACGGCCCGGAGCGGCACTGTGCCCGATCGGACACCGTAGTCGTAGCGCAGGTACGGTCCGACGGTCACCCCTCCCACCTGGTGTGTACTTCCGTACATATCGTTGTGTACAGTCGTACGCATGGGATACGGACTGCTGGCCGGGGCGATCGCGGCCGAAGTGGCGGCGACCACCGCCATGAAGTACAGCGCGGGCTTCACCAGGCTCTGGCCCTCGCTCTTCACGGTCGTGGGCTATCTGATCGCCTTCTCGCTCCTCGCGCTGACGCTCAAGACCCTGTCGGTGGGCACCGCCTACGCCATCTGGGCGGGCGTCGGCACCGCCGCCGTGGCGGCGATCGGGATGCTCTTCCTCGGGGAGTCCGCCAGTCCGGCCAAGTTCGCCGGGATCGCGCTGGTGATCGCCGGAGTGGTGGTGCTCAACGCGGGCGGGGCCCACTGATGGCCCGCCGCTACGACCCCGAGCGGCGTCAGCGCATCATCGACGCGGCGATCCGCGTCGTCGGGCGCGCCGGGATCGCCGGGCTGAGCCATCGCACCGTCGCGGCTGAGGCGGATGTGCCGCTCGGTTCGACGACGTATCACTTCGCCACCCTCGACGACCTGCTGATCGCCGCGCTCCGGCAGACGAACGAGTGCTTCGCGGTGGCCGTCCGGGAGAGCCCCGCGCTCGTCGACCCGGAGGCCGATCTCGCCACGGAACTCGCGCTGCTGATGGAAACGTGGCTGGCCGGCGAGCGTACCGCCGTCGAGCTGGAGTACGAGCTGTATCTGGCCGCCCTGCGCAGGCCCGCGCTGCGGCCGGTCGCCGCGCAGTGGACCGACGGCGTCGTGGAGGCGCTGTCCCCCTTCACCGATCCGGCCACCGCGCGGGCCCTGGTGGCCCTGATGGACGGGATCAGCCTCCAGGTGCTGCTGACCGACGGGACGTACGACAGGCAGTACGCGCGGGAGATGCTGGCGAGGGTGCTGCGCTGAGCTCCGGAGCGGGTGGTTCCGGGCCCGCGCCGGGGGAGGTGCGGCCGGCGGTCACGGCCGGTCGGGCGGCCGGCCCGGGACCCGCGCCGGGGGTGCGCGCGGACACCGCCGTCCCCGCGTGACCGGGCCCGACCCGGGGCGTGAGATGGGTTCGCCCGGGGGGCGCGTCGGCGGTTAGGTTCTCCTCATGACCGATACCACCGCTCCCCGTACCACCGGCGCCGTCGCCGCCGGGCTCGCCACCCTCACCGCAGCCGGTGCCGTACTCGACACCTGGTTCCCCGCCCCCGAACTCGTCGCCGAGCCCGGACCGTCCGGGACCGAGCGGCTCGACGCCGAGCGGGCCGCCGCGCTGTTCGGCGAGGGTGCCGGGAAGGCGGTCGGACCCGACGCCCGCCGGGGTGTCGAGGTCGTCGCCGTCCGTACGGTCATCTCCTCGCTCGACGAGAAGCCGCTCGACGCCCACGACGCGTATCTGCGGCTCCATCTGCTCTCCCACCGGCTGGTCAAGCCGCACGGCCAGAGCCTCGACGGGCTCTTCGGGCTCCTCGCCAACGTCGCCTGGACCTCGCTCGGGCCGGTCGCCGTCGACGACATCGAGAAGGTCCGCCTCAACGCGCGGGCCGACGGGCTGCACCTCCAGGTGACGAGCGTCGACAAGTTCCCGCGGATGACGGACTACGTCGTGCCCAAGGGCGTACGCATCGCCGACGCGGACCGTGTCCGCCTCGGCGCGCATCTCTCCGAGGGCACCACCGTGATGCACGAGGGCTTCGTCAACTTCAACGCGGGCACGCTCGGCACCTCCATGGTGGAGGGCCGTATCTCCGCGGGAGTCGTCGTCGGCAACGGCTCCGACATCGGCGGCGGCGCGTCCACCATGGGCACGCTGTCCGGCGGCGGCAACGTCATCATCTCCATCGGCGAGCGCTGCCTGGTGGGGGCCGAGGCGGGCGTCGGCATCGCGCTCGGCGACGAGTGCGTGGTCGAGGCGGGGCTCTACGTCACGGCGGGAACGCGGATCACGATGCCCGACGGCGAGATCGTCAAGGCGCGGGAACTGTCCGGCGCGAGCAACATCCTGTTCCGGCGGAACTCGGTGACCGGAGCGGTGGAGGCGCGGCCGAACAACGCGGTGTGGGGTGGGCTGAACGAGGTTCTCCACAGCCACAATTAGGCGGTGGCCGGGGCGGGGGACCGGGGGCGCCGCGCATGTCCTGCGGCCTCTTTCCGGGGCTCCGCCCCGGGCCCGGCGCCTCAATCGCCGGCGGGGCTGGAGTGGGTGCCCCGGCCTGTCGGGGCTCCGCCCCCGAACCCCGCGCCTCAGTCGCCGGCGGGGCTGGGATGCGTGGCCTCAATCGCTGGCAGGGCTGGGGTGGGTGGCTTCGGACGTCGGCGGGGGTGGAGTGCGTGCCCTGGCCTGTCGGGGCTCTGCCCCGAAGCCCGCGCCTCAGTCGCCGGCGGGGCTGGGGTGGGTGGCCTCAGTCGCCGGCGGGGGTGGGGTGGGTGGCTTCGGACGTCGGCGGGGCTGGGATGTGCGGCGTCGGACGTCGGCGGGGCGGGCTAGGCGGCGGTGAGGGCTGCGTGGGCCGCGTGGAGAGGGGCGAGGGAGGAGGGGGGTGCGGGCTGGAGGGGTGGGCGGACCGGGCCCGCGTCCAGGAGGGCCTTGGCGGTGACCGTGCCCGGGAGGCCCGAGCACATCATCAGCTCCGTGAGGTGGATCAGACGCTGGTTGAGGCGCGCGGCCTCCTCCGTGTCGCCGTTGTCGAACGCGTCGAGGACCGCCCGCACCGCACGTGGCGCGACGTTCGCGACCGTACTGACACAGCCCGCGCCGCCCACCGCGTACAGGGGAAGGTTGAGCTCCTCGCAGCCGGAGTAGTACGCGAGCGAGGTGCGCGCGATGACCTTCGTCGAGCCGAGCAGGTCGTACGCGCAGTCCTTGACGGCGACGATCCCGGGGTGGTCCGCCAGCCGCAGCAGGGTGTCGGGCTCGATCCGGGTGCCCGTGCGGCCCGGGATGTCGTACAGCATCAGCGGGATCCCGACCGCGTCGGCGACCGCCCGGAAGTGCGCCTCGACGGCCGGTTGCGGCGGCCTGCTGTAGTACGGGGCCACCACCAGCAGCCCGTCCGCGCCCGCCCGCTCCGCCGCGCGGGCCAGTTCGGCGGTGTGGCGGGTGTCCGCGGTGCCGACGCCCGCCACGACCGGCACCCCGTCACCGACCGCCTCGCGCACGGCCCGTACCAGCGCGGACTTCTCCGCGTCGGACGTCGTCGGGGACTCACCCGTGGTGCCGCTGAGGACCAGCCCCTCGCAGCCCTCGGCGATCAGCCCGGAGGCATGGCTCGCGGCCTTCTCCAGATCCAGGTCACCGGTCGCGGTGAAGGGGGTGACCATCGCGCAGAGCGTGCGGCCGAAGGGACGTGAAGGGGTCATACCGGCAGTCTGGTGCGCCACGACCATGAAGGTCCACTGAGATCTGCTTGGGGTGAGGGGTAAGCATCGCTGATGAGTGAACCGGCGGTTGACCTCAATCGCGCTTGACGTTTCACGATGGTGACCAGCGGTTCGCCGCAGGGGCGCGCCGGATCGAAGGGATGCCGCCATGCCCGTGAACGTCGCCGTCCGGCCCGGCGCCCGGCCCGACCTCGACCGTCCGGGAGTCGGTGTCGTCAAGGTGTCCACCTGGGACGTCGGCACGCCCGAACGGCAGCGCGCGACCCTCGACGCCATCGCCGGCAGCTGGCGGAGCAGGCTCTGGCCGATTGTCGGGCTGCTCTCGTACACCGTTCACGCCGGCGAGGACGGCCGGACCCTGCTGCACTACTCCCAGTGGGCGAGCGAGGACGCCTACCAGGAGTTCTCGCGCTCCCACCGGGACGAGCGCAACGCCGAGATCGATGCGGCCGTGCCCGGAATCGTGCGCCTCGGGCTCGACTCGTACCGGCTCTACCGGTCCGGGGCCGATCCCGACGACGACCGTGTCCCCGGCTGCGTGGTCATCGTGGACGTCCGGTTCGACGGGCCGGACGCCGGGAGCCGGCGCGACTGGGTGGACTCCGTGTTCGCCGCGCTGGGGAGCGGCGACGGCGGGCACTCCGAGGGGATCTCCGCGTACTTCCACATCAGCACCGACGGGACGCGCGTCCTCGACTACGCCGAGTGGGTGAGCGCGGACGGGCACCGGGAGTCGCTGGCCCGGGCCGGCGGCGGGGGAGAAGCCGTCGGTGACGAGTGGCGGAAGGTCCAGTCGTACCCGGGGATGACCGGCAGCCGTGTGGACCGCTACACGCCCGGACTGAGCCTCCGTCCGGGCGTGTAGGGAGGCGCCTACGGGCGGAAGCGCAGCACCTGCGGGTCGTGGTCGCTGTCCTGCCGCGCGAACTCCGCGTTGATGTGCACGCTGTCGTAGTCGAAGCCGTCGATCGAGGGGCTGGTCAGGATCTGGTCCAGGACCTGGCTGTTGCCCTGGTGGACGTACGAGTAGCGCTCCCGGCGCGGGAGGGAGGTGACCGCCGCCCGGAGCGCGCCGCCGTCGGTGAGCGCCTCGGTCGTCGCCGAGAACTCGAAGTCGTTGATGTCGCCCACGACCAGGACGTCCGCGCGCCGGTCGGCCTTGAGGACGTCCTTGACGAAGGCGTTCACCAGCCGCGCCTGCTGCAGCCGCTTGACCTCGGAGGAACGGTTCGGGGGCTGGTGGTGCGAGGTGAGGGCCTCGTCGCCGCCCTTCGAGCCGAAGTGGTTGGCGATCACGAAGACCGTCCGGCCGCGGAAGGTGAACTCGCCCGCGAGCGGCTTGCGGCTGGACTCCCACGCGGTGTTCCCGGGGTCGATCCGGCCCGGGGACAGGGTCAGGGCCGCCCTGCCCCGCTCCCGTACGACACCGGTCGGGGTCCTCGCGTCGCCGCCCGGCCGGTCGGTGAAGGACACCCGCTCCGGGTTGAAGAGGAAGACCTGGCGGATGTTGCCGCCGGGCTCGCCGCCGTCCCGGTTGTTCTCCGGGTCCACACCGCGCCAGTCGTACGCGGGGCCGCCCGCGGCGGCGATCGCGTCCGTGAACCTCTTCACGGTCTGGTCCGCGGCCACCGTGCCGTCACTCCGCGCGCCCGAGTTGTCCTGGATCTCCTCCAGGGCGAGGATGTCGGGCGACGACAGGTTCTCCACCACGGCCCTGCCCAGCGCGTCGAACTTCTCCTGCGGGTCGGACGGGTCGAGGTTCTCCACGTTGTACGTGGCCACGGCCAGCTCACCGCGGCTCTGCGGCCGGGTGCGCTCCCGGCGCAGACCGCGGTCCTCGACCGTGCCGAGACTCCGCGCGGTCAGCGTGTAGCCGCCGAACTGGTTGAAGTCCAGGGGGCCTTCGGTCCGCCCCCGCAGCACATCGCCCACATTCGCCTTCGGGAACGGCTGCTCGGCGAGCGGCACCAGCGACTGGATCTGCAGACGCCCGGTGTTCTGCGA
The DNA here is from genome assembly GCF_042873655.1 of Streptomyces sp. NPDC004609. Taxonomy (NCBI): domain Bacteria; kingdom Bacillati; phylum Actinomycetota; class Actinomycetes; order Kitasatosporales; family Streptomycetaceae; genus Streptomyces; species Streptomyces sp. NPDC004609. Next base: position 53,556 of record NZ_JBIALS010000013.1, on the reverse strand, counting down.
GGCGTACGAGCCGTACAGACTGCCGCCGCGGGCGCTCGGATTCTCGAACGGCTTGACCGTCACCCACAGTTCGGAGAAGGGATCCGTCGCGCCGACCACGCGGGAGGTGCCGATGCGGACGTTGGTCCCCTCCAGGGACTCGTAGTAGTCCAGGGCGTACTTCCGGGGGTTCAGCGGCAGCGCGTTGACGCTGCCTCCGGCGGTGGGATCACCGGTGGGGGCGTACGCCGAGGGCACCGACCGGGCGGAGACGGTGACCGGCGCGGGCAGCGGGCGCCCCGAGGCGAGCACCGTCACCGCCGGCCGGGAGATCTGGGTGAGCGACTGATTGCCCGACGAGGCGCCGCCCGGCACGAACTCGGCCACCGTGCCCGACACCAGGACGTCGTCTCCCGCCTTCACCGCAGGCGTGGAGCCGGGGCCGGTGAAGACGAAGACGCCCTCACTGGTGGCCGGGTCGCCGTCGCCGTCCGGGTCCTGGATCCAAAAGCCCCTCGACGAACCGTAGGTCCGTACGCCCGTGACGATGCCGGGGACGTCCGTGACCGGCTTTCCGGCCAGGGGGGAGATCCGTGTCGTGCCCTGGATGTCGTGGACGCGGACCCCGGAGCCGGAGCCGGCGGCCTTCGCGGACGCGCTGGAGGGACCGGCGAGCAGGCCCGCGGCCAGCGCGGAGACGACGACGGTCGCGACGGCGGCCGTTCTCGGTACGGCGCTCGTTATGACGGAGGAAGGCATCAAAACTCCGGAATCGAGGGTTCGGGATGCGGTCGGGCGGCGCTGCGGGCGGCACGGCAGCGGTGCGGTGCCGTGCGCCGGGAGGGGTGCGGTGCTGTCTGCGCCGTGTGTGGTGCGGTGCGACGGATTGCAGTGAGGCGCGGTGCGGTGCGTGCGAGGTTCTACGCGCGTCAATCTCTTGGCTGGGCAGGGGAGTTGTCAAGAGCCGGCAGATGTACGGACGTCGTCGGGCCGGTGAAGCCGGAGATGTCCGGCACGGGGAGGCGGGGCGTCCGGTGCATATCGGGCGCGCGGCGGGGCGCGGGGCCGGTCCGGCACCGGTGGGGTGGGCATCCGGCCACATGACCAAGAACCACCTGCGCGCGGCGAAACCCGGTGAAATGCGTCTACGCTGGGGAGTCGCCCCGGGGCCACGCCCGGAATCCGTACCCCCCGAGGAGAAGCGTTCAGATGTCCCAGGACCGTCCCACCCTGCCGCCCGTGCGGCTGAACTCCGACGCGGAGCTGGCGCGGGACGCGCTCGCCACACCCCTGCTGAGCAGGGCCGTCGGGCTCGCCCGATGGGCCGGACCGGACACCCGGGTGGGCGCGGGCGGCGAACTCGCCGACGAGCAGCTGCCCGCCGCGGCGGTGGCGCTCGGACTCAAGGACGACGACGAGGGACAGGCGTGCGCGAGCGAGGCGTGGCGCGCGGCGGTCGACGCGGGTCTCGTCGTGATCGAGGACCCCGAGCGCGACACCGACGAGTACGGTACGGCGGCTCCGGGCGAGAACCTGGGCCTCATCGCCTCCGGCGGCCCCCAGGACGTCCTCGCCATCTGGCTGGAGACGCTGGACGCGGCGCACGCCGACGCCATCGCCCCCCTCCTCGACGATCTGTCGGACGTGATCGGCGACGACGGCGAGATCGACTACACCATGCTGGACTGGGACCCCGAGGGGGAGGCCGAGTTCCTCGACGGCGTCCTCGGCAATCTGTACCTCCTGACCGTGGCGGACGGCGGCTCGGGCGAGGAGCCGGTGCCGCTGCCCGCGCTCGCCGCGTCGATGATCGTCCCCGACGACATGGGGGAGCCCACCGACGACGTCCTGGAACAGGTGTCGGTGGCGATGATCCGGCTCGACGACCAGTTCCGGCTGCTGGAGCAGACCGGTCTCGTCGAGTACCAGCCGGTGGACGAGGCACTGATGGCGGAGGCGGACGACGATCCCGCGGTGGCCGTCGAGGACGAGGACGTGTCCCGGTACGGGCTGGTGAAGCTGACCCCGCTCGGGCTCTACGGCGTCCGGGCGCGGATGCTGGAGGCCGGGATCGACGCCCCCGCGGTGGGGGAGCTGGCGGGCAAGGGCGCGGATGTGCTGCTCGACGGGCTCGCGCACTACTCCGAGTCCGCGGGGCGCGCGGAGACCGAGCAGTGGCTGGCCCGGCACGAGCCCGCGGACGCGGCGCGGGAGCTGCTGGCGGCGGCGCGCGGCGCGGACGCGGGCGGGCCGCTGCGGAGGCTGCGGTGCCAGCAGGCGCTGAGCCTCGTCGGCCACCGGGCCGAGCCGGCGGTCCGTGCGGTTCTCGGTGACGCGGAGCTGGGGGGCCTCGCGCGGGTGTGGCTCGCCGAGCGGGGAGCGGCGGACGTGCCGCCGCCGTCCGAGTCGATGATCTTCTGGCTGTCCATCGACACCATCGCCGCTCAGCTCGACGCCGGCGGGGAGCTGGAGGAGCTCCAGGGACTGGTGGAGGGCCTGACCGGTCAGCACAGCGGGTTCTTCGACGTCGCGTGGCGGGTGGACCATCCCGCCACGGCGGACGTGCTGGAGGCGATGGGCAGGCTGCACCCGGACAAGCGGGTCGCCAAGGAGGCGCGGAAGTCGGCGTTCAGGGCGCGGTCGCGGTAGGGGTCGCGGAGGCGATCTCGGATCCGGCGGCGGTCGAGCGGTCGCGGCGGTTCCCGTTCCGGTATCTCGCCGCGTACCAGCACGCGCCGTCGCTGCGCTGGGCGTACCCGCTGGAGAAGGCGCTCGGCGATTCGCCGGCCCGGGTGCCCGTGCTGAGCGGCCGGACGGACCCTGGCCCTCGTCGACCGCTCGGGCTCCCTGTGGGGGCCGCTCTCGCAGCGTTCCGAGCTGATCCGGGCGGACGCCGCCGCCGTGTTCGGGCCGCGGTGGCGATGAGGGCGGAAAGGCTGATCTGGTGGAGTTCGGTACGACAAGTCACCCGGTGCCGTTCCGCCAGGGCGAGTCGGTCCTGAAGGTCATCGACCGGTTCGGCTCACTCGGCGGTACCCACACGACCGAGGCGGTCCGACAGCACTACCAGGGCGGGCTACAAACCGGGTCCTGATCGTCACCGACGAGTGGGCGGCCTACCACCACCGGGGCGACCCGGCGGAGCAGGTCCCGGAACACATCCCCGGCTGCATCTGGAATCCGGGGGGCTACCGGGTGGGCCCCGCCGGGTCGGACAAGCCCGGCCGACACACCCTTCGGCGGCCTCCCGGACGCGGCCTTCCGGATGGTGCCGCTCCTGGAGCGGGGCCGTGACGCCGCCTGGCCCGGGAAGCAGGCGGTGGGCCGGGACCCGGCCCACCGCCGCGGGCGGCCTCCCGGGGCCCCGCCGTCCCGGTGGTCCCACCGGTGTGCTGATCGCTTTTGTGTTCTGAACCTGTTTCGATCTGACCACTGTCGGATCGGATCGCTGTCCAGAGGCCGCCGGAGGGACCATACTGGCAGCAATGACCAAGTCAGCCGGATCCCGGCGCCACCTGCCGTCCAGTCCCTTCAACCGCAACGCCCAGGCAGACCCTCCGATCGAGCAGTACACGGTGGGCGACCGGGTCTCGCACGATCAGTTCGGCCTGGGGCGAGTCATCGCCGTCGAGGGCGACAACATCGCCGTCCTCGTCGACTTCGCCGGCCGCAAGGGACGGATTCCCAGTCCCTACGCCAAGCTGGCCAAGCTCTGAGGCCCTGATCGAGTCACTGAGGACCGCTTCGGCCCGGCCCGCCGGCCGGACCGCTCTCGCTCTGATCAGAACCGTGGGGCCCGCCGTCACGCCCGTGACGGCGGGCCCCATGGCTCTACCGCGTCCGGCCCACCCGGGGCCCGCCCCGGTCAGAGAGCCTGAGCGGCGGGCTTCACCATCCCCCGGACGGTCCGGGACTTCACGAAGTCACCCATGGCCGTCATCTCCCACTCCCCCGAGAACTGCCTGATCAGCTTCGCCATCATGACTCCGGTCTGCGGCTCCGCGCCGGTCAGATCGAAGCGGACCAGCTCCTCGCCGGTGGCCGCGTCCATGAGCCGGCAGTACGCCTTGGCGACCTCGGTGAACTTCTGTCCCGAGAACGAGTTCACCGTGAAGACCAGGCCGGTCGCGTCGGCGGGGAGCCGTCCCAGATCGACGGTGATCACCTCGTCGTCGCCCGCGCCCTCACCGGTCAGATTGTCGCCGGAGTGCCTGATCGCGTTGTTCAGGATGTTCAGCTTGCCGAAGTAGCAGCTGTCCAGGTGGTTGCGCTTGGGGCCGTAGGCGATGACGGAGGCGTCGAGGTCGATGTCCTTGCCACGGAACGCGGGCTCCCAGCCCAGGCCCATCTTGACCTGGGACAGCAGTGGGCGGCCCCCCTTGACCAGCGACACCGTCTGGTTCTTCTGGAGGCTGACCCGGCCCTTGTCCAGGTTGATCTTCCCGGTGACCGGGGCGGGCGCCGGCGGGGCCGGGGGAGCGGGGGCGGCCAGCCTCGGGTCCACCGGGGCGGCCGGCGGGACCGGGGCGGGCGGCGCCGGGGGTGCCACGGGCGCGGGCGGGGCGACCGGGGCGGCCGCCGCCGGCTCCTCCTCCACCGAGACGCCGAAGTCCGTGGCGATGCCGGCCAGCCCGTTCGCATAGCCCTGGCCGACCGCGCGGGCCTTCCAGACGCCGTTGCGCAGATAGATCTCCACGATCACCAGGGCGGTCTCCGCGCCGAGCCGCGGCGGGGTGAAGGTGGCGAGCGGGCTGCCGTCGTCCGCGTTCCGGATCGTGGCCGTGGGCTCGATGCCCTGGAAGGTCTGCCCCGCCGCGTCCGGGCTCGCCGTCACGACGATCTTCTCGATGCCGGGCGGGACGGCGCTGGTGTCCACCACGATCGCGTCCGGCGCGGCCCCGCCGCCGGAGCGATAGCTGACTCCGGGGCCGGCCGGCTGGTTGTAGAAGATGAAGTCGTCGTCGGAGCGCACCTTGCCGTCGGCGGTGAGCAGCAGGCCCGAAACGTCGAGCCGCACCGGGGCGGCGACGTCCACCGCGACACGCGCGGCGGGGAGAGGAATGTTCGAGCCGGGGGTCATAGCTGTCATGCCGGGACAACGAGCGAGGCCGCTTTGCCGTTCCCTTACCGCCGAGTCGGGCGGGAGCCCCGAGCGGCGTCCGGCGAGGGGCGGGACCGTGGCGGGGGCGCCGTGGCGATCAGGAGGAGGGCCGGGCGGACCCGAGGCGCCGTCTTGACGTACGTTCCCGGTGGCTCATAGCGTCCTGCGTCATATCTTCATATATGACCTGCCCGCCGTGTGGCCCTGTGCCGTCCATGACCGGCCCGGAGAACGAGACCGGAGAACAAGAGCGTATGCCGACCGCCGCCCCGGCTCCCCTCCCCTCCCGCACGCAGTTCGTCCTCGACGCCATCAGGCACGCCGTGCTCACGGGCCGGCTGCGCCCGGGACAGGCGCTCGTCGAGACCGAACTCGCCGCGCACTTCGGGGTGTCGAAGACTCCGGTGCGGGAGGCGCTCAAGACGCTCGCCGGGACCGGGCTGGTGGTGATGAGCCAGTACAAGGGCGTCACGGTGCGGACCGTGGACGCCGCCATGGCGCGCGAGGTGTACGACGTACGGCTGCTGCTGGAACCGGAGGCCCTGCGCCGGACGGTCGCGCGGGCCGCCGGGCTCGACCCGGCGCAGGAGGCGCTGGCCGAGGCCGAGGACGCCTCCGACGGCGCCCGGCTCCGGCTCGCCAACCGGCGGTTCCACGGCGCCCTGTACGCCGCCTGCGGCAATCCCCTGCTCGTCCGTATGCTCGACGACGTCCGCGACCAGGCGGCTCTGGTGGCGGCCGTCACCGGGTCCACCGGGGCGTCCCGGGAGCGGGAGGCCGCCGAGCACCGGGAGATTCTGCGGCTCGCGCGGAGCGGCGACGGGCAGGCGGCCGCCGACGCCCTGCACGGGCACATCGCCGGGGTCGTCCACCGGGCCTTTCCGGCGGAGGACGGGATGCGGCAGGCTCCCTGCCCGTCGGCCGGATAGAACGCTCCATCCGGTCGCCGCACCCCTCCCCGGGGGCGCGGAGCTTCTACCTGAGCGCCGCCGCCATCATCTTCTGGGCCACGGGCGCCGCCAGTCCGTTGCCGCTGACCTCCGAGCGGGGACCGCCCGCGTCCTCGATCAGCACCGCCACCGCGACCTGCTCGCCGGAAGCGGAATCCTCGGCGAACGAGGTGAACCACGCGTACGGCGTCTCGCTGTTGTTCACACCGCGCTGGGCCGTACCGGTCTTGCCGCCCACCTCGGCCCCGCCGACCCGCGCGTTGGTGACCGTGCCGTCCTCCACCACGGTCACCATCGCGCTGCGCAACTGCTCGGCGGTCCCGCTGGAGACGATCCGCTCACCCTCGCCGCCGTCGTACGCGTCGAGGGCGGTGCCCTCGGAGTCCACGACCTCGGAGACCATGTGCGGTGACTTCAGGACCCCGTCGTTGGCGATCGCCGCGGACACCATGGCCATCTGGAGCGGGGTGGCGGTCACATCGAACTGGCCGATGCCCGTCAGCGCCGTCTGCGGTGCGTCCAGCCCCGTCGGATAGACACTGGGGTACGCCCGGACCGGAATGTCCAGTTCCTTGTTGTTGAAGCCGAACTTCTCCGCCATCGCACGGACCGTGTCCTGGCCCAGATCGACGGCCATCTGCGCGAAGACGTTGTTGCACGAGTAGCGCAGGGCCGTCCGGATGGAGGCGTCCTCGCAGGGCGCGTCGGGGATGTCGTTCTCCAACACCTTGCTGGAGAGCGGGAGCACATAGGGCATGGGGCTGCCGGTCTTCTCGTCCACCGAGCCGTACAGCCCGTCCTCCAGCGCCGCCGCCGCCACGACCAGCTTGAAGGTCGAGCCGGGGGCCAGCGGCTGCCGCAGCGCCCGGTTGACCAGCGGCTTGTCCGGGTCGTCCAGCAGCTTTTGCCAGGCGTCCCCGTCCGAGGTCCCGGCGATCACCGACGGGTCGTAGGAGGGCGTGCTGACCAGTCCGAGGACACGCCCGGTCTTCGGATCCATGGCGACGGCAGCGCCCTTGGCGTCACCGAGCGCCTCGTACCCCGCCTTCTGGACGGCCGGGTCGATCGTGGTCAGGACGTCGCCGGGCGCCTGCTGCCTGCCGGTGAGCGCGTCCACCGGATCGGCCAGCCGGAGGTCGGTGCCGTCCAGGACCGCGCTGTGGATGCCCTCCAGCTGGGTCGATCCGTACGCCTGGGAGCTGTAGCCGGTCACCGCCGCGTACAGCGCGCCCTCGGTGTAGGTCCGCTTGTACGCGAGATCGCTGCCGGTGGTCCGGGCGGACCCGGTGACGGGAGATCCGGCCACGACGATGTCGCCCAGCGGCTGCGCGTACTGGTCGATGGTCTTGCGCCGGTTCTTGTCGTTGTCCGCGAGCGCCTTGGCGTCGTACGCCTGGACCCAGGTGGCCCGCACCAGCAGGGCGAGCACCAGCAGCAGGCAGAAGACGGCGGCGTGTCTGATCGTCTTGTTCATCCCGCAGTAGGACGAACGGCACCGATCACGAGGTTCCCGGCGGGTCCACTTCTCAGGGAATCCTCACACAGCGGGACTTTCGGGCGGGGAGAGGCGGCCCGGCGGGGCCGGACAGCGCCCGGGCCCTACAGCCTGCGGGTCGCCAGGGTCAGCCGCTCGCGCGCGTCGAAGAGCGCGTCCTTGATCATCTGCTCATGGGCGGGGGTGAGCCGGGCCACGGGCACCGAGCAGCTGATCGCGTCCCGCGCCGGAGTGCGGTAGGGAATCGCGACACCGAAGCAGCGCAGTCCGAGGGTGTTCTCCTCGCGGTCCACGGCACAGCCCAGCTCGCGGACGGCCGCCAGCTCCTCGATCAGCCGCTCGCGGTCGGTGATCGTGTGTTCGGTGACGGACGGCAGGGTCCGCGGGAGCAGCCTGCGCACCTGCTCGTCGCTGTGCGTCGCGAGCAGCGCCTTGCCCAGTGAGGTCGAGTGCACGGGAAGCCGGCGGCCGACACGGGTGAAGGGGCGGAGATAGTGCTGGGACTGACGGGTCGCCAGATACACCACCGTGGTGCCGTCGAGCCGGGCGAGATGAATGGTCTCGGTGGTGTCGTCGGAGAGCCGGTCCAGGGTCGGGCGCGCCGCCGCCACGACCTCGTCACCGTCGATGTACGAGGTCCCGACCAGCAGCGCGCGCACCCCGATCCCGTACCGCGTGCCCGTCGCGTCCGTCTCCACCCAGCCCAGCTCGACGAGGGTGCGCAGCAGCATGTAGAGGCTGGACTTGGGGTAGCCCACGGCCTCCTGGACCGCGGCGAGCGAGTGCATCCCGGGGCGCCCGGCGAAGTACTCCAGCAATTCCACCGTCCGTACCGCGGACTTGACCGGAGCCCCACCGGAATCGGCCGTCACCATCGCTCCTCGCTCCTTCCCGGCCGTGCGGAACGCCCGGAAGCAGAGTTTCTCAGCCATTCATCAGTCAGAACGGCGTTCACGATACCGAACGAGAGCCATCGGACGGGCCCTGCGGACGACGGCCGGGGAAGGCGGGAAGGGGCAGCCGCCTGGGCGTGGGGTGCCGCCTCCCGTACGGGAACCCGCCCGCTCGGGCACCCGCTCGGACTGCCGCGTCGGGTGGACGGACGCCCGGAGGGTCCAGCAAGCTGAGCGGGTGACCGACTCCATCGAGCTGCCCGAACTTCCCTTTCCCCTGCGCGCGTACGGCCCCGAGGCCGGCTGGGCGTACACGGACGGTGTCCTCACCGGCCGGGCGGGCGCCCGCCAGGACCGCTTCGTGCCCCCGTCGGGCGCGTCCCTGGACCCCGCGTCCGACGCGCCGCGGCTGCTCGGCGCCCCCGAGGGGGACTTCCAGCTCATCGCCCGCGCCACCGTCGGCTTCGGCGCGTCCTTCGACGCCGGGGCACTGTATCTGCACGTCGGCGAGCGCGAGTGGGCCAAGCTCTGTCTGGAGCTCTCCCCGGACCGGCCCACCGTCTGCACCGTCGTCACCCGCGGCCACTCCGACGACGCCAACTCCTTCGAGGCCGACGGCGACAGCGTCTGGCTGCGGATCAGCCGCACCGGCAGGGCGTTCGCCTTCCACGCGTCCGCGGACGGCGAGCGGTGGACCTTCGTACGGATCTTCGCGCTGGGGACGGATGAGGAGGCCGGGGCCGCCCTGGTCGGCTTTCTCGCGCAGTCGCCGGTGGGGGAGGGGTGCGCGGTGGCGTTCGAGGGGATCGAGTACCGGGCGAGCTGGCCCGAGGGGCTGCGCGACGGATCCTGAGCACCCCGTGACCACGGGACGCCGTCGATCTTGAAACGCGCGGTGGATCTTGGTCTCCTTGGGGGAATGAGCCGCCGGCCGGGTGCGTTGATTACCGGACGGACGAGACATTCCGTCCCCCGCTTCGCCGGAACCCCGCGATCCCCTGGAGAGAGTCAGCATGCTCGTCGAGATATGGAGCGACATCGCCTGCCCCTGGTGCTACATCGGGAAGGCACGCTTCGAGAAGGGGCTCGCCGAGTTCCCCCACCGCGACCGGGTCCGGGTGGTCCACCGCTCCTTCGAGCTCGACCCGAACCGGGCCAAGGGCGACACCGGGTCCGTCGTCGACATGCTGGCGCGGAAGTACGGGCGTACCCGCGAGGAGGCCCTGGCCATGGAGGAGCACGTCGCCTCCAACGCACGCGCCGAGGGGCTCGGCTACCGCACCGAGGGCCGTGACCACGGCAGCACCTTCGACATCCACCGGCTGCTGCATCTGGCCCGGGCCAGGGGCCGTCAGGACGAGTTGCTGAACCTCGCCTACCGCACCAACTTCGCCGACGAGCGCTCGGTCTTCGACGACGAGGTGCTGATCGCGCTCGCCGTCGAGGCCGGACTCGACGAGGCCGAGGCGCGCGCGGTCCTCGCCGGTGACGCGTACGCCGACGAGGTGCGCGCCGATGAGCGCGAGGCAGCGGAGCTGGGGGCGAACGGGGTGCCGTTCTTCGTCTTCGACCGGCGTTACGGGGTCTCCGGCGGGCAGCCCGCCGAGCTGTTCACCCAGGCCCTGGAGCAGGCGTGGAAGGGACGCGAGACCGTGCCGGCCACCGCCGATGACGCACCCGCGTGCGACGCGGACGGCGCGTGCGAGGTCCCGGAGGCGGCACGGTGATCACGGCCGGAGGGTGATTCCCGGCCTCACGCGATTGACCGGCGGTGCTCGGCGCCTCAGGGTGAGTGCATGGAGACTCTGGGTGGTGCCGAGTTCGCGCCGGACAAGACCTATCTGAACACGTCCTCCTGCGGGGTCCTGCCCCGCCGGGCCGCCGCCGCGATGACCCGGCTGATCGGCGAACTCGCGGCCGGCCGCCCCGGCGGGTCGGGCGACCACGAGACGGTGGCCGCCGCGCGGCGGTCGTTCGCCCGGCTGGCGGGGGTGGCCGAGGACCGGGTCTCCGCCGGCAGTTCGCTCTCGGTGCAGGTCGCGCTGATCGCGAACTCCCTGCCGCCGGGTGCGGAAGTCCTCTTCCCCGAGGGGGAGTACACCTCGGTCGTCACCCCCTTCGCCGTACGCGGTGACCTCGTGCTGCGCTATGTGCCCCTGGCCGGCCTCGCGGAGGCGGTACGGCCCGGTACGGCGCTGGTGGCGTTCTCCTCCGTGCAGTCGGCGGACGGCCGGATCGCCGATCTGCCGGCGGTACGGGCCGCGGCGGCGGCGCACGGCGCCCGTACGCTCGTCGACACCAGTCAGTCGGCGGGGTGGCTGCCGCTGAACGCGGGTGACTGGGACTTCACCGTCACGACCGCGTTCAAGTTTCTGCTGTGCCCGCGCGGGGTCTCGTTCCTCACGGTCACCGAGGAGGCGCAGGAGTCGCTGGTTCCGCTCCACGCGGGGTGCTTCGCGTCCGACAGCTGGACGATCTACGGGCCCGTCGAGGACCTCGCGCGGACGGCACGCCGTTTCGACGAGTCCCCGGCGTTCGTGGCCTACCACGGGGCGGTGGACGCGCTGGCGCTGGTGGAGGAGATCGGGGTGCCCGCGATCCACGCGTACGACACGGGGCTCGCGAGGGCGTTCCGGGAGGGGCTGGCGGAACGGGGTCTGTCCCCGCTGCCGGGCGACTCGGCGGTCGTGGCGGTGCCGGGGATGGGGCACCGGGTCGCGGACCTGGAGAAGGGCGGAGTGGTGGCGTCGGAGCGGGCGGGGAATCTGAGGCTGGCGTTCCACCTCTACAACTCCCCGGACGACGTCACCCGCGTGCTCTCCCTCCTGGCTGCCTGACCCCGGGACCGGGACCGGGGGCGTCCGGCACCGCGTCCGTCGCCGTCATCGGGGCACGGCGCCGAAGGGGACCCCACACTCCCGGGCTCTCCTGCTCGTTCTCAGCCGCCGGACGGCGGGATCCGGCCCGCGAGGGTCCGGGCGCCCGGCTCCTGCGGCGATCGGGGAGCGGGTCCGGGACATCCGGATCCGGGCGCCGGACCGCGCGCGGCCTCAGGGGAGGCCCGGGCAGTCGGCGGTCTGGGCGTAGAGGTTGGCCTCCACCTTGGAGAGGAGCCTGAGCAGTTCCCCCCGCTCCTCTTCCCCCAGTCCGGCCAGTGTGTGCTGCTCCAGGGACGCCAGCGAAGCCTCCACCGCGGAGCGCAGACCGCAGCTCTCCTCCGTCGCCTCGACGAGGACCGCGCGGCGGTCGGCCGGGTCCGGGCGGCGCCTGACGTGGCCCGCCTGCTCCAGGCGCTGGAGCATCTTCGTGACCGTGGAAGGGTCCAGATCCGCGGTCTTGATCAGGTCGCCCTGCCGCACCGGGCCGGACCGCCACAGATGCAGCATCACGAACTCCTGCCCGGGGTACAGCCCGAGCGCCCGGAGCGTCTTGCCCGCGGCCATGCGGTACAGCCGGGAGACCCGGGCGACCGAGTAACCGACGGGCCCGCCCAGCGCGCACGCCGATGACGCCTCCAGGCACTCGGCCTCCGCACTGGCGGACAGCCCGCCGGGCGCCGCGTCATCGGCGGCGGCCCCGCCACGGGCCGGGTCGTGGTGGACGGGCTCGCTGCGGGCGGGACCGGCCACGGCCTCGGGCTTCATCGGGCCTCCTCGGGAGCGCTGTGCGGGATGCGGGTGACGGCGTACTCGTGGCGAATTCTCTCCGTTCCCTCCAGTCTCTCCCAGAAATTTTACCTTGGCCGACCAAGTAACAAGGGTTGGCCGACCAAGTAAATACGCTACAGTGACTCCCGGCGAAATTACTTGGCCGACCACATATATTCTTCGGGAGCCATCATGACCACCGCATTCGACCCGATCGACCTGTCGGGCACACAGCTCGCGAACCGCATCGCCATGGCTCCGATGACCCGCAGCCGCGCCTACGGCCCCGGCCTCTCGCCGACCGAGCTCGTGGCCGAGTACTACGCGCAGCGGGCCACGGCCGGTCTGATCGTGACCGAGGGCATCCAGCCGTCCGTCACGGGCCAGGGCTACCCCGACACCCCCGGACTGCACAGCGAGGAGCAGGTCGCCGCCTGGCGCAAGGTCACCGATGCCGTGCACGCCCGGGGCGGCCGGATCTTCGCGCAGCTGATGCACTCGGGGCGCGTCGGCCACCCCTCGCTCTTCCCGGACGGCCGGGCGAGCGTCGCGCCCTCCGCCGTCGCCGCGGCGGGAGAGCTGTACACGGCCGAGGGCCCGAAGAGCTTCGTCGCGCCGCGCGAGCTGTCGGCCGAGGAGATTCCCGCCGTGATCGAGGAGTTCGCCCACAGCGCGCGCAACGCCGTCGAGGCCGGTTTCGACGGTGTCGAGCTGCACGGCGCCAACGGCTATCTGATCCACCAGTTCCTGGCCTCGAACACCAATCTGCGCACCGACGAGTGGGGCGGTTCCGTCGAGAACCGCATCCGCTTCGCCGTGGAGGCCGCCGGGTCCGTGGCGGACGCCATCGGCGCCGGCCGGACCGCGATCCGGCTCTCGCCCGCCAACCGCTTGAACGACATCGCCGAGTCCGACCCGCACGACGTGTACCCGGTGCTCGCCGACCGGCTGGAGCCGCTCGGGCTCGCCTATGTGCACATCTCCGAGAACAGCCCCGAGTCCCGCGAGGTGACCAGGGCCGTACGCGACCGCTTCAGCGGGACGCTGATCCTCAACCCCCTCACCGAGGGACCCACCGACCACCGGGCTCTCGGGCTGGTCGAGGAGGGCCTCGCCGACATGATCGCCTTCGGGGCGCTCTTCCTGGCCAATCCGGACCTTCCGCGGCGGCTGAGGACCTCGGGGCCGTACAACACCCCGGATCCCGCCGGGTTCTTCGGCGGCGACGGCAAGGGCTTCACGGACTACCCGGTGCTCGACCGGGCCGGGCAGCTGACGGACGCCTGACGGCGGACCGGAACCGGCCGGGCCGACGGGGCGGGCGGCCCGCGGTTCGGGGTGAGGGGCCGCGCGGCGGGGGAGCGGGAGCCGGGGCGGACTCGCCCGGTTCCGGCCCGGGTACGGGGGCCGGGCGGCGGGGCGAGTCCTCCGGCGGGCCCACCGGGTACGGGGGCCGTCACCGGGCGATCCCGGTTCCGGCCCCCGCCCGCGGCCCGTCAGTACGGGCTACCGGACCGGTGTGAAGTCCCGCGCCCCGATGAACTCCGGCCTCGGCACGGGCGCCGCGAACGGCCGGACGGCCGCGTTCTCCACACTGTTGAACACGATGAACACATTGCTGCGCGCGTAGGGGGTGATGTTATCCCCCGAGCCGTGCATGCAGTTGCAGTCGAACCAGGTCGCCGAACCCGCCCGGCCGGTGAACAGCCGGATGCCGTGCTGATCGGCGAACCGGGTCAGCGCCGCGTCGGACGGGGTCCCGGCATCCTGCATCCGCAGCGACTTCTTGTAGTTGTCCTCGGGGGTGGCACCCGCGCACCCGAGGAACGTCCGGTGCGAACCGGGCATGATCATCAGCCCGCCGTTGGTGTCGCGGTTCTCCGTCAGCGCGATGGAGACCGACACGGCCCGCATGTTCGGCAGCCCGTCCTCCGCGTGCCAGGTCTCGAAGTCCGAGTGCCAGGAGAACCCCGACGCCCCGAAGCCCGGCTTCACATTGATACGGGACTGGTGGACGTACACGTCCGAGCCCAGGATCTGCCGGGCCCGGCCGACCACCCGCTCGTCGCGCACCAGCGCGGCGAACACCGGGCTGAGCCTGTGCACCTCGAAGACCGAGCGCACGTCCCGTGACCTCGGCTCGATGATCGAGCGCTCGTCGGCCCGTACGGCCGGGTCGGCGATCAGCCGGTCCATCTCGGCGCGGTAGAGCGCCACTTCGTCGTCGGAGATCTGGTCCTCGACGCCGATGAAGCCGTCGCGTTCGAAGCCCTCCAGCTCGGAACGGAGCATCGGTCCGGGTGCGCCCGGCGCGGACCAGACGACCGGGTCCTGACGCGGGGTCTCCACCTCGGCGGTGCCACGGGTCGGATAGAGGTCGTTGCGTACGCCGGTGGCGGTCGCCATGGTTCAGCCCTCCTCGGTGATCAGGGGATAGACGCCGTTCTCGTCGTGGTCCTCGCGCCCGGTGACGGGCGGATTGAAGACGCAGACGCAGCGGAAGTCGGTCTTGGGGCGGAGTGTGTGGCGCTCGTGCCCGTCGAGCAGATACATCGTCCCGGGCGCGATCCAGTGGGTCTCACCCGTCTCGTCGTTGGTGAGTTCGGCCTCGCCCTCCACGCAGAGCACGGCCTCGATGTGGTTCGCGTACCACATGGAGGTCTCCGTACCCGCGTACAGCACGGTCTCGTGGAGCGAGAAGCCGACCTTCTCCTTGGCGAGCACGATGCGCTTGCTCTCCCAGGTGCCGGATGCGGATCTCACATGGCGCTCGGTGTTCTCGATGTCCTTGAACGATCGGACGATCACGGTGTGATGCTGCCTTTCCTGCTCGTAGGGATGTCGGGATGCCGGGGCCGCGCGGTTACGTCGTCAGGCCGTTTCGCGGATCGACCGGGCGAGGATGCGCAGCCCCTCGTCGAGTTCCTCGGGCGTGACGGTGAGTGCGGGCAGCAGCTTCACCACCTCGCCCTCGGGACCGGAGGTCTCCAGCAGCAGACCGAGTTCGAAGGCGCGGGCGCAGATGGCCGAGGCCCGGGACTTGTCCGCGAACTCAAGACCCCAGACCAGACCGCGGCCGCGGAAGGCGGGACCGGTCTCGTCGGGTCCGGTGGTCTCCGCGACGACGGCCAGCAGGGCCTGCTCCACCTGCTCACCGCGGGCGAGGGTCTGCTTCTCCATCTGGCCGTCGGCCCAGTAGGTGTCGAGCGCGGCGGCGGCGGTGACGAAGGCGGGGTTGTTGCCGCGGAAGGTGCCGTTGTGCTCACCCGGCTCCCAGAGGTCCAGCTCCGGCTTGAACAGGCACAGCGACATCGGCAGCCCGTAACCGCTGATGGACTTGGACAGGGTGACGATGTCGGGCGTGATGCCCGCCTCCTCGAAGGAGAAGAAGCCGCCCGTGCGCCCGCAGCCCATCTGGATGTCGTCGACGATCAGCAGCATGTCCTGGCGCTCGCACAGCGACCGGAGCGCGCGCAGCCACTCGGGCCGGGCCACATTGATCCCGCCCTCGCCCTGCACGGTCTCGACGATCACCGCGGCGGGTTTGTTGAGGCCGGAGCCCTGGTCCTCCAGCAGCCGCTCGAACCAGAGGAAGTCGGGCACCTGGCCGTCGAAGTAGTTGTCGAACGGCATCGGGGTGCCGTGGACGAGCGGGATACCGGCGCCGGCCCGCTTGAAGGCGTTGCCCGTGACGGCGAGTGAACCGAGCGACATGCCGTGGAAGGCGTTGGTGAACGAGACGACCGACTCGCGGCCCTTCACCTTGCGGGCCAGCTTCAGCGCCGACTCCACCGCGTTGGTGCCGGTCGGGCCGGGGAACATCACCTTGTACGGCAGGTCCCGCGGTCGCAGGACGATGTTCTGGAACGACTCCAGGAAGGCCCGTTTCGCCGTGGTCGCCATGTCCAGGCCGTGGGTGATGCCATCGCGTTCGATGTAGTCGATGAGCGCGCGTTTGAGCACCGGGTTGTTGTGGCCGTAGTTGAGGGAGCCGGCCCCGGCGAAGAAGTCGAGATAGGTGTGGCCGTCCTCGTCGGTGAGACGGCTGCCCTGCGCACGGTCGAAGACTGCGGGCCAGCCACGGCAGTAGCTGCGCACCTCCGACTCCAGGGTCTCGAAGACACTCAGGGCGGGCGGGGTGATGGTCACAGCGTTCTCCAGTTGGTGGTCGGTCAGACGGAGATGGGGCTGATGCGGTAGAGGACTTCCGGCTGGTGCGCCGGCCCGGCGGGGTGTCCGCGGTCGGCGGGCGTTCCCGTCCCCCCGGGCGCCGCCGGCGTACCGGATGGCGCGGAGGTCCCCGACGTACCAGAGGGGCCGGACGGCGGAGGGGTTCCGGATGCTCCCGGATCAAGGGACCCGGCGGGCTTCCCGGGCGCCTCGGCCGCCCATGGCTCCCCGGCCTTCCCGGGTGCCTCGGCCGTCGTGGGTTCCCCGGCCTTCCCGGGCGCCTGGGCCTCCCCGGCCGTCGCCGGGGCCCCGGACTCCTCGGGGAACAGATGGCCCGCGAAGAGCACTTCGCGTTCGAGCCGTGCCCCGTGGCGCTCGGCGTAGGCGGTGAACAGCCGGTCGGACGCGGTGTTGTCGGGGGTGACGGTGGTCTCCAGCACCCGGATGCCCCGGTCGGCGGTGACCCTGGCGGTCAGCGCGTCGAGGAGGGTTCCCGCGAGGCCCTGCCCGCGGTGGGACCGGTCGACGGCGATCTGCCAGACGACGAGGGTCTGGGGCCGGTCCGGCCGTGCGTACCCGGTGACGAAGGCGATGGGCTCCCCGTCCGCGTTCCGCGCCACGAGGGAGGTGGCGGCGAAGTCACGGCACCACAGCAGATAGCTGTACGAGGAGTTGAGGTCCAGGACCTCGGAGTCGCGGGCAATGCGCCAGATCGCGGCTCCGTCCTCCACTCGTGGCGCTTCAATGCGGGTGAATTCATGGTGAGGTGCTGCTCGTACAAGGTTGTCTTGCGCGGCGGTCATGCCCAGGTAATTTACCTAGCCAATTCAAGAAATGCATGGCGAGGAAGGGTTGGGAGAAGACGGCCTGTGTGTTATCACGCGGGCGCGAGTGGCGCGGCGGAAGGCTGCCGTTTTGGTGAGTTTTGTGCCGTACATAAGCCGTGAAACGGTTGCCCTGTGGAGTCGGTCACACCGCTCAGGCGGTCAGTGGGCCCTGTTGAAACCTTAGCGTTTAAGGCCGGGGAACGGGGGCAGAAGAAAACGGGAAGCTGCCGTGGAAAAGGCAGCTTCCCGTTCTTCGTGTCATTCCTGTCGTTCTTGTTGTGCTCGTCCCGCTGGGTTTTTGCCGCCTATTCGTCTGCCATTGTTGTTCTGTTGTCCCCGGACCCGGGGCCGCATTCCCGCCCGATTCCCCGGGGGGTCAGCCCTTAGGGCCAGACGTCGGACACCGCGCGCCCGGCGGCCTCCAGGTCGACCGTCGCACCCGTCTGTGCCAGGGCCGCGCCCAGCGCCGCCAGACAGGAGCGCACCGCGCCGCGCGTGGCGTCCACGCCGTAGTGGTTGACGCGGATCATCTCCTTGGCGAGCGAGCCGCCGCCGGCGATCAGCGGCAGCGAGGGGTCCGCGGCCAGCGCGGCGGCGACCAGCCCTGCCGCGTTCACGCCCGCCGGGGCACGCAGCGTCGTGGCCACCGGTGCCGCGTCCCGCGCCTCGTACACATACGGCTCCAGACCGCCGCCGAGTGCCAGGGCGCCCGCGCGGGTCGCCGCCGCCGCCGACGCGTGGCGGGCCATCACCGCGCTCGGCCCCTCGGCCTCGATCCGCTCCACACAGGCTTCGAGCGCCAGCATCTCCAACTGCGCGGGCGCGTGCAGCAGCGCCGTACGGCCGCCGTCGATCCAGCGCTCCTTCCAGTCGAGGAGGGAGAGGTACGAGCGCCGGGGCGCCGCCGGGTTCGCCGCGAACCGCTCCCAGGCGCGCTCGCTCACCGACACCGCCGAGACGCCCGCCGGACCGCCCATCGCCTTCTGGGCGCCGATGACGCACAGATCCACACCCCAGTCGTCCGGCAGGAGCGGCTCGGCGGCGACGGAGGCCACCGCGTCCAGCATGAAGAGGGCGCCGTGCGCGCGGACGACCTCGCCGATCTCCGCGACCGGGTTGGTGTTGCCGGTCGCGGCCTCCGCGTGCACCAGCGAGACGAAGTCGATCTCCGGGGTGGCCGCCAGGGCCTGCTCCACCTGCCCGGCGGTGACCGCCGTGTGGAAGGGGACCTCCAGATCGACGACCTTCGCCCCGCAGTCCCGCAGCCAGTTCCCGAAGGTCTGGCCGTACGGACCGGTCACCACGTTCAGCGCGGTCGAGCCGGGCCGCGCGCCGGCGCGGATGCAGCCCTCCAGCGGAAGCAGCGCCTCACCCTGGGTGATCACCACATCCTGTTCGGTGCCGAGCAGCGCGGCGACCCGCCGTTCGATGCCCGCGAAGTGGGCGGCGGTCAGCGGGGGCAGGTCCAGAAACGGATGTGTCACGGTGGTGCCTTCTTCGACGGTTCTCTGACATGGGTGTCCCGGCCGGGCAGGTCCGGCCGCTCGGTCGAGGGTACCCAGGCACTCGTACAGTGCAGACATGAGCGATCACGCGGTGGTGCATGTGAAGGGGCGGGTGCTCGTCGGCCCGGAGGACGTACGCGACGAACTGTGGGTCGTCGGCGGACGTGTCACCTACGACCGCCCGCCGGGCTCCGGCGATGTCCTGACCGTCCAGGGCTGGGCGCTGCCCGGTCTGGTCGACGCCCACTGCCATGTGGGCCTCGACCGGCACGGCCCCGTGGACGACGCGACCAGCGAGAAGCAGGCGCTGGCCGACCGGGACGCGGGAACCCTGCTGATCAGGGACGCGGGATCGCCGTCCGACACCCGCTGGATCGACGACCGCGAGGATCTGCCGAAGATTATCCGGGCGGGCCGCCACATCGCCCGGACCCGCCGCTACATCCGCAACTACGCCCATGAGATCGAGCCCGGCGACCTGGTCGCGTACGTGGCGCGGGAGGCCCGGCGCGGCGACGGCTGGGTCAAGCTCGTCGGCGACTGGATCGACCGGGACGCCGGCGATCTCACCGCGTGCTGGCCGCGCGACGCGGTCCGGGCGGCGATCGCCGAGGCGCACCGGCTGGGCGCGCGGGTGACCGCGCACTGCTTCGCCGAGGACTCGCTCCGGGATCTGGTCGAAGCGGGGATCGACTGCATCGAGCACGCCACCGGGCTCACCGAGGAGACGATTCCGCTGTTCGCCGAGCGCGGGGTCGCCATCGTCCCGACGCTGGTCAACATCGCCACCTTTCCGGCGCTCGCGGACGGCGGCGAGAGCAGGTTCCCCGTCTGGTCGGCCCATATGCGGCGGCTGCACGAGCGCCGTTACGACACGGTCCGCTCGGCGTACGACGCGGGCATCCCGGTCTTCGTCGGCACCGACGCGGGCGGCTCGCTGCCGCACGGCCTGGTCGCGGCGGAGGTCGCCGAGCTGGTGAAGGCAGGGATTCCGCCCCTCGAAGCCCTGTCGGCGACGGCCTGGGGCGCACGGGAGTGGCTCGGCCGTCCCGGGCTGACCGAGGGCGAGCCCGCGGATCTGGTCGTCTACGGCACGGACCCGCGGGCGGATGCCGGAGTCCTCGCGGAGCCCCTGCGGGTGATCCTCAACGGGCGGATCGTGGGCTGATCCCGTGCCGGAGGCGGGGCGCCGTGTTGACCGAGCGTGACTTTCTCCCGTTGCGAGTCGTTAGATCACTTTTTGTGGGATCCCCTGCATACGACCGGCGCACAACCCCGGGGCCGTGACGGACGCGTTCCAGGGGAACGCCCGTGCCGTATGAATCGAATACGGGTGCGGAAACCCCCCTTTGGAGTGAACTCACGTCAGGTGTCGGCCAGTTCACTCTCGGTGCGTAAAGATGATTGGCGTCTCGGTCGTCGCCGTCCACGTGTCCCCGTGGAAGGCGGACGGCGTCATTCCTCTTGTGGGGGTTCCACCATCTTGAACAGCAACACCTTTCGCCTGCCCGCCCGCCGCTGCGCCGCGGTCACGGCCGCCGTCGCACTGGTCGCGGCGCCCGTCGCGTTCGCCGGCCCGGCGCACGCCACCGGAGGCGACGCGGAGGGACGGGCGAGCGCCGTCGTCCTCCGCGCGGGGCTCGAAGTCTCCCTGCTCAACAAGTCCGTCAACATCCCGCTCAGCGCGTCTCTCAACGAGGTCAAGGCACCCGCCAGCGCCGAGAAGACCGCGCTGACCGTGCAGCTCGACGGAGTCGACGAGGGCAAGCCCTTCCAGATGCTCCGCGCGGACGTGGCCACGGCGAAGGCCACGACGGACAAGAAGAAGTCCGAGGGGTACGCCAACCTCGCGCGGGCCAGGGTCCATGTCCCCGGACTGCCGCTCCTCTCGCTCATCGAGGTCGAGAAGGTCACCTCCAAGGCAGTGTGCGAGGCGGGGAAGAAGCCGGTTGCCGAATCGAATCTGCTCGGCCATGTGAAGGTGCTCGGCCAGAAGGTCACGCTCACCGCGGGCGGCCAGACCAAGGTGGAGGTTCCGGGGGTCGGCAAGGTGACCCTCGACCTCTCCCGGACCGAGACCACCAGCCGTACGGCCGCGGCCACCGCGCTCGAACTGAAGGTGGCGGTCAATCCGCTCAATCTGAACGTCGCCGAGGTCGACGGCTCCGTCACCCTCATCGAGGCGAAGTGCGAGGCGCCCAAGGCGGCGGAGCCCGAGAAGAAGCCGGAGGAGCCCGCGGTCGAGGAGGAGGAGCCCGCCGGCACCTCCACGCCCGACGTCAAGACCCAGGGCGGTGACACCACGCCCACGGAGAACCTCGCCGAGACGGGCGGCAGCGCCACCACGATGTACCTCGCCGGCGGCTCGGCGATCCTGCTGGGCCTCGGCGGCGGAGCGCTCGTGATGGCACGCGCACGGGCCCGCAACCGCGCGTGACGCCCTGAACGGGGAGTGAGACGGGAATCGGCGCCCCGAGGGGCGCACCAGGGACCTGTGGCCGGGGGCCGCAGGTCCCCGCCCGTTGGCAGGCGCCTTCTCCGGCCATCCGGACACGGCTTGCTCCGGACACGGCTTTCTTCGGTCGTCCGGGTCCCAGCCCACTCCGGTGGTCCGGGGCCGGCTTCCGTACCCGGCGCCCTTCGCCGGGCGGCCCGGGCGGCCCAGGCGGCTGGCTGGGCCCCGCATGCCCCGCCCCCGACCCGCCCGGCCCGGCCGCATGCCCCGCCCCGCCCCGCCCGTGCCCCCGCGCCCGGCCGGTACGGGCCGCCGGGGCAGGGGCTGCCGCCCCTACCCCCCGACCCGCGCCAGCGCCTGGTCCAGGGCCTGGAGGAAACGGTTCGTCGTGGAGCGGTCGCGAACCGCGAGACGGATCCAGCCGGGGCCGAGGCCCGGGAAGGTGTCACCTCGGCGGGTGGCGAAGCCCAGGCGGCGCAGGTGTTCGCGGACCTCCGCGCCCCGGCGGACATGGAGGAGCACGAACGGCCCCTCCGCCGGCTCCACCACCCGGACCTCGTCGAACTCCGCGAGCCCCGCGAGCAGATGCGCCCGGTCCACCGCGATCCGCACCGCCGCCCGGCCCGCCTCAGTCAGCGCCGCCGGCTCCATGCACGCCCCGGCGGCCGTCAGCGCGGGGGAGGACACGGGCCACAGCGGCTGCGCCCGCTCCAGCGCGGCGATGGTGTCCGGCTCCGCCAGTACGTATCCGATCCGCAGCCCCGCGAGCCCCCAGGTCTTCGTGAGGCTGCGCAGGACGACCAGCCCCGGCACATCCGTACGGTCCGCCAGGGTCTGCGACTCGTCCGGCACCGCGTCCATGAACGCCTCGTCCACCACGAGCAGCCGCCCCGGGCGGGCGGCGGCGGCCAGCGCGGAAGCGGGATGCAGCACGGACGTCGGGTTCGTCGGATTGCCGACCATCACCAGATCGGCGTCCTCGGGCACCGCCGACGGATCGAAACGGAAGCCGTCCCGCTCCCGCAGCAGCAGGCGCCCCACCTCATGGCCCGCGTCCCGAAGCGCCGCCTCGGGCTCGGTGAACTGCGGGTGCACGACGAGCGGATGGCGTACCGTCAGGGCCCGTGCCAGCAGTACGAACGCCTCGGCCGCTCCCGCCGTGAGCAGCACCCGCTCCACCGGGAGACCGTGCCGTTCCGCCACGGCGGCCCGTGCGGCCCGCCCGTCCGGGTAGGCGGCGAGCGACGTCAGGGACCCGGCGATCCGTTCACGCAGCCACTCCGGGGGAGTGCCCGCCCGCACGTTGACCGCGAGATCGGTCAGCTCCTCGGCCGCGTCCAGCAGCTCCGCGTCTCCGTGGTGGCCGAGATCGTGCGGGTCAGTGTGCGTGTGCATGGTTGCCGTGGTGATGCCCCGGCCCGCCGTGATCGCCGTGCCCGTGCCCCCCGTGTCCGTGCCCGTGGTGGTGCCCGTCGTCGTCCGGGTGGAAGTGCGGCTGCTGCGGCATGCCGACCTTCTCCTCGAAGCCGGGCAGCGCGATCCGGTACACGCACGAGTCGCAGTTCATCCGGATGTCGCCCGCCACGGCCTCCCGGTAGCGCTCCATCACCAGATCGAGCAACTCCTCGGTGGGGCCGATCACGTCGGCCGACGACACCTCCGTCTCCGGATGCTCCGCGGCCCAGCTCTCCGTCTGCGCCCGCACCCGCTCCGGCAGGACGCCGGTGAACAGGAAGTACGGCAGCACGACGATCCGCCGCGCCCCCAGCCGTACACACCGGTCCAGCCCGCTCGGCACATCGGGCGCGGCGAGCGACACGAAGGCCGTCTCGACACCCGCGTACTCCCGCCCCTCCCACAGCAGCCGTGCCGCCTTCAGCACCTCGGCGTTGGCGTCCGGGTCGGTCGAACCCCGGCCCACCAGCAGCACGGTGACCTCGGAGCGGTCGGCGCCGGGGTCGCCTAGGGCCTCGGCTATCCGCCGCTCCAGCACCGACAGCAGGCCCGGGTGCGGGCCGAGGGGACGGCCGTAGGAGTACGAGATGCCCGGGTGCCGCTCCTTCTCGCGGGCCAGCGCCGCCGGGATGTCCCCCTTGGCGTGCCCGGCGGACACCAGCATCAGCGGCACCGCGGCGAAGCGCCGCACACCGCGCTCCACCAGTTCGGTGACGGCCTCGCCGAGCGGCGGCGGCGACAGTTCGATGAAGCCCCCGGCGACGGGGAGCCCGGGGTTGCGGCGTCCCAGTTCCCGTACGAAGTCCCGGAAGGCGCCGGCCCCCGCTTCGTCACGGGTGCCGTGGCCGGCGATGAGCAGTGCGGGCGGGGTGGTCACGCGTTCTCCTTGAGATGAGGGGTACGGGGGTGGTACAGCAGGGCGTTGAGCGCCGCCGCGGCGACGGCGCTGCCCCCTTTCTCGGACACGTTGCTGACGGCCGGGAGCCCGCTCTCGCGCAGAGCGGCCTTGGACTCGACGGCGCCGACGAAACCGACGGGCAGCCCGATGACGAGTGCCGGACCGGCGTTCAGCGCCAGCAGTTCTTCGAGCGCGGTGGGCGCGCATCCGACGACCCAGATCGCCCCGGGACCCACCTGCTCGTACGCCAGCCGTACGGCGTGGGCGGACCGCGTCAGACCCGGCCCGGCCTCCGCGTCCCTCAGCCGGCAGACCGTCTCGCGCCGGGTGATCCCGGCCGCCACCATCTCCACGTCGACGACGACCGGGGCACCCGAGTGCAGGGCGCCGTGCGCCGCTTCGAGGGACGCCTCATCGCAGACGAGATCGGTCGCGTAGTCCAGATCGGCGGCGGAGTGCACCACCCGTTCCACGACGGCGCGCGTCAGCGGCGGCAGCCCGGTGGTGTCCAGCCGTGCCCGCAGCCTCCGGAAGGACTCCTGCTCGATGGGGTGGACGACACGCGTCATACGGCGGCTCCGGAACGGGGATCGGTACGGGGACGGGCGCGGGGATCGGTGCGGTGGTGCCCGACGGATCGCGAGACCCACGGGGTACGGCCGGAACGCGGCGGTCCCGCGCCGGGAATCCGGTGCGCCGGCCGGGCAGGGACGGCTCGCCCCCGCTCCGGGAGGGCGCCGGGCCGGGCCCGGCCGGCTCGACGGCCGCTGCCGCAGAGCCTGCGGGTACCACGGAGACCGGGCGTACGGGGGAGACCGCGGGACGGCCGATCGCGGAATCCGGCACCGGCCGTGCCGGATCCGGCTCTGCGGCGGGCTGCTCGTCGACCGGTGATCGGGCGCCGGGCACCGGCTCGGCCCCCGGTCCACCGGCCGGAGGGACACCCGGGATCACGACTGCCACCGATAGCCGCGCGGGGTCACCATGCGGCCCGCGATCTCGCGGGTGGCCGTGTTGCCGACCGTCACGACCGTCATCATGTCCACCGAAGCCGGATCCACTCCGCCGAGTGTGGTCACGCGGCTGGATTCGTCCGGGCGGGACGCGTTGCGCACCACACCGACCGGCGTGTCCGGAGTCCGGTGCTCCGCGAGGATCTCCAGGGCCTTCGGGAGCTGCCAGTCACGGCCCCGGCTGCGCGGGTTGTAGAAGGTCACGATGATGTCCGCCTCGGCCGCTGCCCGGACCCGGCGCTCGATGACCTCCCACGGCGTGTGCAGATCGGAGAGGCTGATCGAGACGTGGTCGTGGCCGAGCGGCGCGCCCAGGATCGCCGCCGCCGCGAGGGCCGCCGTCACACCGGGTACGCCCACCACGTCGATGTCGTCGGACGCCTCGGCGAGCGCGGGCGACGCCATCGCGTACACCCCCGCGTCACCGCTGCCGATCAGCGCGACCGCGCGGCCGGCCCGCGCCTCGGCCACGGCCGTACGGGCACGTTCCTCCTCCGCGCCCAGACCGGACTCCAGCACGCGGGTCCCGGGCCTCAGCAGATCGAGGATCTGGTCGACGTACTGATCGAGCCCCACGAGCACCGAGGCCCGCCGCAGCTCGTCCGCCGCCCGGGGAGTGAGCAGATCGCGCGCGCCCGGCCCGAGGCCGACCACGGCGAGCCGCCCGCGCGGCCGTCGGCGCACCACCGCGCAGGTCGCCATCGCGGCCCGCCCCCCGGGGCTCGACTTCCGCTTCGGCACGAGGAGTTCCCCGCCCTCCGCGAGCGCGGACGCCTCGGCGACCGACGGCGTCCCCACCGCCGCCAGCGGCGCGTCGGACGGATTCGGTACGGAGACTCCCGCCAGGCGCTCCGCGGAATGGGTCACCAGCGGCACGCCCAGCGCCCGGGCCGCGCCCACGATGCCCGGCTCGTCCGCCTTCGCGTCGACGGTCGCCAGCTCGGCGACGCTCAGCGCCGAAAGACCGGCGTCGCGGAGCGTCTCCTCGACAAGCCCGAGGACTTCCTCCAGGGGCGCCCCGCTGGACGCGCCGACCCCGACGACCAGCGACGGGGGCCGCAGCACCGCCTGGCGGGGATCCGCCGCGACGATCCGGTCCGTCACCCGCAGCACCACCGGCGCCGGGTCGGGCCCCACATTCGGCGGCAGCGGCGGCAGCGGCCACACCGCGTCCGCCCGCAGTTCCACCGGCTCGCCGTCCAGGACCGCCCGGGTCACCGCCGCGATCGCGCCCTCGACCGGCAGCCCCAGGGTGTCCAGGCCCGGTACGTCCGCCGCGTCCGTGGCCGTCGTCACCACCGGCTCGCAGCCCAGGACCTCCGCGATCCGGCCCGCCAGTTCGTTCGCGCCGCCGCCGTGCCCGCCCAGCAGGGACACCGCGTACCGCTGTCCCTCGTCCACGCACACCACACCGGGATCCGCCGACTTGCCCTCCAGGAGCGGGGCGATCAGCCGTACGGCCGCGCCCGTCGCGAAGAAGCAGACCACCTGCTCGCACTCCGCGAACGCGCGCTCCACGGCGGCCCGCACGGGACCCTCGTACACCCGGGTGCGGCCGGGCCAGGCCGCCGCGAGCCGGTCACGGGCGGCGGCACCGGACGCCGTCGCGGAGATCAGGCCGATCACTGGACCCCTCCTTCTTCATGCTCTGGTTCTCCTGCGCGTCCGGGTTCGGACACACCGGCCGTGGAGCGGTCGCCCCACAGCAGGAACACCGGATTGACCGCCGCGAGCCGGGTCACGTCCCCGGGCAGCGGTGCGAGGCGGGCCGCGTTCAGCAGGACGCCACCGGTGGTGAAGCCCTCCGCGGCGAGCACGGATCCGACCCCGGGTACCCGGTCCAGGGCCGCCAGCGCGACGACCACCGTGCGCCGGGCACGCCGCGCGCACGCGGCGACGATCGCGGGCAGATCACCGCCCCCGCCTCCGACGAACACCGCGTCCGGGTCCGGCAGGTCGGCCAGCGCGGCGGGCGCGGTCCCGTGCACGGCCGGCACGTCCACGCCGTGCGCGAGAGCGTTCGCCCGGATGCGCCGGACACCGTCCGCGGTCTTCTCCACCGCGACCACGGCGGCGCCGAACCGGGCGCACTCGACGGCCACCGAACCGGAGCCCGCGCCGATGTCCCACACCAGATCGCCCGTACGCGGCCCGAGGCGGGCCAGTGCCAGCGCCCTCACCTCGAACTTGGTGATCATCGAGTCCCGGTGCTCGAACTCGCCCTCCTCCAGCGCCCACCGGGAGGGGCCGGTCCGGGGCCCGGCCACCGTGACCGGCTCCGGAGCGAGCGCCCGGGACTCGTCCAGACACAGGACCACGCTCACCGCCTCCCACTCCCGGGCGGCGGCGCTCCGCGGCGACAGCCGCTCGACGCGCTCACGCCGGGGGTCGCCGAGCGCGGAGGCCACCACCAGCGTCCGGCCCGTGCCGGTGAGCGCGGCCCCCAGCTCGGCGGGGCCCGCCCCGGGGCCGGTCAGCACCGCCGTCTTGGGGTGTGCGCGGCACACATGGACGGCGGTGCGCAGATCGCGGCCGTGGGCGCTGACCACGACCGCGTCGTCCCAGGGCAGTCCGACGCGGGCGAAGGCGACGGCGACGGACGGGGCTCCGGGCCGCACGTCCAGCGCACCCGGGCCGAAGCGGTCGGCCAGGGCCCGGACGATCCCGAAGAAGCCCGGGTCCCCGGAGGCGAGGACCACCACGCGGGGCCTCCCGCCGGGCACCGCGCCCGGTCGGCCCGTATCACCGTCCGGATCGCCCTCCGTATCGCTTGCTGTGTCGCCGTCCGTGTGTCCGTCGGTCTCTCCGTTCGCGTCCCGGCCACGGCCGGGCACCGGCGTGCCGCGGCCGAGGACCGCCTCGATGCGGTCGAGCGCCGGATCCAGCGGGCCGAGGACGATCCGCTCGGCCGCGGCGGGCACGGCGGCCGCCGCCAGATGCCGCCTCGCGCCCACGACCAGCGACGCCGACGCCAGGGCCTCGGCGTCCGGGGCCGGCAGCGGCGTCCCCGCGCCCGTACCGATGACGGTGATCACGGCGTCGCACCCTGCGCGCGCAGCGCCCTGCGGGCGGCCGGCTCGGCCCTGCGGAAGCCGTGGAAGTGCCCCGGGTGGTAGAGGTGCGAGCGGGTGCCCGACGCCGACAGCGCCGGGCCGACCAGGAACAGCGTGTGCTTCCAGAGCCGGTGCTCCTTGACGGTCTCCTCCAGTGTGCCGACCGTGCAGCGCAGAACCAGCTCCTCCGGCCAGGTCGCCTGATACGCGATCACCACCGGCGTACTCGTCGGATAGCCGCCCTCCAGCAGCTCCTGCGCGAGCTGCCCCGAGCGCGCCGCCGACAGGAAGAGCGCCATCGTCGTCCCGTGCCGTGCGAACTCCCGGACCTCCTCGCCCGGCGGCATCGGGGTCTTCCCGCCGCCCAGGCGGGTCAGGATCACGGACTGCGCGACCTCCGGGATCGTCAGCTCCCGCTGCGCGATGGCGGCGACGGCCGAGAACGACGACACCCCCGGCACGATCTCCACCTCGATGCCCAGCTCCGCGCAGCGGTCGACCTGCTCCTGCGTACCGCCCCACAGCGCCGGGTCGCCGGAGTGGACACGGGCCACCTTCAGCCCCTGGTCCCGCGCCCGCCCGTACACGGCGACCACGTCCTCCAGCGACATGGCGGCCGAGTCCAGGATCTCGGCGCCCTCCCGGGCGTGGTCGAGCACATCGGGCTGCACCAGGCTCGCCGCCCAGATGACGACATCGGCGGCGGCGATCGCCCGCGCTGCGCGGAACGTCAGAAGATCGGCGGCACCGGGGCCGGCGCCGACGAACGTCACCTTGCCGGGTACGCCGGGTACGGCATCGGCCATGACGGGGTCCTCTCGGAACGGCGGAATCGTGGGTCGCACGACTCGGATCGAATGTCTCGGGCGAAAAGTCGCGGGTCGAAGATCGTGAGTGGTGGGCGGAGGGTGGCGGGTGGTCTCGGGCGGCGGGCGGTCGGCGGATCCCGGCGGTCTGCGGGCAAACGGGTGAACCGCACCGGTCCGAAGGAGAGAAGACGCGGCTCAATCCGCTAGCAAGGGCGCATGGCGGTGTTCGTCGCGCTCGGCGCGTTCCTGATGACGCTGTTCGGCGGGTGGACGGCGCAACGCGTCACCGACCGACGGCACCTCGTACTCGGTCTGGCCGGCGGGCTGATGCTCGGCGTGGTCGGCCTCGATCTGCTGCCCGAGGCGCTGGAGGCGGCGGGCCGGCCGGTGTTCGGCGTACCGCAGGCACTGCTGCTGTTCGTCGGAGGCTTTCTGACCGCGCATCTGGTGGAACGGCTGCTGGCCGGGCGCCAGGCGGCACACGGGGCGGGCGAGGAGGACAAGGTCCCGCAGGTGGGGCTGACGGCGGCAGCGGCGATGGTCGGCCACAGCCTGATGGACGGCATCGCCATCGGCGCGGCGTTCCAGGTCGGCGAGGCCATGGGGCTCACGGTGGCACTCGCGGTCATCGCCCATGACTTCGCGGACGGCTTCAACACCTACACCCTCGCCAGCCTCTACGGGAACACCCGGGCCAAGGCGGTCGCGATGCTCGTCGCCGACGCGATCGCGCCGGTCGCCGGGGCGGCCTCCACCCTGCTGTTCACCATTCCGGTGGAACTGCTCGGCAGCTACCTGGGATTCTTCGGCGGCGCCCTGCTCTATCTCGCCGCCGCCGAGATCCTGCCCGAGGCCCATCACACCCATCCGGGGCGCTCCACCCTGCTGTGCACCGTCGGGGGAGTGGCCTTCATCTGGCTGGCGGTGGGCCTTGCCGCATGAGTCCGGCCGGCGGTGGGCCTTGCCGCATGAGTCCGGCCGGCGGTGGGTCTCGTCGCATGAGTAGGGTCGGGGGTGGGTCTGGTCGCATGAGTCCGGTCGGTGGTGGGTCTCGCCGGGTGGTTCGCCGGGCCGCCTCACAGCTTGCCGCCTCTGCCGCCGTCGCGCGGCGCGGGCGCGATCAGCGTCGACAGATACGGCAGCGGGCCGGCGAGCCCGTCCATCTCCGACGCCCCGCGGATCGACTCGCCGGGCAGCCCGAGCGCGGACCCCCACACCGCGTCCCCGGTGCGGCCGGTCTCCCGCAGGGCCGTCGCGACCTCCGCCGCCAGCCGTCCGAACTTGTACGCCACGACCGTCCCCGACCCCTCCAGCGCCTGCTTCAGCACGGCGGCCCCCGCGGTCACCGGCACCAGGGTCAGCGGCTCGGTGCCCTCCGCCAGGACCGCGCCGCTGCGGGCCGCGAGATCCTGCATCGCGGTGATACCGGGCACGGTCTCCACCACGGTCCCCGGAACCAGTTCGCCGATCGTCTGCGCGAGATAGGTGAACGTCGAGTACACATGGGGATCGCCGATCGTCGCGAACGCGACGGTGCCCCGGTCCCGCAGCAGCTCCGCCACGCGCGCGCCCGCCGCGTCCCACGCGGCCTCGCGCCGGGCCCGGTCGGTGCGCTCGTTGAGCGCGAACACCACCCGTACCACCCGGTCCGCGCCCACATGGTGCAGCACCGTCGCCTCGGCGCGCCCCCGCTCGCCGCCCTCCATCACGGGCACGACGACCACATCGGCCTCACGCAGCACGCGTACGCCCTTGACGGTCACCAACTCCGGGTCACCGGGCCCCACTCCGACGCCGATCAGCCTGCTCATCGTGTGCACCTCTCCACAAATCGACGGGCGACACCGGGCGCCGCGGCCCAGTGCGTATGCAGATAACTCGCATGCACGCCCTGCTGTACGAACCCTTCGGTACGGCGCTCCGGGCGGTGCAGGCCCCAGGCGGGGCCGGGCCCCGCCCCGGGTTCGATCACGGTCCGGTGGAACTCGTGTCCGCGCAGCCGGGTCCCCGTCGGCGCGAGGCAGCTGTCGGTGACCGCGACCGCCTCCCGGTACCCGAGCGTGAGCCGCTCACCCATCCGGGCGTCGGCCTCCAGCACCGAGCACATCGGCTGCCCGTCGAGCGAGCGCGCCAGATACAGCAGTCCGGCGCACTCGGCGGCGACGGGCCCGCCGGCGCGCGCGAACCGGGCTACCGCCTTCCGCAGCGGCTCGTTCGCCGACAGCTCCGGCGCGTACACCTCCGGGAACCCGCCTCCGACGACGATCCCGCCCGTGCCGTCGGGCAGCGCCTCGTCCCGCAGGGGGTCGAACCGGACGACCTCCGCGCCCGCCGCGCGGAGCAGCTCCGGCTGCTCGGCGTACGAGAACGTGAACGCCGCTCCAGCCGCGACGGCGATCACGGGGCGCCGTGCCCCCGGACCACCGGGCCCCGGACGCCGGTCGGGGCCCGGTGCCCGCCCGCCCCGGAGGCCGGTCGTCCCTCCGGCGGCAGCGGGATCGTCCGGCCCCTGCGGAGTCCGGGAACCGGGGCCGGTCGCGGCACCCCGCGAGGGGCTCGCTCCCCGCGCGGGCGGCTGCGGAGCGGGGAGCGGGGCGGCAGCCCGGAGACACCCGTCCGGGCTCCAGGGCCGAGCCGTGTCCTCGGGAGCCGACCTCGCCAGCGCCAGGAGCCGTTCCAGATCGCACCCGCGCCGTACCAGCTCGCCCATCGCGCGTACGGAGGCCACCGCGTCCGCCGCCCGCTCCGCCACCGGAACCAGGCCGAGATGCCGGGACGGTGTCGACACGGCGGCGCCCCGGCGCAGCGCCCCCAGCACCGGGACCCCCACCGATTCCAGTGCCTCCCGCAGCAGTTCCTCGTGCCGGTCGGAGCCCACCTTGTTGAGGATCACCCCGCCGATCCGGACCCCGGGGTCCCAGGAGACGAAGCCGTGCACCAGCGCCGCCACCGACCGCGACTGGGAGGACGCGTCCACGACCAGCACCACCGGCGCCCGCAGCAGCTGGGAGATCTGCGCGGTCGAGGCCAGCTCACCGGCGCCCGCCGCGCCGTCGTACAGCCCCATCACCCCCTCGACCACGGCCACGTCGCACCCGGCCGCACCGTGCGCGAACAGCGGGGCCATCAGTTCCGTACCGCACAGAAAGGCGTCCAGATTGCGGCCCGGCCGGCCCGTCGCCAGCGTGTGATAGCCCGGGTCGATGTAGTCGGGCCCCACCTTGTGCGGGGACACGGCGAGCCCCGACGCGGCGAAGGCCGCCATCAGGCCCGTCGCGACGGTGGTCTTGCCGCTGCCCGAGCAGGGCGCGGCGATCACGAGACGTGCTACCACTCGATGCCCCGCTGCCCCTTCTGGCCGGCGTCCATCGGGTGCTTCACCTTCGACATCTCGGTCACCAGATCGGCGAAGCCGAGCAGTTCCTCCGGCGCGTTCCGTCCGGTGATCACCACATGCTGGTTACCGGGGCGGTCCCGCAGCACCGAGATCACCTCGGCGGTGTCCACCCACCCCCAGCGCAGGGGGTAGGCGAACTCGTCCAGGACGTACAGCCGGTACGACTCCGCGGCCAGATCCCGCTTGACCTGTTCCCAGCCCTCGCGGGCCGCCTCCTCGTTGTCGAGCTGCCGGTCGCGCTGGACCCATGACCAGCCCTCGCCCATCTTGTGCCAGTCCACCGGGCCGCCCTCGCCGGACGCCCCGAGGACCCTCAGCGCGTTCTCCTCGCCGACCTTCCACTTCGCGGACTTCACGAACTGGAACACCCCGATCGGCCACCCCTGATTCCAGGCCCGCAGCGCGAGCCCGAACGCGGCGGTCGACTTGCCCTTGCCGATGCCCGTGTGCACCACGACGAGCGGTCGGTTACGGCGCTGACGTGTGGTGAGCCCGTCGTCCGGAACGACGGACGGCTGTCCCTGTGGCACTACGCGGCCCTCCTTGCGGTACGACTACCCGAACCCGAACCCGGAGCGGAGGCTGAGCCCCGCCCCGGACCCGGAGCGGAACCCGAACCCCTGCCGGGCCCCGGGGCGGAACCGGTGCCCGCCGTACGAACGTCCTTCACCAGCCCGGCTATCGCGTCCGCCCGCAGCTCGCCGAGCGTCACCGCGGCACCCCGGAGCTCACCGGCGAGCGCGCCCGCGAGCCCCAGCCGCACCGGCCCCGACTCGCAGTCCACGACGATCGCGGCCGTCCCCTCGGCGGCGTGCAGCCGCGCCGCCCGGGACGCCAGCCCCACCGGATCGGGGCCGCCGGTCGCCCGGCCGTCGGTCACCACCACCAACAGGGGGCGGCGCGACGGATCGCGCATCCGCTCCACCCGCAGGACGTCATGCGCCCTGAGCAGCCCCGCCGCCAGAGGTGTGCGCCCGCCGGTCGGCAGAAGGCCGAGCCGGGCCGCCGCCGCGTCCACGGAGGACGTCGGAGGCAGCGCCACCTCGGCGTCCCGGCCGCGGAAGGTGACCAGACCGACCTTGTCCCGGCGCTGGTACGCGTCCAGAAGCAGCGACAGCACCGCGCCCTTGACCGCGCTCATCCGCTGTCGGGCCGCCATCGAACCGGACGCGTCCACCACGAACAGCACCAGATTCGACTCCCGGCCCTCGCGCACCGCCTGCCGCAGATCGTCCCGGCGCACCACCAGGCCGGCGCCCGTGCGCCCCCGGGCCCGCTGATACGGGGCCGCGGCCCGCACGGTCGCCGCCAGATGCAGCTTGGTGAGCGCGCCCCGGGGGCGGCGCGCCCCCGTCGTCCTCCCGTGCTCGGACCGGGAGCGCGAGCGCCGGCCGGCCGCGCCCTCGCCGATGCCCGGCACACTCAGCGTCTTCGCCCGGAACGGCTCGCCCGCCCCGACGGCCCGCTGCTCGCCGCCACCACCCGAAGGCCCGCCCTCCTCATCGCCCTCGGGCCCCGCGGGAGTCCCGCCCGGCGACGATCCCTCGGGCCCCTCGGGCCCGTCCGGCAGCGGCTGCCCGCCGCCGCCGGGGTCCGGCTCGTCGTCGTCCCCGGAATCCCCGGAATCCCCGGGCTGATCGGGCTGATCGGGCTCCCCGGGTTCACGGGACTCGTCCGGGGCCCCGGACGCTCCGGCCGCATCCGGGCCCCCGGAGCCCGCGAACTCCTCCAGCGTCTCGTCCAGCCTGTCCTCGTCCAGACCGGGTGCGTCGAACGGATTGCGCCGCCGCCGGTGGGGCAGCGCCAGCAGCGCCGCCTGCCGCACATCCTCCGCGAGGACGTCCGCGCGCCCCGCCCATGCGGCCAGCGCGGTGGCCGTCCGGGCCATCACGATGTCCGCCCGCATCCCGTCGACCTCGAACGCCGCGCATGTGGCCGCGATCTGGCGCAGCGCGCCGTCGCCGAGCCGGACCTCCGGCAGCAGCGCCCGCGCCGCCGCGATCCGGGCCCTCAGCGCGCTCTCCTCGTCGTTCCACCGGTCGGCGAAGGCGGCCGGATCGTCGTCGTACGCCAGCCGGCGGCGGACGACCTCCACCCGCTGATCCGGCTCCCGCGAGGCCGTGACCTCCACGGTCAGCCCGAAGCGGTCCAGCAACTGCGGCCGGAGTTCACCCTCTTCGGGGTTCATGGTCCCCACGAGCAGGAACCGGGCGGCGTGCCGTACGGAGACCCCCTCGCGCTCGACGTAGGACGCGCCCATGGCCGCGGCGTCCAGCAGGACGTCCACCAGATGGTCGTGGAGGAGGTTCACCTCGTCGACGTACAGGATTCCCCGGTGCGCGTCCGCGAGCAGTCCCGGTTCGAACGCCTTCACGCCCTCCGCGAGCGCCCGCTCGATGTCGAGCGCCCCGACGAGCCGGTCCTCGGACGCGCCGACGGGCAGCTCCACCGTCCGCGCGGGCCGGACCACCCCCGGGCCCGTCTCATGCGGCCCGTCCGGGCACCCCGGATCGGGGGAGGCCGGATCGCAGGAGAACCGGCACCCGGCGACGACCGCGACCTCCGGTGCCAGCGCCGCCAGGGCCCGGACGGCGGTGGACTTCGCGGTCCCCTTCTCGCCCCGCACCAGCACCCCGCCGACCCGGGGCGACACCGCGTTCAGCAGCAGGGCGAGCCGGAGGTCGTCCTGTCCGACGATCGCCGTGAACGGGTAAGGCGTGCTCATGCGTCCCCCTCCAGATCACCTTCGAGTTCGAGATAGGTCTCCCGCAGCCGCTCCAGCGTCGCGGCGTCCGGCTCCGCCCACAGCCCCCGGTCGGCCGCCTCCAGCAGCCTCTCCGCGATGCCCCGCAGCGCCCAGGGGTTGGACCGCTTCATGAAGTCCCGGTTCTCCGGGTCGAAGACGTACTCCGCGGACAACTTCTCGTACATCCAGTCGTCCACGACCCCCGCCGTGGCGTCGTAGCCGAACAGATAGTCCACGGTCGCGGCCATCTCGAAGGCGCCCTTGTAGCCGTGCCTTCTCATGGCGCTCATCCAGCGGGGGTTGACCACCCGCGCCCGGAACACGCGGTGCGTCTCCTCGCCCAGCGTGCGGGTCTTCACCTGGTCGGGGGTCGCGCTGTCACCGACGTACGCCTCCGGGGACCCGCCCGTCAGATGGCGCACCATCGCCACCATGCCTCCGTGGTACTGGAAGTAGTCGTCGGCGTCGACGAGATCGTGTTCCCGGGTGTCGACGTTCTTCGCGGCGACAGCGATCCGCCGGAACGCCGTCTCCATGTCCCCGCGGGCGGCCCGCCCGTCCAGCCCGCGCCCGTACGCGTAGCCGCCCCACACCGCGTACACCTCGGCGAGATCCGCGTCGGACGTCCAGTTCCGCGCGTCGATCAGCGGCAGCAGGCCCGCTCCGTACGCCCCGGGCTTGGAACCGAAGATCCGGGACGTGGCCCGGCGGCGGTCGCCGTGCCCGGCGGTGTCCTCGTCGGCATGCGCCCGTACGTAGTTGACGTCGGCCGGTTCGTCCAGCTCGGCCACCGTCCGTACGGCATCGTCGATCAGGCCGACCACATGCGGGAAGGCGTCCCGGAAGAAGCCGGAGATCCGGACCGTCACATCGATGCGCGGGCGGCCCAGCTCCCCGGGCGGTACCACCTCGAAACCGGTCACCCGCCGGGACGCGTCGTCCCACACCGGGCGGCAGCCCAGCAGCGCGAGGATCTCGGCGATGTCGTCGCCCTGGGTGCGCATCGCCGAGGTGCCCCAGACGGTCAGGCCCACCGACCGGGGATAGGCGCCGGTGTCGGCGAGATAGCGGGCCACCAGGGAGTCGGCCAGCGACTGGCCCACCTCCCACGACAGCCGGGACGGGATCGCCTTGGGGTCGACGGAGTAGAAGTTCCGCCCGGTCGGCAGGACGTTGACCAGGCCGCGCGTCGGTGAGCCGGACGGTCCGGCCGGGACGTACCCGCCGTCCAGCGCGTGCAGGATGTTGCCGATCTCGTCCGTCGTCCGCGCCAGCCGGGGCACGACCTCCCGGCAGGCGAACTCCAGCACCGCCACCGCGTCCGGCAGCTCGGTCTCCAGCACCCGGCGGACCAGGGGGCCCACCCGGGCCGGCTCCCAGCCGTGGGACTCCATGCCCTCGGCCAGCCGTCGGCAGAGCTGCTCCAGCAGATCGATCGCGTCCGCGCCCGTGCGCGCGGGCAGGCCGGGGACCAGTGACACGAGAGCGTCCGGGACCTTGACGGGCGCGCCCGGCTCGGCGAGCAGCTCCTTCTCCACCAGGCCGAAGTGGCCGGCGACGGCGGCCCGCAGGCCCGGCAGCGCGTTCGCTTTGCCGCCCCAGACCTGGGAAGCGCGCAGCACGGCCAGCACCAGATTGACCCGGGCCTCCGCCTTGGGGCCGCCGCCGAGGACATGGAGCCCGTCCCTGATCTGGACGTCCTTGATCTCGCACAGATAGCCGTCGATGTGCATGACGAACTCGTCGAACGCGTCGTCGTCCGGCTGGTCCTCGACCCGCAGGTCGTGATGCAGCTCGGCCGCCTTCACCAGCGTCCAGATCTGCGCCCGCACCGCCGGTGCCTTCGCCGGGTCGAGATCGCTGACCAGCGCGTACTCGTCGAGGAGCTGTTCCAGCTTGGCGAGGTCGCCGTAGGTGTCGGCGCGCGCCATCGGCGGCACCAGATGGTCCACCACGGTGGCGTGGCCCCGGCGCTTGGCCTGGGTGCCCTCGCCGGGGTCGTTCACGATGAACGGGTAGACGAGGGGCAGTTCGCCGAGGACCGCGTCGGGGCCGCAGCCGGCCGACAGACCCAGCCCCTTGCCCGGCAGCCACTCCATGGTGCCGTGCTTGCCCATGTGGACGACCGCGTCGGCCCCGAACGACTCCTCCAGCCACCGGTAGGCGGCCAGATAGTGGTGCGAGGGCGGCATGTCCGGGTCGTGGTAGATCGCGATCGGGTTCTCACCGAAGCCGCGCGGCGGCTGGATCATCACGATGACGTTCCCGAAGCGGAGCGAGGCCAGCACGATGTCGTCACCGTCGACGTAGAGCGAGCCCGGCGGCTCCCCCCAGTGCTCCAGCATGGCGTCCCGCAGCTTTGGCTCCAGCCTGTCGAACCAGGCCCGGTAGTCGGCGAGCGGCACGCGCGCGGGCGCGGCGGCGAGCTGATCCTCGGTCAGCCACTCCACATCGTGGCCGCCCGCGCCGATGAGCCGGTGGATCAGCTCGTCCCCGCTGTCCGGGTGGCCCTCCACCCGGTAACCGGCGTCCCTGAGCGCGTCGAGCACCCGCACGGCGGAGACGGGCGTGTCGAGCCCCACCGCGTTGCCGACCCGTGAGTGCTTCGTCGGATACGCGGTGAAGACGAGCGCCACCTTCTTGTCCGCGTTCGCCTGGTGCCTCAGCCGGGCGTGGCGCACCGCGATCCCGGCGACGCGCCCGGCCCGCTCGGGGTCCGCCGTGTACACCGGGACGCCGTCCGGGCCCTGCTCCTTGAACGAGAACGGGACCGTGACGATCCGCCCGTCGAACTCGGGGATCGCGACCTGCATCGCCGCGTCCATGGGGGAGAGGGCCGCGTCCGACTCCTCCCAGGCGCGGCGGGACGAGGTGAGGCAGAGCCCCTGGAGGACGGGCACGTCCAGCTCGGCGAGCGCGCCGATGTCCCACGCCTCGTCGTCACCGCCCGCGCTCGCCCGCGACGCGGTGGTCCCGCCCGCCGCGAGGACCGTCGCTATCAGGGTGTCCGCGGTCCCCAGCAGCCCGAACAGCTCCGGATCGGCGTCCCGCAGCGAACCGACGTACACCGGGAGGGCATTGGCGCCCCGGGCCTCGATCCGGTCGCACAGCACATCGACGAACGAGGTGTTCCCCGACAGCTCGTGCGCGCGGTAGAAGAGCACCCCGACCGTCGGCAGCCCCTCCCGCCGCTCACGGGAGCCGTGCACGCCCCAGGCGGGCATCCTCCGGGGCTCGGCGCTCTGCCTCTCGCGGGCCTCCCCGGCCCGCCCGGCCCCCGTCCGCAGCACGTCCTGGATCAGGAACCGGGCCAGCTCCACGAGATTGTCCGGGCCGCCCTCCACGAGATAGCGCAGTGCCTCGGCCACCGCGCCCGCGTGGACGGAGGACTCGGCCATCAACTCCGCGTCCGGAACGGCCTCCCCGCCCAGCAGCACGGTCGGAATCCCCGACTCCCGCAGCACGGCCAGCCCGTCCTCCCAGGCGCGTCTGCCGCCCAGCAGCCGTACGACCGCGATGGACGCGCCCTCGATCAGCGCGGGCAGTTCGCTCCCGGCATCCACACGGGTCGGGTTGCCGATGCGGTACGGCGCGCCGGACGCGCGGGCCGCCAGCAGATCCGTGTCGGCGGTCGACAACAACAGCACAGTGCTCATGCGGGTGCTCCAAGGTCTCCGGGGCCACTGGGCGCGCCAGGGGGGATGAAGGGAAGATCCACGGGCGCGCCCCGCTCGATGAGCCGCATGAGCGCGTCCGTGTCCGCGTGTTCTTCGACGAGGTCGCCGAGCCGGTCCAGCTGCTCCTCGCGCAGCGCTCCGAACGACGTGTCCGGAGCGGGCACGAAGCGCCGGCCGGTGGCGCTCGCGACCCGTCTCAGGAACTGCCGCCGGAAGCCGTCGCTCTCCAATGAGCCGTGCCAGTGGGTGCCCCACACCTCACCCACCCGGCAGCCCTCCAGGCCGTGTCCCGAGCCGTCGGTGATGAACGGCTCCCCGCCCAGGACCTCGGCGACGCCGTGGTGGATCTCGTATCCCTCCACGGGCTCGCCGAGGGCTGTGCCGGCCGGCCTCGCCAGTGTCTTCTCGGCCGCGAACCGCACCCGCACGGGCAGCAGTCCGAGACCGGTCACGGAACCCGCCCGTGACTCGACCGCGTCCTCGATGTGCTCACCGAGCATCTGGAACCCGCCGCAGATCCCCAGCACCGGACGCCCCTCGGCCGCCCTGCGCACAAGCTCCGCCGCCAGTCCCCGCTTCCTCAGCCAGTCCAATGCCCGGACCGTGCCCCGGGTTCCCGGCACGATCACCAGATCCGCGTCCGTCAACTCCTCGGGCCGGTCGGCGAATCGCACGACCACACCCGGTTCGGCGGCGAGGGCGTCCACGTCCGTGAAGTTGGACATCAGCGGCACCGCGCACACCGCGATCCGCAGGATCTCCTCCCCGACGGGCGGCGCCACGACCGACTCGCGGACGGCTCCGCGCAGGGACACGCGCAGCCCGTCCTCCTCGTCGATGCCGAGCCCGGCCGCGTACGGCAGGACCCCGTACGTCCGCCGCCCGGTGAGCCGGCGCAGCATGTCCAGTCCGGGCTCCAGCAGCGACACGTCCCCGCGGAACTTGTTGACGAGATACCCCGCGACCAGCCCCTGGTCCTCGGCGCTCAGCAGCGCGGTGGTGCCGAAGAAGGACGCGAAGACCCCGCCGCGGTCGATGTCCCCGACGACGAGCACCGGCAGCCGTCCGGCCCGGGCGACCCCCATGTTCACGATGTCCGTGCGCCGGAGGTTGATCTCGGCCGGGCTGCCCGCCCCCTCGCAGATCACGGCGTCGTACGTGCGCCGCAGCTCCTCCAGGCACTCCACGACCGTCCCGAGCAGCGCCTCCTGCCGGCCGCCGTGGTAGCCGCGCGCGCTCATCTCGCCGACGGGCCTGCCCATCAGGACGACCTGGCTGCTGCGGTCGCCGCCGGGCTTGAGGAGGACGGGGTTCATCAGCGCGGTCGGTTCGACGCGGGCGGCCTGCGCCTGCATGGCCTGCGCGCGGCCGATCTCCGCGCCGTCACGGGTCACGAAGGAGTTGAGCGACATGTTCTGCCCCTTGAAGGGGGCCGTTCGCACCCCCTGCCGTACGAGCCAGCGGCAGATCCCCGCGGTGACGACGCTCTTGCCCGCGTCCGACGTGGTGCCGGCGACGAGGAGCCCGCCCCCGCGCCCGGTCATCGCACGCCGCCCCGGTGGAGCGGAGCCGCTGCCGTGCCCGTGGTTCCGGCCGCCCCCGCCGTTCCCGCGGCGCGTGCCGCCCTGCGGAGCAGCAGCCGTCCGGCGACGGAGGCGCCGAGCGCGAGCAGCCCGACCCGGCGCGACAGCCGGACGGCCCGTTCGATGTCGGTGATCCGCACCGCGCGCCCCCCGCCGTTGAGCACGGGCCGGTGCTCGACCCGGCCGCCGTACGAGAGGGTCCCGCCGAGCCGTACGCCGAGGGCTCCCGCGAACGCCGCCTCGACCGGGCCCGCGTTGGGGCTCGGATGCCGGTGCGCGTCGGACCGCCAGGCCCGTACGGCTCCGGGAGCGTCGCCGCCCGCGAGCACGGCCAGCACGGCGGTGAGGCGGGCGCCCGGCCAGCCGGCGAGGTCGTCGAGGCGGGCCGAGGCCCAGCCGAACCGCCGGTAGCGGGGCGATCGGTGACCCACCATCGCGTCCAGGGTGTTGACCGCGCGGAACCCCACCAGCCCGGGCACACCGGCCAGCGCACCCCACACCAGCGCCCCCACGACGGCGTCGGAGGTGTTCTCGGCGACGGACTCGACGACGGCGCGCGCGATCTGCTGCTCGTCCAGGGAGTGCGGATCGCGTCCGCACAGATGCGGCAGCCGCTCACGGGCCGCCGCCGTGTCGCCCGCGGCGAGCGCCCGGCCGACGGCACGGGCCTCGCGCCCCAGCGACGTACCCCCGACGACGGTCCAGGTGGCGGCGGCGGTCAGGGACAGGGACACGGCCGCGTTCGGGCGCGCCCCACGGGCGAGGAGCGCGGCACCGGCGGCGGCGCCTCCGGCGCACACGGCGGTGTGGAGCGCGCCCCAGCCCCGGTGGTCACGCCACAGGACCCGCTCGACGGCGCCCGCGGCCCGCCCGAACGCGGCGACGGGGTGCCCCCGGCGCGGATCGCCGAGCAGCAGGTCGCCGGTGAGGCCGAGAGCGGAGCCGTACGCGAATACTCGGTCGGCACGCATGGGTCAGGCCGGTGCCCCGCCTCGGGGGAACGGCGAACCCGGTGCCGTACCCGGCGCCCTCAGGTCCTTCGGTGCTCTCGGTGTGTTCGGGGCAGGAGCTGAACCGCAGCCGCGCATGGCGATATGTCCTCACTCAGGGTGTCCGCGCCCTGGTTCGACGAGTCCGACGGTGAGAGTTCCTGGCTCCCGGGAGTCGTTCCCCGGTCACAGTGGCGGGACCGCGCCGGATTCGCACCGGCTTCCTCTGCCTCCGTCGTGATGGCCCCGGAAGTCCACCATGCGCCGAGAACACCCGTCAACCTGTCCTTGACCTGCGGAGGGACAGTGTGCTGAGGCCCACATCCGGACAGCCGCAGGGCCGGGCACCCGACTCGGGTGCCCGGCCCTGCGGCGGGAACGGGGTGATGCGCGAGGAGTGTCCTTGGGCGGCGGCCGTCAGGTGATGATCAGATATATCCCGTACGCCACCGCCGCGGCGCAGACCGCGAAGCAGGCGTACGCGCCGGTACGGGCGAGTGCCGCGGAGCCGCCGCCTCCGCCTGCTGCCGACTCCTGCCTGCTGAGGGCGACCACGCCGAGGGCGAAGAAGCCCACCACCACCACGGTCGACACGAGGCTCACACCGAAGACGGAGCCGAGAGCTGCCCAGTCGATTTTCATGCTGATCCGTCCTTACACCGCGGCCCGGCTCGCCGGACCCGCTTCGGGGGCCGAAGGAGCGGGGGACGGGATGGTGGTCTTGAGGTCGTCCTGGGCGATGGCGGCGTCGACGGCGCCCGGGCGCCCGTCGCCGTGGTGCACGTCGTTCACGTTCGTGTGGTCGACGACCTGGCGGCGCGAGACCAGCCAGATCGCGGCGCACGAGGCGATGAGGAAGACGGCGACGGCCGCCACTCCCCAGTCGCCCTGCTTGGTCACGTACTCGGAACCCGCGGCCACCAGCGCGGCGGCCGGCAGCGTCAGCCCCCAGGCCACGAACATCCGGGTGGCGGTGGACCAGCGGACCACTCCGCCCTTGCGGCCGAGGCCCGCGCCCATGACGGCGCCCGAGCAGGAGTGCGTGGTGGAGAGGGAGAAGCCGAGGTTCGAGGAGGCGAGGATGACGCTGGCCGCGCTGGTCTGGGCGGCGAAGCCCTGCTGCGGCTGGAGGTCGGTCAGACCCTTGCCCATGGTGCGGATGATGCGCCAGCCGCCGAGGTAGGTGCCGAGCGCGATCGCCACGCCCGCGGAGACGATGACCCACATCGGAGGGTTGGAGCCGGGGGAGAGCACACCGCCGGCGACCAGGGCCAGCGTGATGATTCCCATCGTCTTCTGGGCGTCGTTGGTGCCATGGGCCAGGGAGACCAGACCCGCCGAGGCGATCTGACCCGCCCGGTAGCCCTTCTCCGTGCCCTTGCCGCCCGTCTTGCGGCCGATGCGGTACGTCAGCCTGGCGGCGAGGAGCGCCGCGATGCCGGCGACCAGCGGCGCGGCGACGGCGGGAATCAGGACCTTGGTGACGACCGTGCCGC
The DNA here is from genome assembly GCF_042873655.1 of Streptomyces sp. NPDC004609. Taxonomy (NCBI): domain Bacteria; kingdom Bacillati; phylum Actinomycetota; class Actinomycetes; order Kitasatosporales; family Streptomycetaceae; genus Streptomyces; species Streptomyces sp. NPDC004609. The sequence continues at coordinate 11,418 of NZ_JBIALS010000013.1, read as the reverse complement.
CGTTGACCCCGCTGATACCGACCGAAGCGATGGTCGCCCCGATCAGTCCGCCCATGAGGGCGTGCGAGCTGCTGGACGGCAGGCCTATCAGCCAGGTGGCCAGATTCCAGAGGATGGCGCCGACGAGCGCCGCGAAGATGACTTCTGGGGTGATGCCTGACTCGTTGACGATGCCACTGGAGATCGTCTTCGCGACCTCCACCGACAGGAACGCGCCGACGAGGTTGAGCACGGCGGACATGGCCACCGCGGTCTTGGGCTTCATTGCGCCGGTCGAGATGGTCGTCGCCATCGCGTTGGCGGTGTCGTGGAAACCGTTCGTGAAATCGAACACGAGAGCTGTCACGATCACGATCGTGAGCAGCAGCGTGATGTGTTCCATTTACCCAGGCAATCTCTGGAGGTCAGTGGCCCGCCGAACGTAGGTAACCTGGGTGAACGGAAGGTGAACTGGGGCGGGACTCAGGGTGTCTCCAACCGGTTCTCATCCTTCCGCTTCCGCTTCCCCGGGACCGGGATTCCGGTTGTGGCAGGTCGAAGCCGGCGGGAAGTGGCTTTCGTAGGATTTTATGGTGATCCGCGTCACCGCGCTTCCGTGATCCGCCGCCCGGGTCATCACGCCGGCCGGGACGGCCGGAGGAGCCACGGGATCCGATGCCGGGCGTTCGATCCGGAACCCGCGGCCCGGGTCCCCGCGCCCCCGCCCGCGCCCGGTGTTTCCGGCCGGTGTTCCGGAGCCCGCCGCCCGGTGTTCCCAGCCCGGTGTTCCGGAGCCCGCCGGAGTCGGGGGAGGGGCCCGGGGCCGGGCCGCCCATGCCGCCCCGGGCGCCGGGAGGACCCGGCCGCGCGCCGCCGAAGGCGCGGCGCACCGGCACCCCCGGAGGTACCCGGCCGGCGTCCGTCCACTGGCAGCGTGCCGCGCCCGTGCCGACACTGAGGGGATGCGCCCGGTAACCGCGACGGCAGCGGCCGTCACCACCCTGATAGGCGTCGGCGCGGCCGCGGTCGCGGCCGGCCGGTACGCGGGCGACGCCACGCTCAAGGCGTCGCCCGGCCGACCCCTCCCCGGAGACCCCCGGCTCACCGTGCACGCCACCGCGGCCGGCCGGGTGACCCTCACCCGGGGCCTCGCCTCCCGCCGCCCCGGCACGTACGGGATCGACGGCCCGGGCGTGCACGCGATCGTCGGCCCCGTCCTCGAAGGGGTCTCCCACCCCGCCGACACCCTGGTCCGCAGGCTGGAGCAGGTCGGCCACGGCGTCCTGGAGCCGGGCACCCGCGTCCGGATGAGCCCCCGGCTCCACACCGGCACCCCCACGGACGCCCTCGGCATCGACCACGAGGACGTCAGCATCCCCGGCGAACTCGGCCCGCTGCCCGCCTGGTTGGTGCCGGCCCCCCGCGACACCTGGGTGATCGCCGTGCACGGGCTCGGCGCCACCCGGGAACACCCCATGAACCTCCTGCCGTTTCTCCACGGCAGACGCGTGCCCGTGCTCGGCCTCGGCTACCGGGGCGACCCGGACGCCCCCCGGCCCCCGGACGGGCTCGGCCACCTCGGCGACTCCGAGTGGCGGGACCTCGACGCCGCCCTCCGCTTCGCCGTGGGCCGCGGAGCCGCGAGCGTCGTTCTCTTCGGCTGGTCCACCGGCGCGGCCATGGCACTGCACACCGCCGCCAACTCCGCGCTGCGCGACCGGATCAGCGGCCTCGTCCTCGACTCCCCGGTTCTCGACAAGGACGCGACCCTGCGGGGTCTGGCCGCGGCCCGCCACACTCCCGGGCCCCTGGTGCCGCTCGTCGCCAGAGCGGCCCGCGGCCGGGCGGGGCTCAACGGCGGCCGGCTCCTCACCATGGCCGACGCACAGGCCGTACGGGTGCCGACCCTGATCGTCCACGGCCCCGACGACACCCTGGCCCCCTGGGGACCCTCCCGTGCGCTGGCCGCGGGCCGCCCGGAACTCGTCACCCTCCACACGGTCCTCGACGCCCCGCACGCGGCCATGTGGAACGCCGACCCGGCGCGTTACGAGGAAGCGCTCCGCCGCTTTCTCACCCCTCTGCTCTAGCCCGCGCCGGACTCTCCCGCGGATCCCCGCGCCGCCCGGCCGCCGCGGGTGCGGAATCCGGCCGATCTTCCGCCCGCAGGGTTCCGTTTGGGCTTTCGGGCCGTCAACGGGAAGACTGCTCCCTGTGACGTCCCGAAAGCCTGATGAGCAATTGGCGCGCAACTCCAGACTCCGTCTCGTCCGCCCGCGGCCGCTGGCCAGCGCCCGCAGGGCCGTGACGACGCGGCGCACCCGTTCGGCCCCGAGGCCTCCCGAGGGCACGCCTCCGCCCGCGGAACTGGCCCGCCGGGCGAGAGAAGTCCTCACCGACGCCGTACGGATCGCCCGCTGGGCCGCCGTCGACCGGGACCCCAGCACCGCCCCACTCGCCGACTGCGCGGAGGAACGGGCCGCCGCCGCACTGGAGTTGACCCCCGCCCAGGTACGCGCCGGCTGGGACCGCGCCCGCCTCGCCGGACTGGTCGAACTGCACGGCGACATCGCCCGCCCCGGCTGGCGGCTGCGCGCCTGGGACCGCGACGACATGGCCGTGCTCCGCGGCTGGGTCGCCCTCTTCGACGCCTGGTCGCTGGCGCACCCCGCCCCCGGCGATGCCGCGCCCACCGCCGTCGCCGAGGTCGTCGAAGCGGTCCCCCAGCTGCTCTCCCTCCTCCAGCTCTCGGCGGGGCCGGTGCTCGTCCCGGCGCTGCTCGATCTGCTGGAGCAGCGGGTCGCGGAACTCCGCGAGGAGCGCTGCGAGGTCCCGTACGGCCCCCAGGCGCAGCCCGGATCCCCGGCCGAAGCCGCCCCGCCGCCCGGCGCCGGACCCGTGCCGGACACCGGTGCACGGCCCGCCGCGGGTGCGCCCGGGCCCGCGGCCGACGCCCCCGACGCGGCGGTGCTCCGGTCCGGCGCCCTCGGACCGGACGCGTCCGGTCCGGCCGCCGAAACCTCCCTGCCCGCCACCGGGACCGCCGCCGCCCGCGCCGGCGGCCCGGCCGCGCTCGTGGTGTCCGGCGGCGGCGGGACGGCGGACGCCGAGCCGGACGTCCCCGTCTCCCGGCTGCTCGACTGGGCCCTCGACGGCCTGGCCGCCGTCGGCGCGCTCACGCTCGACAGGGGCCGGTCCGCCACCCTCACCCCCCTCGGCAACTGGGCGGTCTGGGTCAAGCTGGAGCAGATCTGTGTCGCCGCCCAGAGCCCGGCGGGCAATATCGAGCAGTCCGCCGACGACATGCTCCGCGGCTGCGCCCGCCTCACCCCGGGCCCGGCCCGCGCCGAGTACCGCGCCTGGCTGGCCGCCCGTACGGTCTCCAGCGCCGTGGCCGAACTGCTCACCGTCGCCCGCGGCGAGGACGCCCTCCTGCGGGGCCTGGCCTTCGAGGCGCTGCGGGCCGTCGGAGCCCCCGCCGAGGCCGAGGTCCGGGCCGCCGCCGATGAGCCCACACTGCGCCCGTACGCCCTGCTCTGGCTCGCCGAGTACGAGGGGGTCGACGCCGACGACGCGGCCGATGTGCTCACCCGCGAGGAGGCCACCTGGCTCTGGGTGGACACCGCGGCGGCCGTCGCGGACCACGGCGAGCCCCAACTGCTGCTGCGCCACCTGGACTCCGCGGTCCAGGGCACGGTCCCCGCACTGCTCGAAGAGGTCCGCTCCGGCGGCCACCCCCGCACGGTCCAGGTCCTGGTCGCCCTCGCCGCGGCCCACCCCGACCCGGCGCTCGCCAAGGCCGTCCGGCGAGCGGCGTTCCAGGTCCACACCGGCGGCGCGTAGGTCCGTCCGCCGCCGGCCGGTCCGGAGACGGTGAGCGAGCCCGGCGGGCGTCACCCCCGCCGGGTCACCGGATCGACGGGTCCCCTTCCTCGCGCTCGGACCACGTCAGGTCGTCCGAGAGCGCGCCCCTGGGGAATCCGCTGCGCACCCCGGCGAAGAGGACCGAGACGGCCGGAGCGCACAGGAGCCAGGCGACGGCGCCGGGCAGCCCGTCCCGGCCCAGCCAGAGGACGGGCGTGATCAGCAGGGCGGCGAGCAGCATGCCGGAGAGGACCGCGGGGGCGTTGTGGCCGTGGTACCCGGCGTGGCGCGGCACCCGTGTGGCGAGCCGGTCGCCGACGGGAGGACGGGGTCCGGCCAGATGTGGACGTTCCTCGTCCAGGCCGGATACGCCCTCGTCCGGATCGGATACGCCCGAGAGCGTTTCGCCGCCGTCGGAGACGAACACCGCCGGCAGTTCCCCGTCGATCAGCTTCCACCGGTTCCGTCCCGTCCGTCCCGGCTCCCGCGTGACGGACGCCCCGGCGCCGTACCCCAGGCCCGCCTCGCGGCCGGGCCCGTGGCCCCGTCCCCGGCCCGCCGGAAACACCTCTCCCGCCCCCGCGGGCGGCGAAACCACTTGCACGCCCCCGTTAGACTGGCCCCCATGGCCATTCTCCTCGTGCATTAGACGGCGTCGAAGTCTCGCGCGCCCTCCCTTCCGCCGTCCGTACCGCTTGCCCTGGAGTCTGTCCGTGATCACCGCTTCCGGCATCGAGTTGCGCGCCGGCGCGCGCGTCCTCATCGAGTCCGCTTCCTTCCGTATCGCCAAGGGCGACCGCATCGGCCTGGTCGGCCGCAACGGCGCCGGCAAGACCACCCTCACCAAATGCCTCGCGGGCGAGGGCATCCCCGCCGGGGGCGCCATCACCCGCTCCGGTGAGGTCGGCTACCTCCCGCAGGACCCGCGCACCGGCGACCTCGACATGCTCGCGCGCGACCGCATCCTCTCCGCCCGGGAACTCGACAGCGTGCTGAAGAAGATGCGCGAGAACGAGGACCGGATGGCGAACGGCAAGGGCGCCACCCGCGAGAAGGCGATGAAGAGGTACGAGCGCCTGGAGACGGAGTTCCTCACCAAGGGCGGTTACGCCGCCGAGGCCGAGGCCGCCACCATCGCCGCCGCGCTCGGACTGCCCGACCGCGTGCTCGGCCAGCCCCTCCATACGCTCTCCGGCGGTCAGCGCCGCCGGGTCGAGCTGGCCCGCATCCTCTTCTCGGACGCCGACACCCTGCTGCTCGACGAGCCCACCAACCACCTCGACGCCGACTCGATCGTCTGGCTGCGTGACTATCTGAAGACCTACCGCGGCGGCTTCATCGTCATCTCCCACGACGTCGACCTCGTCGAGACGGTCGTCAACAAGGTCTTCTACCTCGACGCCAACCGCTCCGTCATCGACATCTACAACATGGGCTGGAAGCTCTACCAGCAGCAGCGCGAGGCCGACGAGAAGCGCCGCAGGCGCGAGCGCCAGAACGCCGAGAAGAAGGCCGCCGCGCTCAATTCGCAGGCCGACAAGATGCGGGCCAAGGCCACCAAGACGGTCGCCGCCCAGAACATGGCCAGGCGCGCCGAGCGGCTGCTCGCCGGGCTGGAGGAGGTGCGGGCCGCCGACAAGGTCGCCAAGCTCCGCTTCCCCGAGCCCGCGCCGTGCGGCAGGACCCCGCTCACCGCCGAGGGCCTGTCCAAGTCGTACGGCTCGCTGGAGATCTTCACCGATGTCGACCTCGCGATCGACAAGGGCTCCCGGGTCGTCATCCTCGGCCTCAACGGCGCGGGCAAGACCACCCTGCTCCGGCTCCTCGCCGGTGTCGAGAAGCCCGACACCGGCACCGTCACCCCCGGCCACGGCCTCAAGCTCGGCTACTACGCCCAGGAGCACGAGACCCTCGACCCCGAGCGCACGGTCCTGGAGAACATGCGCTCCTCGGCGCCCGACCTCGATCTGGTCGAGGTGCGCAAGACGCTGGGCTCGTTCCTGTTCTCCGGCGACGACGTCGACAAGCCGGCCGGAGTGCTCTCCGGCGGGGAGAAGACCCGGCTCGCCCTGGCGACCCTGGTCGTCTCCTCGGCCAACGTCCTGCTCCTGGACGAGCCCACCAACAACCTCGACCCGGCCAGCCGAGCGGAGATCCTCGGCGCGCTGCGCACCTACAAGGGAGCGGTCGTCCTCGTCACCCACGACGAGGGCGCCGTGGAGGCACTGGAACCGGAGCGGATCATTCTGCTGCCGGACGGGGTCGAGGACCTGTGGGGCGCGGACTACGCGGACCTGGTGGCCCTCGCCTGACGAGCCCGCGGACCGGACCCGCGTGCCCCGCATCGCCCGCGGCGGTTCCGCCGGAACCGTGCGGACCCTGTCCTGACGGGCCCCGAGGCGGTCCGGGGCGGTCCGGGGCCGTTCCGCATCCGTCTCCGGCGCCGTTCCCGGGGCCGCTCCGGCGGGGCCCGGGGGCGGGGAGTGATCCACTCCGTATGGATCATTCGGCCCACGGGTGATCCATCATCTGAGTGAGAGCGTCTCGTACCCCGGCGTGGCACTCGGTGCAGCGCCCGCGTTTCTGCGCCGCCCCCGGCCGGATTCTCCGTACAGCCCCTGACCTGCCAACTCTCCGGAGGCGATGGCCCGGCGTGCCCGACACCTGCACTCGGAATCAGGGATTCCGGTCGTGATGGGCGCTCCGCGCACGGCAAAGGTCGTCCCATGGACCTTGCCGAATGGGTGGCCAGGAAGCCGACAAGGGGTGATCATGAGAAGTCCAGAGCGCACTTCCCATGAGGAGGCACGGGTGGCCGAGACTCTGAAGAAGGGCAGCCGGGTTACCGGCGCCGCGCGCGACAAGCTCGCGGCAGACCTGAAGAAGAAGTACGACTCCGGTGCGAGTATCCGGGCGCTGGCCGAAGAGACCGGCCGTTCCTACGGATTCGTCCATCGGATGCTCAGCGAGTCCGGAGTCACGCTGCGGGGACGCGGCGGGGCGACACGAGGCAAGAAGGCCGCATCGGCCTGATGCCGGACGTCTGGCGTCGGTCAGCACGTCAGGGCTCCTTCGGTCCACCGGTTCTCACGGTGGTCACCCGGCCGGTCGTCACGGTCGGCCGGGTGGTTACTGTGCAGTCGCTTAGCTAGTCTGCAGTGACTGCACCCGAACCGGAGGCGCTCCATGACTTCGTCCGACCCCGCGCAGGACCGTGACTCCGTACAGGACCGTGACCCTGTACGTGATCTCGTGTTGGACAAGGACGGCGTACGGCTCACCGTCGAGAACGCGGTTGCCACCGTAACACTGGCCAACCCGGCCAAGCGCAACGCCCAATCCCCCGCTCTGTGGCGGGCGTTGACGCATGCCGGACGGTCGTTGCCGGGCACGGTGCGGGTCGTGGTGCTGCGCGGCGAGGGCAAGTCCTTCTCCGCCGGACTCGACCGGCAGGCGTTCACGCCGGAAGGATTCGACGGCGAGCCGTCCTTCCTCGATCTCGCACGGGGTTCCGACGCGGAGCTGGACGCCGTCATCGCCGAGTACCAGGAGGCGTTCACCTGGTGGCGGCGGAGTGACATCGTCACGATCGCCGCCGTGCAGGGCCATGCGATCGGTGCCGGATTCCAGCTCGCTCTCGCCTGCGATCTGCGGGTCGTGGCCGAGGACGTCCAGTTCGCCATGCGCGAGACCAGCCTCGGGCTCGTCCCCGACCTCACCGGGACGCATCCGCTGGTGTCGCTCGTCGGATACGCCCGTGCGCTGGAGATCTGCGCCACGGGCCGCTTCGTCCACGCCGAGGAGGCCGAGCGCACCGGGCTCGCCAACCTCGTCGTGCCCGGTGACGAACTCGACGCCGCGGTACGGGACCTGGCCGCCGCGCTGCTCGCGGCGCCCCGCGACGCGGTCATCGAGACGAAGGCCCTGCTCCAGGGCGTGCCGGGCCGGACGTACGAGGAGCAGCGCACCGCCGAGCGCGCCGCGCAGGCACGCAGGCTCCGGGACCTGGCCGGCATCGGCGACTGACCGCACCGTCACCGGCCGGAGCGGGGCTCGGGGTCAGATCTCGACGGCGGTGACCAGGACCGATACCGGGCGCCCGTCCGCGAGAGCCGCCGAGACCGCCTCGCGGACCGCCCGCACCACCTCGGGCGGACGGTGGCCGTGCGCCACCGCCACCTCGACACGGACATGGTCCGCCGCGCGATGCACCGGAGCGCCCAGGACGGCCGTCAGACCGGCGACGCCGGGCGCCCCGGCCGCCGCCACCGCGACCGGATCGGCGGTTTCGGCGGGCCGTGCCGCGGCAGGACCGGCGGTGTCCGGCCGCGCCCGGTCGGCTTCCCCGGCGGTCCCGCCCGCCGTGCTCCCCGAGGCCCCGGCTGTTCCTCCGGCCCCGGCTGTTCCCGCAGCCTGCGGCGGGGCGCCGGGCACCCCGGCGGGCGCGTCGAGCAGCTCCGTCACCCGCAGATCGACCTCGGTGACCACCAGTCCGAGTCTGTCCGCCGCCGCGGTGAAGAGGGTCTCCCGCAGCGCGGACGCCAGCTCGGGCAGCGGTCGCGGCCCCACGGCCGCGAAGTCGGCGTCGATCCGCAGCGGACCCGGCGGCAGGGCGCTCGGCGGTGGCGGTACGGCGGGGGCGGCGACCGATTCCGGGTCGGCGAGCGCCAGCCGCAGCCTGCCGGGCTCCACCCCGGGAAGGCCGTCGGCCGCGTGCCGCAGCACGGTTTCGGCCGACTGTTCGGTCAGCCAGGCCCCGGCCCCGGGGTCTCCCAGCGGAAGCAGTCTGCCGAGGCCGAGCCGTCTCCGTACCGCGTCTGCAGTGGTCACTGCTCCAGCCTGCCGCATGTTCGGAGCGGGACGGGGCATCCGCGCTTAATGTGGGCTAGGGGGTGTCTTGCGGACCGCACCGGACTCCGGCGGGATCCACCGAGGCACCCGTGAGGGGACTCCAGCACTGTCCGCAAGGCCGTACAGCCCCGAAAGGACGAGGCGATGAGTGAGACCGCCCCCAGGAGCCGGACCGACACAGCCGGTGGTGAGTCCGGCTCGGCCGAGGCCCCCAGGAACGAACCCCGGAGGACGACGAGCAAGCGCGGCGGCGGGGACCCCGGCTCCCGGGGCCGGACCACCATCGCCGACGGCGTCGTCGAGAAGATCGCCGGACTGGCCGCACGCGATGTGCTCGGTGTCCACGCCATGGGCAGCGGGCTGTCCCGCACCTTCGGCGCGGTACGCGACCGGGTGCCGGGAGGCAGCAGATCCCAGGCCACCCGTGGAGTGAAGGCCGAGGTCGGCGAGGTGCAGACGGCCCTCGACCTGGAGATCGTCGTCGACTACGGCGTCTCGATCTCGGACGTCGCCCGCGCGGTGCGGGAGAACGTGATCTCCGCGGTCGAGCGGATGACCGGACTTGAGGTCGTCGAGGTCAATATCGCGGTCAGCGATGTGAAGCTGCCCGAAGAGGAAGAGGAAGAGGAAGAGCCACGGATCCAGTAGCCGAGGGGCCGGCCGCACGGGCCACACCGGTGGCACGGGCCGTCCCCGCAGGCAGTCCTGATGGAGGAGTTCACGATGAACATGGCTGTGGTCGGCCTGCTGGCCGGCATGGCGCTCGGGTTCGCCGGGTACTTCGGCGGCTTCGGCGCGTTTCTGCTGGTCGCCGCGCTCGGCGCGGTCGGGTTCGTGGTGGGCCGCTTCCTGGAGGGCGATCTCGAAGCCGGGGACTTCTTCCGGGGTCGCGAGCGCGGCGACCGGCGGCGGTGACCCGGCGTGGCCGGTGAACGGAGCGGTGGACGCGGCGGCTCCGCCCCCGGTGTCGCCGCCGGAGACCGCGGTGCGACCGTCATCGCCGACCGGGTCGTGGCGAAGATCGCCGCACAGGCAGCGCGGGAAGCGCTCGACGCGGTGCCCCGGGGCGGCAGCGCGCCCCATGCCACGGTCGTCGTGCACCACGACGCCGCCCGGGTCCGGATCACCCTCGAACTCGACTACCCCTCCGACATCGGCGGACAGTGCGGCGCGGTGCGGCACCGGGTCACCGAACGGGTGAGGACGCTGGCCGGCATGGACGTGCCCGAGGTGTCGGTGTTCGTCGAACGCCTGCACTCGGCGCACGCGCGCGGCGCGGCGCAGGGGAGGATCAGATGACCGAGTCCGAACCGACGGCGCCCGTGCTCGACCCGGACCGGTCCGCGTCGGGGGCCTCGCACGCACCGGTCCCGGAGCGCGACGGCGAAAGCGGCCACAGGGCGGGGCGCTTCTGGTCCGTCCGCCGGGTGCCGGCCGCGCTGCTCGCGCTGGTGGTCCTCGGCGGCGCGGGCATCCTCCTGTACGACATCGCGGCGGTACGGGTGGACCGGCCGGCCATGCAATGGCGGCGCTCCCTCGGGCACGACCTCGCCCAGTGGCAGGTCGACGAACCCTGGGTGCTGGTGGTCGCCGCGGCCGTCGCCCTTCTCGGGATCTGTCTGATCGTGATCGCGGCCACCCCCGGAATGCGCTCGGTGCTCCCGATGCGCCGGGACGAGCCCTCCGTACGCGCGGGGCTGACGCGGGACGCGGCGGCACTGGTGCTGCGCGACCGGGCGATGGAGGTCTCCGGCGTCCAGTCCGCCCGGGTCCGGGTGGGGCGCTCCAAGGTCTCGGTGAGGGCCCGGTCCCACTTCCGTGAACTCGACGACGTCCGTGCCGATCTGGACGAGGCGCTCGGCGCGGGCATCGCCGAGCTGGGCCTCGCCAGGAGCCCGGCGCTGACCGTGCAGGTGACCCGGCCGCCCGCGAAGAAGAGGTGAGAGACGGATGCTGCGTGGCGTCAATCGTGTGGTGCTCGGCCTTGCCGGAGTAGTGCTGGTGTGCGTAGGGGGCGGGGTGCTCGCGGCGGGTGCGGGCCTCTCGGTGCCCTCCTGGTGGCCCTGGGACGGCCGCGACGACGTCCTGCTGAGCACCGCCGACCGCGAGCGGTGGCGCGACGAGAGCTGGTGGTGGCCCTCCGTCATCGCGGGCCTCGCGATCCTCGTCCTGCTCGCGCTGTGGCTGCTGCTCGCACAGCTCCGCCGCGCCCGGCTGACCGAAGTCCTCGTCGACAGCCGTGACGGCGAGGGCGCGCTGCTGCACGGCCGGGCCCTGGAGGGTGTCCTGGCGGGGGAGGCGGAGTCCCTGGACGGCGTCCACCGGGCCCGGGTCACCCTCAAGGGCCGCAGGGCCGGACCCGAGGCCCGGATCCGGCTGCAACTGGAGCCGTACGCCTCACCCGCGCGGACGCTCTCCCGGCTGTCCGGCGAGACGCTGGCCCGCGCCCGTGACTCGGCGGGCCTGGCGGTGCTCCCGACGGAGGCCCATCTGAGGGCGTCGAAGCACGGCGCCCGCCGGGTGACCTGACCGCACCACCCCCGTACCCCGGGGCCCCCGGATCCCCCAGCCGCCCGGCTCCGGGAGGCCGGGACCGGGCGTGGGCCCCGGCCTCCCGGAGCCCACCGGACCCTAGGGCGTGTATCGAAAGTCCCGCCTGGCCTGCGACGCCCAGCACGCACACTCGCTGCGTTGTCGGAATCACCCAAGTACGTCCAGTACGAG